>NZ_JABWRM010000004.1:0-370132 GCF_014268955.1 Pseudomonas sp. RW3S2 | reverse complement strand
AGAGCTTTTCGTCTCAACCGAGGCGCGCATTCTACGCTTTCCTCATTGCCTGTCAAGCGTTTATTTTGAAGTTTTTCGCGAGAAACTCGTTTAGCTTCAAACACTTGACTCGCTGCGATCTCTCGTAGCGGGAGGCGAATCATACAGCACTCGAAGATGCTGTCAACTGCCTTTTTCACCGCTGCCGATCAGATGATCGAAGCCCTTCACGCCGCATCGAACTCGCTTAACTCGTTGATTAACAAGGAGTTTTGCGTTCCGTTTGCTGCGGAAGTGGGGCGCATTATAAGGGGATCTGAGAGGCCGTCAACCTTTTATTTCACAAAATCTTAATCAGAATGAATGGCTTAGCCTGCGCATACCTCAAGAGCAGTTGCACCCGCCACCGGGATTTGCGCACTATATTGCGCAGATCACCCTTTCTTCTTATTAGGACAGTCTCCCCCAAATGAACACCCAGCCCCGCAGCCTGGCCGCTACGCTGTTCCCTATCGGCCTGCTGTTGATTGCCATGGCCTCCATCCAGTCCGGAGCATCACTGGCCAAGAGCATGTTTCCGGTTGTCGGCGCCCAGGGCACCACAACACTGCGCCTGATCTTTGCGAGCATCATCATGCTCGCGCTGCTGCGTCCGTGGCGCGCGAGGTTTAATGCCAGCACCCTGCGCAGCGTCATCATCTATGGGCTGGCCTTGGGCGGGATGAACTTCCTCTTCTATATGTCATTGCGCAGCGTTCCGCTAGGCATCGCCGTAGCACTGGAGTTTACCGGTCCGCTGGCAGTAGCGATCTTCGCTTCGCGCCGGGCCCTGGACTTTCTCTGGATCGCGCTCGCCATCATCGGCCTGCTACTGCTCATCCCGACAGGCCAGACGGGAGCATCCCTCGACCTGACCGGCGCGGCCTACGCCTTGGGTGCCGGCGTCTGCTGGGCGCTCTACATTCTATATGGCCAGCGAGCCGGCGCGGAAAACGGCATTCAGACTGCGGCCCTGGGCGTATTGATCGCGGCGCTGTTCGTTGCTCCCATCGGCATCGCCCATGCCGGCAGCGCCTTGCTCACCCCTGCGCTGATTCCGGTCGCACTTGCGGTGGCAATCCTTTCTACCGCCCTGCCCTACAGCCTGGAAATGGTCGCACTGACGCGGATGCCCGCGCGAACCTTCGGCACACTGATGAGTATCGAGCCCGCATTCGGCGCATTGTCGGGGCTTTTGTTCCTTGGTGAAGTTCTCAGCCTGACCCAGTGGCTGGCGATCCTGGCAATCATTACTGCCTCGGTAGGGGCCACACTCTCGATGCGCAAGGAAAGCAGCCCTCCCGTAGCGGCTGATTGATTTGAGAAATACTTTCATTTGGAACAGCTTCAGCCTTGTACCTGTCTGCCAGGCTGTTTAAGCTGTCACGGCATCATCATCTTCAGACGATCTACTGAACCGGGCACGGAAGCAGGGGAATTTCAGGAAGAACGAGTCATCACTAGAAGGGCGGACACTACTCACCGCCCAGATAAGGACAGGAATGAAACGTATTTTTCTCATCCTGGCCATCTTGGCCATTGCTGGGTGTGCCGCTACAGCCAAGACCGAGGTGAAGCGGGGGAAGAAAGGCCTGCACATCAACTGCTCCGGCCTTTCATCATCCTGGGACAAGTGCTACGCCAATGCACAGGCGTCCTGCGGCAGCAAGGGGTACAAGGTGATCGCTCGCTCCAGCGACAGCGACGAAGAACCGGGCGACTACGTGTTCGGGATCAACCCCGCCGGCTACACCAGCCGAAGCATGATCGTCATCTGCAAATAAACGAAAGGGCAGCCTCAGGCTGCCCTTTCTCGTTCGAGTCGGTCGATCAGACCGGTTGCGTACGCAGTCTCAACCAAGTCAGTGCGTCGCCTTGCAACAGGGGCGCTAATCGCTCACGCACGGTCTCGTGATAACGGTTGAGCCATAGGCGCTCCGAAACATCGAGCAGCTCGGGCAGCAAGCACCGTGTGTCGATCGGGCAAAGCGTCAGGGTTTCAAAGGCCAGGAAGTCGCCAAAAGCGCTCCTGCCCGCCTCCCGATTGACTACGAGATTCTCGATTCGCACGCCCCAGGCTCCAGGTCTGTATGTGCCCGGCTCGATCGAACTGATCATCCCGACCTGCATGGCCGTCTGCGGCGTAGTTGCCGCCTGATAAGCAATGACCTGCGGCCCCTCGTGCACATTCATGAAGTAGCCCACGCCATGCCCGGTGCCATGGCCGTAGTCGACCTGATCGGCCCAGATCGGTGCCCGGGCGATGGCATCGAGCAACGGCGAAAGAATGCCCCGCGGGAAACTCGCCCGCGACAGCGCTATCACTCCCTTGAGCACCCGCGTGCAGTCATGTCTCTGCTCCAGGCTGGGTGTACCGATGGGCACCATCCGGGTAATGTCGGTGGTCCCGCCCAGGTACTGGCCGCCCGAGTCGATCAGCAGCAGGCCATTACCCTCGATCACCGCATGCGATTGCTCGGTGGCGCGGTAATGGGGCATGGCACCATTGGCATTGAACGCCGCGATGGTCGAGAAGCTCAGCGAGACGAAGTCAGGACGCCGTGCACGTGCCGCGCTCAGTTGCTCATCGACCGTCAGTTCGGTGATGGTCTCGCGCCCAAGGTTCGCCTCGAACCAGGCGAAGAACTCGCACAAGGCTGCACCGTCCTGCTCCATCACCTGGCGAATATGAACCAGATCCGCCTCGCTCTTGCGCGACTTGCTCAGCGTGGTCGGATTGATGCCCTCGACCAGCACGACTCGCTCGTCGAGATTGTCCAGCAGGCCATGGGTGACACGCGCCGGATCGACCAGCAGGCGAGTGCCGCCAACGAGACCCGCAAGTGCCTGACCAACTTCCGCGTAGTCACGCACCTGGATACCGTCGGCAGCCAGTACTTGACGCAGATGGCTATTGATCTTGTCCTGACCGACGAAGAGCGTGGCTTGATCACGACTAATCAGGGCGAAGGAAACGAACACCGGGTTGTACGAAACATCACTGCCACGCAGATTGAACAGCCAGGCGATGTCGTCCAGAGTAGCGATGAAATGCCAGTCAGCGCCCTTGCTGTCGAGGGCCTGACGCAGCTCAACGAGCTTCTGCGCGCGACTGGCCGTAGCCTGGGGAGGCAGGTGCTGATAGACGGGGTTGCCGGGCAAGGCCGGACGATCACTCCAGACCTCACCAAGCAGGTCCCGATCGGTCAACAGCCTCACATTGCGCGCGCTCAGGCGCTCTGCCAATTGACGGGAAGAGGCCAGCGCCATGACCGCACCATCAACTGCCACAGCACCGCCGCTGGCAACCTGCTCACCCAGCCAGTCCAATGCACCTGGCTGGCCCGGTAGCAGCTTCATCAGCTCGATGCCACTGCCCGCCAACTCCTTCTCTGCCTGCTCCCAATAGCGGCTATCGACCCACAACCCGGCGAACCCCGCGGCCACCACCAGCGTGCCGACCGAGCCCTGGAAGCCAGACAGCCATTGGCGCCCTTGCCAATGGCCGGGCAGATACTCGGACAAGTGTGGGTCGGCTGAGGGCACCAACAGGGCATCGATACCCTCCCTGACCATGACCTCGCGCACACGCGCCAGGCGTGCCGGTATGGATTTTTGAAGGGGGTTCAGACTGTTCATGCGCTCTCCTGCGATCACATCTTGGACGGTTCCAGATCGGGATAATGGAACACGCCGTCAGCGCCCGCAATCGGATCGTCCGCAACAGCCTTGCGATTGCCCGGACTGCCCCCTGCCAATCCCGCGAACAACAGGATTGGCCGGTAATGGCATGCAGTACTACGCCCCTTGATGAACCTGGGCCTCACCAACCTCGCAGTGCAAGCCGCCATCGAGGCCCCGCACCAGGCTACGCAGGGTCTGGTAGGCCGTGAAGTTGACGCCGCGCGCCTGGTGACGCTGCAACAGGTCGAGGAACGGCTCTTCGACGAAACAGGACGCGGCAGCCGCCCACTCCTGGCGCGATTGCCATTGCAGGTACTGCAGCACTCGGCTGCCATCGACACTGGCCTGAATGCTGACACCCAGCAGACCATCGCAACGGCTGGCGATCTCCTCGGCCCGCAGGACCAAAGCCTCGGCCAGGGCCTGTTGCCGAATCGCCGGCACTTCGTACTCGATCATCTGGGTAAACCATAGGGAATGGGGGGTGGCCGCCATGAACAGTCTCCTTGCTCGGGGTACTTGCAGCGTGATGGCGAGCAGGGTAAAACCTCGAGTTAAGTCAAGGTCAAGGAATATTTCGACATGCCCAGCCAGATTGTGGCGGCACCGGAGCGCCTGCTCAGCGTAGGTCAGTTGGCGGCGCGCAGCGGCGTCGCGGTGACCGCGCTGCACTTTTATGAAAGCAAGGGACTGATCCACAGCACGCGCAACAACGGCAACCAGCGCCGCTTCGAACGGGCCATGCTGCGCCGGGTAGCGGTGATCAAGATGGCGCAGCGCCTCGGGGTGCCGCTGGCACACGTCGCCGAGGCGCTCAATACACTGCCCAAAGGGCACACACCGACCGCCGAAGACTGGCAGCGGTTCTCCGCGCAATGGCGAGAAGACCTGACCCACCGCATCGAAGAACTGATGATGCTGCGCGACCAGCTGGATGGTTGTATCGGCTGCGGCTGTATGTCTTTGAAGGAATGTCCGCTGCGCAACCACCACGACCGTCTCGCCCAGCAAGGTCCTGGGCCTCACCCGCTAGGCGCGGACGCTCAGGCAACCACAGCGAAACGTCGCCGGTAGTCACTGGGTGTAAGGCCAGTGATGCGCTGGAACACCTTACGGAAGGCACCGGGGTCCTGGTAGCCCACGCCCCAGGCAATCTGGTCGACGCTGCGCCGGGTGAACTCCAGCAGGCGGCAGGCACGCCCCACCCGGACCTGCTGGCAGTATTGCGTAGGACGCAGCCCAGTCGCCGCGCGAAAGCGTCGCAGAAATGTACGCTCTTCAAGCCCGGCACATCCGGCCATGCTTGCCAGATTGGCTTCTTGCGCGCCACTCCCCTGCAGCCAGTGCTGCACCTTCAGCACGGCTTCATCGCCGTGATCCAGCCTCGGCGCGAACAACGCACCGGGCAGCGGGGTCGGTACCGGATCGACCGCCAGGTAGCGGGCGGTCTCGCGCGCCAGAGTCGCACCAAGGAAACGCTCCAGCAGGCGCAGCCCAAGTTCGGTCCAGGCCATCAGGCCGGCCGACGTCATGATGTCACCGTCGTCCAGTACCGATACGCTGGCGTCGGCACGTACTTGGGGATAGCGCTCGACCAAGGTCTGGGCGTAGTTCCAGTGGGTGCTCGCCGAGCGCCCGTCCAGCAGGCCACTGGCCGCGATGAAGAACACGCCGATGCACACCGACGCGAGCACCGTGCCGCGTGCATGCCATTGGCACAAGTGCGCGCGGTGCCGCTCGAGCAGCGCAGGTGCAGGTGCCGGACCAAGACTGGGCGGCACTACCAATACCTTGAGATCATGGGGCACGCCCGGCAGGCTGTCGTAAACCTCGCAGAGTTCGCCGGCCTGATCCAGTTGCCAGTGGCTGACGCGGATCCGCAGCTGCTCCCCACCACCGAGTTCGCAGGCGACCCGACTGGCGACCGTGAACAGATCCGTCAATCCATGCACGGCGGCACGTTGCGCCTCGGGATAGACCAGCACGCCGATTTCCAGGCCTACGCCGATGTCAGTTTTTGCCGTCATTGTGTCGATCGCGCCAATCCTCATGTAGTTCGTTCAAGCCTATAACTATCGTCACACCACGACCACGCCCAAGGAGGCACGCGACATGAACAAACAGGCCCTGATTCTCATCGATATCCAGAACGATTACTTCCCCGGTGGCAAATGGACTCTCGATGGCGCCGACGCGGCGGCCGACAACGCTGCCCGCCTGCTCGCCGCTGCCCGCAAGCGCGGCGACCTGGTCGTGCATGTGCGTCACGAGTTCGAATCAGCCGATGCGCCGTTCTTCGCCCCCGGCTCGCCAGGCGCCGAGATCCACGCCAAGGTGCTGCCGGTCAGCAACGAGCCGGTGGTACTCAAGCATCAGGTCAACGCGTTTCGCGACACCGAGCTCAAATCGCTGCTCGACAAGCATGAGGTGAAAGCACTGACCATCGTCGGCGCCATGAGCCACATGTGCATCGATTCGGCCACCCGCGCCGCCTCTGACTTCGGCTACCAGGTCTCGGTGGCGCACGACGCCTGCGCTACGCTGGCCCTGGAGTTCAATGGACAGACGGTGCCCGCATCGCATGTGCACGACTCAGCCATGGCAGCGCTGGCCTTCGCCTTTGCCACTGTCGAAAGTACCGACACGCTGCTGGCCAGGTAGGCGGGGGATTCAGATCACCACATTACGCACGAAGCGCGTGGGCTGGTCGCCGTCGTTGCGGTAGGCATAGCGGCAGTCGCTGGGGAAGATGTGGAACTCCCCAGCGCGCAGGTGCAGTTCACCCCCTTCGATCAACAGCGTCAGGCAGCCCTCGGCCACATAGATCTGCTCGCTCCAACCCTCGGCGTCAGCCTCACTGGCATAGTGCTCGCCCGGTGCCAGGGTCCATTCCCAGAGCTCGACCTCGCGCCGCGCCGGGCTGCTACCCAGCAGCACTGCGCGGCTATCAGGCTGCTCGCCGGCCCAGGCCAGCTCGTTGATGCGTGTAGGATCGCGCTGCTCGGGCGCCTGGATCAGCGTACTGAACGCCACCCCCAGCGCTTCGGCGATCAGGTCGAGGGTGGTGAGGCTGACGTTCTTCTCGCCCGCCTCGATGGCGACCAGCATGCGCCGACTCACACCAGAGTGTTCGGCCAGAGCAGTCTGGCTAAGCCCTTTGTCGTTACGCAAGCGGCGAATGTTCTGACTGACGTGCTGCAGCACCGAAGCACGGTGCGAAGAATCTTTGTGCACTATATTGCTCACTGGTAGGGATTGCGCAGTATACTGCCCACTTTGCGGCGATTGTGCGCCGCCCCTTCCGAGTGCGCAAGACCATGACCCAAACCACCAGCAGCCAACGGCCGTCCGTATCCTTTCGCCTGAGCAAAGCCGAATGGGTGCTGGTGTTCATCACCATGCTCTGGGGCGGCACGTTCCTGATCGTGCACAACGTCATGGCCGTGAGCGGACCGATGTTCTTCGTCGGCCTGCGGTTTGCGGCAGCGGCATTTTTCGTCGGGTTGGTATCGGCGAGAGCGCTCTCGGGCCTGACGTTCACCGAGTTGAAAGCTGGCGTGGTGATCGGTGTATCGATCATGCTCGGCTATGGCTTGCAGACCATGGGCCTGCAAACCATCAGTAGCAGCCAATCGGCCTTCATCACGGCACTCTACGTGCCTTTTGTGCCGCTGCTGCAGTGGTTGGTGCTGGGGCGTCGGCCCGGCCTGATGCCAAGCATCGGTATTTGCCTGGCCTTCGTCGGACTGATGCTGCTGGCCGGCCCTGAGGGCGGTGCGCTGCATTTCAGCGAAGGCGAAATCGTGACCCTGGTCAGCGCCGTGGCCATCGCCGGCGAGATCATCCTGATCAGTCGTTATGCCGGCAAGGTCGACGTGCGCCGGGTCACCGTGGTGCAACTGGCAACTGCCTCGGCGCTATCATTCCTGATGATCGTTCCAACCCAGGAACGCATTCCGGACTTTTCCTGGCTGCTGTTGGCCAGTGCCCTTGGCCTGGGTGCCATGAGCGCGGTAATCCAGGTAGCGATGAACTGGGCGCAGAAATCCGTCTCGCCAACCCGCGCCACACTGATCTATGCCGGCGAACCCGTCTGGGCCGGCATCGTTGGCCGTATCGCAGGGGACCGCTTGCCAGGTGTGGCGCTTATTGGTGGCCTGCTGATCGTGATCGCCGTAGTCGTCAGCGAACTGAAGATTCGCCGCGATCGCGATTCCCTTCCAGAGCCGCAAGGCCTGACGCCAAGCGAAAGCGAGACAGGGCGTTGAACTCCTGATCAGCGGCTATGCTCTGAAAAAAACTGTTATAAAAAAACAGCTTGTCACAGCGCTTTTGTAGGATTCTGCCACAGCTTGCGTGTTGGTGATCACCAGCGTGGCACGTATGATCCATGGCAAACCTCTGTAGATTAGAACGCTATGTCTTTGATAGTGCTATTGCTTCTGCCCTTCATCGGCAGTTGCCTGGCAGCCGTGCTGCCGCACAATGCGCGTAACGCCGAGTCCATTCTCGCCGGGCTCGTGGCCTTGGTCGGCACTGTCCAGGTAGCGCTGCTGTACCCGCAGATCGCCCATGGCGGCGTGATCCGCGAAGAATTCCTCTGGCTGCCCAGCCTCGGGCTCAACCTCGTGCTGCGCATGGATGGCTTCGCCTGGCTGTTCTCGCTGCTAGTGCTGGGTATCGGTACGCTGGTGTCGCTGTATGCGCGCTACTATATGTCGCCCCAAGACCCCGTGCCCCGATTCTTCGCCTTCTTCCTGGCCTTCATGGGCGCAATGCTCGGGCTGGTGATTTCCGGCAACCTGATTCAGCTGGTGTTCTTCTGGGAGCTGACCAGCCTGTTCTCCTTCCTCCTCATCGGCTACTGGCACCACCGCAGCGATGCCCGCCGCGGTGCCTACATGGCGCTGATGGTCACGGGCGCAGGTGGCTTGTGCCTGCTGGTCGGCGCCTTGCTGCTCGGCCATGTGGTCGGCAGCTATGACCTGGACAAGGTCCTGGCCGCTGGCGAAACCGTCCGCCAGCACGCGCTCTATCCTGTGTTGCTACCGCTGATCCTGATCGGTGCCCTGAGCAAGAGTGCGCAATTTCCCTTCCAGTTCTGGCTACCGCATGCCATGGCTGCTCCCACGCCAGTCTCGGCCTATCTGCATTCGGCGACCATGGTCAAGGCCGGGGTATTCCTGCTGGCACGCCTATGGCCAACGCTGTCGGGCACCGAGGAGTGGTTCTGGATCGTCGGCGGGGCAGGCGCCTGTACCCTCCTGCTCGGTGCCTTCGCGGCGATGTTCCAGAATGACCTCAAGGGCTTGCTGGCCTATTCGACCATCAGCCACCTGGGCCTGATCACCCTGTTGCTTGGCCTGAACAGCCCTCTTGCAGCAGTTGCGGCGGTGTTCCACATTCTCAACCACGCCACGTTCAAGGCCTCGCTGTTCATGGCCGCCGGCATCATCGACCATGAAAGTGGCACCCGCGACATCCGCCGTCTCAGCGGACTGATACGCCTGGTGCCCTATACCGCCACCCTGGCCATGGTCGCCAGTGCCTCCATGGCCGGCGTGCCTCTGATGAACGGCTTCCTTTCCAAGGAAATGTTCTTCGCCGAAACCGTATTCATTACTTCCAGTGCCTGGGTCGAGGCCGCCTTGCCGGTGATCGCCACCCTCGCAGGCACGTTCAGTGTTGCCTACGCCCTACGCTTTACGGTCGACGTATTCTTCGGTCCGACCGCCCAGGACCTTCCGCATACACCGCACGAACCACCGCGCTGGATGCGCGCTCCGGTCGAGTTGCTGGTCCTGACCTGCCTTGTAGTTGGCATCTTCCCTGCCCAGTCGGTCGGCCCGCTGCTGGCTGCCGCAGCGTTGCCGGTGGTAGGCGGCACGCTGCCAGAATACAGCCTGGCCATCTGGCACGGCTGGAACGCGCCTTTGATCATGAGCCTGATCGCCATGTGCGGCGGCGTAGTGCTCTACCTGTTACTGCGCAAACAATTGCGCCTGGGCCGCTTCCCTTACCCGCCGCTGATCGAACGCTTCAATGGCAAGCGGCTGTTCGAGCATGGACTGGTACGCTTGATGCTGCTGGCCCGGCACCTAGAAGGGCTGTTGACCAGCCGCCGCCTGCAGACCCAGTTGTTCATGCTGGTCGTTGCCGCCTTCCTCGCCGGGCTGACGCCCATGCTGTACAGCGGCATCAGTTGGGGGGACCGCCCCAAGATCCCCGGGTCCGGTGTATTCGTCGCCATGTGGCTGATAGCAATTGCCTGTGCTATCGGCGCAGCCTGGCAGGCCAAGTACCACCGTCTGGCGGCGCTGATCATGGTCAGCGTCTGCGGCTTGATGACCTGCATCACCTTCGTCTGGTTCTCTGCTCCTGACCTTGCACTCACGCAGCTGGTGGTCGAAGTCGTCACCACGGTGCTGATCCTGCTGGGCCTGCGCTGGCTGCCGCGCCGAATCGAGGGTGTCTCGCCCCTGCCTGGTAGCCAGGAGCGTGCACGCCTGCGACGCCTGCGCGACCTGCTACTTGCAGTGCTGGTCGGCGGCGGTATGGCGCTGCTGTCGTACGCCATGCTGACGCGCCCCACGCCCAACGACATCTCATCGTTCTACCTGAGCCGCGCACTCCCCGAAGGCGGCGGCACCAACGTGGTCAATGTGATGTTGGTGGACTTCCGCGGCTTCGATACCTTGGGTGAAATCACTGTGCTGGTCGCAGTGGCGCTAACGGTCTTCGCCCTGCTGCGCCGCTTCCGCCCGCCGAAAGAAAGCATGCAGTTGCCGACACAGCAGCGCCAACTGGCGCCGGACGTGATCACCGACCTGGTCAACCCACGGCATGTGACCGACACCGCACTGGGTTTCATGATGGTGCCTGCAGTGCTGGTACGTCTGCTGCTGCCGATCGCCCTGCTGGTCTCGATGTACCTGTTCATGCGTGGCCACAACCAACCAGGCGGCGGCTTCGTCGCCGGGCTGGTGATGTCGGTGGCGTTCATCCTGCAGTACATGGTCGCGGGCACCCAGTGGGTCGAGGCTCAGATGAGCCTACGGCCGCTGCGCTGGATGGGCACCGGATTGCTGTGCGCCACGCTCACCGGCGCGGTCGCCATGTTGCTGGGTTATCCGTTCCTCACCACCCACACTGCGCACCTGCATCTGCCGTTGCTCGGTGACATCCATGTCGCCAGCGCCTTGTTCTTCGATATCGGCGTGTACACCGTGGTTGTCGGCTCCACGCTCTTGATCCTGACCGCCCTGGCACACCAATCGGTACGTGCCTATCGCCCAGGCCATCCTAAATCCAGCCAGACAGGAGCCGCCTGATGGAAGAAGTCATCGCAGTCGCCATCGGCGTACTGGCCGCCTCCGGAGTCTGGCTGGTACTGCGCCCACGGACCTACCAGGTCATCATGGGCCTGTGCCTGCTCTCCTACGGCGTCAATTTGTTCATCTTCAGCATGGGTAGCCTGTTCATCGGCAAGGAGCCGATCATCAAGGACGGCGTCCCACAGGACCTGCTGAACTACACCGACCCGCTACCGCAGGCACTGGTGTTGACTGCCATCGTCATCAGCTTCGCCATGACTGCCCTGTTCCTGGTGGTCCTGCTGGCCTCGCGTGGCCTGACCGGCACCGACCATGTCGATGGCCGGGAGCGTGAGGAATGAGCTGGATGAATCAACTGATTGTCGCCCCGATCCTGCTACCACTGGTAACCGCTGCGATCATGCTGCTGATCGGCGAAAAGCACCGCCAGTTCAAGGCGCGCCTGAACCTGCTGTCGAGCCTGATCGGTTTGGGTATCGCCGTGACGCTGCTGATGTGGGTACGCGGCCAGGGCCAGGCCGAGTCCATCGGCGTCTACCTGCCCGGCAACTGGCCGGCGCCGTTCGGTATCGTGCTGGTACTCGATCACCTGTCCGCACTGCTGCTTACCCTGACCGGAGTCATCGGCGTCAGCGCCCTGCTGTTCGCCCGTGCCCGCTGGGACGGTGCCGGCGCCAGCTTCCACGCACTGTTCCAGATTCAGCTGATGGGCCTTTACGGCGCGTTCCTGACCGCCGATCTCTTCAACCTGTTCGTGTTCTTCGAGGTACTGCTGGCGGCGTCCTACGGTCTGTTGCTGCACGGTTCGGGACGCGCGCGGGTCAGGGCCGGGCTGCACTACATCGCCATCAACCTGTTCGCCTCGTCGCTGTTTCTGGTCGGCGCGGCCATGCTCTATGGCGTGACGGGCACACTGAACATGGCCGACCTGGCACTTAAGATCCCGCTGGTTGCAGAGGCCGATCGCGGCTTGCTGCACGCCGGAGCGGCGATCCTGGCCATGGCATTCCTGGTCAAGGCCGGTGTCTGGCCGCTGAACTTCTGGCTGGTGCCTGCCTACTCTTCGGCCAGCGCACCGGTCGCTGCACTGTTCGCCATCATGACCAAGGTCGGCCTGTACGCAGTGCTGCGTCTGTGGACGTTACTGTTCTCGGGCCAGGCAGGCGCCTCGGCGAATTTCGGTGGGGAATGGCTGGTGTACGGCGGCCTCGTCACCCTCGCGGTGGCTGCCGTCTCGATCCTCGCCGCCCAGCGCCTGGAGCGTCTCGCCGCGCTGAGCATCCTGGTCTCGGCTGGCACGTTGCTGGCCTCGGTCGGTTTTGGTCAGGCGGCCCTCACCGGCGCGGCACTGTTCTACCTCACCAGTTCCACCCTGGCCTTGTGCGCCTTGTTCCTGCTGGCCGAATTGATCGAGCGCTCGCGCTCGGCCAACGAAGCGCCCCTGGACGACGAAGAGGACGCCATCCCGCCGCCGCTCGAGTCCCTGCACCCACCCAAGGGCATCAACCTCGACGACGAGCAGAAGGCAGTGATCGGTCAGATCATTCCCTGGACCATGGCCTTCCTAGGCTTGAGCTTCATCGCCTGCGCACTGCTGATCATTGGCATGCCGCCGCTGTCCGGCTTCATCGGCAAGCTCAACCTGATCAGCGCACTGTTCAACCCGCAAGGCCTGGGCATGCCACCCGAGCAGCCCCTGTCAGCGGCGGGTTGGTGCCTGGTAGCCCTGTTGCTGCTATCGGGCATGGCATCGCTGATCGCCTTCGGCCGCGTGGGCATCCAGCGCTTCTGGAAACCGGAGGAGCGGCCATCGCCATTGCTGCGCCGCTATGAATGCGTACCGATCGTGCTACTGCTGGGGCTGTGCATTGCCCTCAGCATCCAGGCCGAGCCGCTGCTGCGCTACACCCAGGACACCGCCGCTGGCCTGCAGGCACCCGACGCCTATATCCAAGCGGTGATGTCCACCCGCCCCGTGCCTGGGCCGACCACCATGACGCAGGTACAACCATGAACCGGCTGTTCCCCGCCCCGCTACTGTCACTGGCACTGTTCGTGCTGTGGCTGGTGCTGAACCTTTCCGTCAGCCCTGGCAATCTGCTGCTTGGCGCCGCCCTCGGCATCCTTGCACCCGTGCTGATGGCGCCATTGCGCCCGCAACACGCCCATATCCGCCGCCCGCTGGTGATTGCACGCTTGATCGGCCGTGTGGGCCTGGATGTGATCCTCTCCAACCTGCAGGTTGCCCGAGGCGTGCTGCGAGCCAGCAGCCATCCACCACGTTCTGCCTTCGTGCACATCCCCCTGTCGCTGCGCGACGCCCATGGCCTAGCCGCCCTGTCGATGATCACCACAGTGGTGCCCGGCACGGTCTGGTCAGAGCTGGCCCTGGATCGCAGCATCCTGTTGCTGCATGTGTTCGACCTGGACGACGAAGCCGCCTTCATCGAACACTTCAAGCACACCTACGAACGCCCGCTGATGGAGATCTTCGAATGACTGGCCTGCTCGCCAACGCCATTCTCGCCAGCCTGTTCATCTTCATCATCGCCATGGCCCTGGCGCTGGTCAGGGTGTTCCGCGGCCCTTCGGCGCAGGACCGGGTCCTGGCGCTGGACTACCTGTACATCCTGGCCATGCTGATGATGCTGGTACTGGGCATCCGCTATGCCAGTGATACCTACTTCGAAGGTGCGATGCTGATCGCCCTGTTCGGTTTCGTCGGCTCCTTTGCCCTGGCCAAGTTCCTGCTGCGCGGAGAGGTGATCGAATGATCCAGACTGTCGAACTACCGTTCTGGCTGGAGCTTGCCACGGCCGTACTGCTGCTTGCAGGCAGCCTGTTCGCTTTGGTCGGTGCAATCGGACTGGTGCGCCTGAAGGATTACTTCCAACGCATGCATCCCCCGGCACTGGCCTCGACCATCGGCGCCTGGTGCGTCAGCCTCGCCTCAATCCTGTACTTTTCCGGTCTCAAGCAGGGGCCGGTGCTGCATGCCTGGCTGATACCGATCCTGCTGTCGATTACCGTGCCGGTGACTACGCTGTTGCTCGCGCGGGCCGCCCTGTTCCGCAAACGCATGTCTGGAGAGCAGGTGCCGGATGAGGTCAGCAGCGGTGGCGACCGGGGCAACTGAGCGCCAGTCGGATCTGAATGGTCAACGCTGTCAGTGCTGGGTCAGGCGCTGCAGCTCGCGCCGCACCATGGCCACATAAGGAGGCGGGCCGAGCCGATAGAGCTCACCCGCTACCCAGGCCAGCCAGCCTTCTTTCAACTGTGCTCGATGGGCGATCAGGCGCTCGGCGTCCCGAATGGCTTGCGCCTTGTGACGCTGGTGAAACTCGGCGCGCCCCGCAGGCAACGCATCGTCGCCACTCATTCACTGGCCTTGAAAGTGGTCAGCTCGCCCTTGCGCCATTTGGCGACCTTGCCGGTCACCGCCTTGAGCAGTTTGCCCAGGCCTTCCGCCACCTGGGACTGGGCAGCGAACACAAGCATCACGCCCTGCCCGTCACGGAAGACAATGCCGTCGCCCTCGGGCACCGAGACGAACGCATAGTCACCCACCCCATATACATTGAACTTGATCTCGCGAAAACGCAGCTCGAGCTTGCCACCTTCGCGGCTGGGCAGGACGGCGGCACGGAAGTGATCCCCGACCTTCAGTTCCAGACGTTGCTTGTCGTCGACAACCATCGCGTTGTCGGTATCGATCTCGGCCATGTAAAGGCCATCGGGGTTCTGCTCGGTGACGTAGATGAAACGGCCCTGAAAGAGCTTGACCAACTTGGCCCGCAAGTCGCCCAAAGCGAACAGGGCGTGGGTATCCAGAGTACTGACTGCCAATGAAGTGATCCTCGAACCGGTTGTTTCCCGCCGCCACACGAAGTCGTGAAGGCGTGACGCGGCGGCCATTTCAAAGTGATGTCTGAAAGGTTAGTGACACAATGCTTGAAGCGTCTGCGGGGCTCATCGATACGGCAAGTAGGATTTTTTACACTCGCACGCCAACAAAACCCCTGGAGAACACTCGGCATAGATCCCGCATGGGGAACAGTTTTGTCTGACAACAATGCCGCCAGAAAAGATGCAATAGATAAAGCCAGGCCCCTCGGCAGAATGGGTCCGATATTCGTCCATGCATTTACAGGGGAAAGAATATGCACGAAAACACCGAAATCCGTCGAGAGGTCTCGAACATTTCTTACATCCGACCTCTACGCAACGTCGCACGTTTCGTGGTAATTCCCGCCGGCGTCGCGTTCTTCCACATCACCGAGCGTACCACTGGCCGGGTCATGGGGTTTCGCCGCAGCCACCTGGCAGCCTGCGAGCTGGCGCGAAGCCTGGACCGCTAAGCCGCATATCCCTTCGCCAGTTGCTGCAACCAGGCGGCCTGGCACTCCAACGCTTCAGCCCGGCTGGCGAAGGCAGTACCACGACGCTCGCCATCGACCAACACCACCCAGCACGCCCGTTGCCCTCGGGCCCGCAGCATCGCAGGTACGCCGGAACCTATCATCACTGCCACATTGACCCGGGATTGCATCATTTCTCTCCACTTAATTAGCAAGCTAACTACATGGGTAGAATACGATCCTCCAAAGCCGAGAAAAAGCACTCGCCCGTAGAGCTGTATTGCATCAATCGCAACAAATCGACATGTTTTCAGCCCCTACGGAAACGCGAAAGGCCCCGCGGATTGCTCCGCAGGGCCTTGCGCCGAGTGTGTCCGTTCAGATCTGCCGCTGGTGGCGGTCGAGCTGCTCGTGACGCTCCTGGGCTTCGATGCAGTATTTGGTGGTCGGGCTGATCAGCAAGCGTTGCAGCCCAATCGGCTCGCCGCTGTCATCGCACCAGCCAAAGCTCTCGTCAGCAATACGGCCCAGGGCCATCTCCAGCTGCGGCAGCAGGCGCTGATCGCGCTCGATGGCATTGACCAGCCAATGACGCTCTTCTTCGACCGAGGCCACGTCGGCCGGATCAGAAGGCGTGTCCAAGCTTTCGATGGTGGCGCGGCTCAGCTCGATGCGCTCATGGGTCTCGACTTTCATCGCTTGCAGCAGCGCGCTAAAGAACCCGAGCTGATCGGCATTCATGTAGTCATCGGCCGACATGGCCAGCAACTGTTCCTTGGTCATCGATTTCTCTATGAAAAAATGTGCATTTGGGCGATTCGGGTGCCACCGGCGATGGCTCGCAGGCAACGGAATTCTTCAAGCGCCAACCGGCACTCTTTTACAGGGGGCGGCAGTCTAAGGTGCGCGGCCCCGTGGGGCAACAGAAATGACAGAGGAATCTGCCGAATCGGACGGATTACCCCAGGATCATACCCGGGGGTGGGCACCAGCACGGATGGCAACGCACGCCCCGATAATATGCAACAACAGCGCCATGCTGTCAGCCTGCAGCTGCAACGCCGAACGCCCCGCTCCAGGTAGTGACAAGCTACCTCTACCCCACCTGTCGACGATGATCATCTGGGGTTCCCCTTCATAAAGGAACCTCGGCCATGAGCCTTTCTAGCCCCCACCCACAGGTCGGTGACCTGGATTGCGAGATTGCCAAGCACTTCCAGACAAGACCCTCGCTTCAGGATGTAGCCAGTCGTATGCTCAGGCAGCAATGGCTGGCCTGCAAACTGGATCCCTCACTCGATCCTGCGACCTTGTCCATTCGCAGCACAGGCAAGGCCGGTACAGCCCCCTACCAGCATTCCCTGACCAGCATGCTGATACAGCGCCACATCCTCAAGACGACCCTTAACCTCACACCACTGCAAGACACACTGGTCCAAACTCAGCCAGGCCTTGACGACAAGACACTGGAAACCCCACTGCACCCGATCGAGGCCCTGATCAACGAAACCGCACCGTTTCTACTAAAGGAATATCGCCAGGCGCTGACTGACTATTGGGTGGATGCAGACAAACATGACGGCAAGTCGCCCTGGCAATGGTGCAGCCAATACCTGCGTGAGCGCTACAAAAAAGCACTGGACGAGCACCGCAAGGAGCAGTGGATGGACGACAGGACGCTGGCGGTTGCCCAACAACTGCTGGACGGCACCTCGGATACTCAGGATCCCGTTCTGCACAACGTGCGCCTGGATATGCTGGACAATTGGCAACTCGACCCGGACCTTGCCAGTGCCTTGTTGATCGAAAGCCCGGCCTCTGAAGATAAAGAGGCGGTCACCTTGCTGTTCACCACCAGTGGTCGATTACTGCAGTATCAAAGCCGTAACGCGATGCTGGCCCGGGCCAGGCGGCGTCTACCCGCCGTATTACCGCCTGCACTGAAAATGATGCGCCTGATCGGAATCCCCGGTCGACCGTTCGACAACCAGGCCAGCGGCCTGTTACAGCAACAGTTGCATGGCTCACTCACTGTCACTTCGATACCCGACCGACTTCAACGCCCCAACGAACTCGCACTGGCGCTCGACCGCATCACCTCGATGCTGAGCCTATGCGGTATCGACGACACTGCAGCCCATGACCGCCTGGCCGCGGAGTTGCCGGTGTGGTTACGCAACGCACAACCGGAGCAACTGCAGCGCTATGCCCTGGTACTGACCGATATCGCACAGACCTACGAAGGCGCCGGCAGGAAGGGCTGGCTGGACGGTATTCTCGACGCACAGGCATTTGCCTATGCCAAGCTTTACCAATGCATCCTGAAAAACCATCCCGATTTCGACCTTGACCTCAAGCAACTGCGCGTCGCGAACCATCAGGTCACTGCCGTCGCAATACCCGGGGCAGGTTCCCTGGTAACCAGTGGCAGCATTCACGTCGAACGATTCGATCTCGCGCAATTGGCCATTGCCAACCTGGGCCTGCTGCAACCTGGCAAAGTGGTGGTCGAATCCATAGATGGCAGTGACGTGCCGGCATGGTTCGACGAATCCTACCTACGCGCACTGATCACCCAGGCGGACATCGCAAAGCACTACCCGCAAATGCTGCGCGCCAAGTTGCTCGAGGACCCGCAAGCCGCACAGCGTCGCACAGCGCTGCTGCGCAAACAGTTGCGCAGCCAGTTGCCGCTGCTGGTCATGGACCTGAACCTGCGCGGCCTGACGTCGGGCCCCGACCTCTCCAGAGAGATCGCCGAAGTGTTTGCCACCCCGCCGACCCAGTCGGCTCAGTGGTACCTTCGACCCTTCGCGTTGCTGTCGAGCCTCGATGCCAGCCCTGATCCTGTGAGCAATACCTGGCTGATCGAGCAGAATGCCTACAATGGTGGCCCATGCCTGCTCTATCGCCCGCTGCTGGCCACCCCCCTGTCGTACTTCCAGGACCGCATGGCGCTGTTCGAGGCGCTCGCCACACCTGGCGACCTGCAGGACGACATCCTGCAACGGCTCCCGGAACAGGCGCGCAAGGTATACGCGTACGGCGGTTTTCGCGAACCGCACCTGTTTCATCCAGGAGAGGACGATTGGGCGGTGCCGTTCGGCAAGCCCGCCCCTGCGTCGCTGTCAATCGAACCACCCTGCCCAGACCCCGCATCAGCGCTGTACAAGGCCTGCGTAGAGGAAACCATTGCGCAATTCAGCAGCCATGCGCAAAGCAGCGAACAGGCACGTTGGGCACGCTGGCAGACACTGGGTTGGCTGCTGCTCAATACGGTACTGCCTTTCGCGCCCGAATCCGTGGCTACTGCGGGCTGGATCGTGCAGATGGAAACCACTTTCCTCCAGGCAACCAGCGACCGGCCACAGGACACCAGTGACCGTGCCGCCAGCCTGGTGGAACTGTTGCTGAACCTCGCCACACTGCTGTTCGCCCATGCTCGTCGAAGGATCGACCTACAACGACCGCTGGAGCCCCCTATCGTCGACCCGCTGGCCACGCCCAACCGCGATCAGCTGCCGACGCTGGTAAACGGGAGCGCCGATCCTCTGGCCGATTTCTCCTGGAGCAATCCTTTGTTCAAGCTCGACAGTGCCCAGCGTCAGTCGCTGCTGGCGCTGCGGGCGCCCTATGAGATCGACGAACTGGGGCCTCCGATACCTCAGGGTGCATTGCAGGGCCTGTTCCTGCATGACGCACGCACCTGGGTCTCACTCGGCGGCAGTGTCTACGAGGTACAACTGGATCCTGTCGCACAGCGTCAGCGCATCATCGACACCGCCAACCCGGACAAGCTGGGCCCCTGGATTCGCCGCGAGGAGGATGGCCGCTGGGGATTGGACCTGCGTCTGCACCTCAAGGGTGGCATGCCCCTGGGCAAGCGAATCACACAGCTCAGGGCCGAAAACGCAAAGGCCCTGGCAACGCTGAACGCGACAATCATCGAGGAACGCGCGCAATCTCAAAGCCGTCAGCAGATGCTGGTCGATGCAGTGAAGGAAGTCGGGGGCAAGGAGGATGAAGCGTCGTTGCATAAGTACCTGGGGACCGCCAAGGAATGCTCGACTTTCTGGGGACAACACCTGGAGCACCTCAGACAACGCAACGAGCGCGCAGTACTGGAGAAGTACAAGATCCGCCGAGCGTTTGCCCTCAGCCAGCATGTGCGCTGCGAACAGGAGGTCTTCCGTGCACTGAATCGCTTGCATGAACCACTGCGCGCTCGAATGCTCGAAATGTACGGTCGGCAGAACAGCGGCCATGAGATAACCCCTGCAGAGGCCACCACCCTCACCGAATGCATCGAGAAGATACTGTTGCTGCTGGACCAGATGGTAGAGCACGGCTCCCTGCTCACCGAGCAAAGAGCACAACTCGAAAAGCTGCGCAGCGAACACCAGCCCGAGATCAGCAGCTACATCGAGGTGGTGGACCAAGGTGGCATCAAGCCTCCCTCGAACCTGGTGCTGCGCTGGATGCGCATCGAAGCCTGCACCAACCGCATGACCATGCTCCAGCAACTGGATGAGGACGGCTCCTTCTGGATGAAGCGCGCCTGGAACAACCTGCAGATGAGCATCACCCAGCACCTGCAACTGGCCAGGTTGAAGAGCCCGGGAGAGGAAGTTACCGCCCGGGTCCTGTACAGCATCAGCGGCCAGCTCAGAACGGCTCGACGACAACTGAACAATCTGATCAGCCATATGGACCCAGAGCGCAGCCATGATGAATTGAAGCGCATGGAACAGGATTTCGACGCGTTCACGAACGACGTGGCCAAGGAGGCCGACGAGCTCCCTGAGTTCATCCCGGTCAGCACGGTCCAGCAACTGCGAGCGCAACTGCCCGGGCTGATCGAGACACAGGAGCATGGCATCCTGCTAGGTACAGTACGTGAAGGCAATCCGAACATCGTCGACATCCCCACCCCCGCAAGTGAAACACCCTCTCGCAGCTACACACTCCAGGACGATCGCTGGGTCGAGCTGGAAGTAGCAGCGCCCGAGGCAGCACCTGTTCCGGCACAACCGCCCAACCTCAAGCGCCTGCTCAAGAGCGGCAAGTCCTGCATGGCTGCGGCACGCACGGAGCTGGTACGCCTAGGCAAGTCGTACTCGAATAACTACCTGCCGGTGGAGATAGAGGAAATTCTCACCGACCATCGCGCCAGCCTCGACAGCGCCCGCGAGGCCATAGAACGCCGTCTCACTGCGGACAATGCCACCGATGAGGCCAGCGCAGACAGCGACGCGGCGATCGTCATCAAGGAGATCGAGGACCTTGCGGCACAGCTCACGACCGAAAGCCTCAGGCTGCGTACCAAAGCGGCACTCAAGCAAAAACCGCGCATGGGTGAGCTGCAATTCCTGATCAAGCAGAACCAGGTGACGATCAGCCCTGTTGGCACGCGCAAAGCCCTGACCAAGGTCAAGGGCAGGCCTGCTGATTTCCTCGACGAATATGTCGTGCAGCACGACGAGCAGGCGATCTGGTACGCCCACTTTCACTATCGCTCGAAAACCGCCGCCAAAGTGGATTTCGTTGCCGGCCATCTGAAGCTGGCCAGTCAACGCTTTGCCCAGGGCAAGACGGTCACCAACCCGCAGACGCTGAATCAGGAAGAGGTGTACCGCAGCCCGATCTCGTTGGCCGACGCGAAACAATACTTCTTCACGGACTGAAACAGCAGGGCAGCGCCCTGGCGCTGCCCCTCGACCTCAACAGTCCTTGAACTGCGCCTCGCGCTTGGCGATGAACGCTGCCATACCTTCCTTCTGATCTTCCGTGGAAAACGCCGCGTGGAACACGCGACGTTCGAAACGCACACCCTCGCTCAGGCTCACCTCGAAAGCACGATTGACGCTTTCCTTGACCATCATGCTCACCGGGATCGACTTGCTGGCGATGGTCGCCGCCACCTTCAGCGCCTCTTCCAGCAGCTCGGCCTGGGGCACCACGCGCGCCACCAGCCCTGCCCGCTCGGCCTCCTCTGCGCCCATCAGACGGCCAGTCAGGCACAGCTCCATGGCCTTGGCCTTGCCCACGGCGCGGGTCAGGCGCTGGGTTCCGCCCATGCCCGGCAGCACGCCGAGGTTGATCTCCGGCTGGCCAAACTTGGCGTTGTCCCCGGCGAGAATGAAGTCGCACATCATCGCCAGTTCGCAGCCACCGCCCAGGGCAAAACCCGACACCGCGGCGATGATCGGTTTGCGCCGATTGGCGATGCGGTCGGCGTCGCTGAACAGGTCGTCGACATAGATCTGCGGGTACTTGAGCTCGGCCATCTCCTTGATGTCGGCGCCCGCGGCGAAGGCCTTGGCAGAACCGGTCAGGACCACGCAACCGATGTTCGGATCACGCTCGAGCTGATCCAGGGCCTGGTTGATCTCGGCCACGATCTGCGCGTTCAGGGCATTGAGCGCCTGGGGACGGTTGAGGGTGATCAGGCCGACCTTGCCGTGGATGTCCAGCAGGATTGTTTCGAATGCCATGCAAGCTGCTCCTTCAAAGATTGCGCGCAATGACCATGCGCTGAATGTCACTGGTGCCTTCGTAGATCTGGCAAACCCGCACATCGCGATAGATGCGCTCCAGCGGGAAGTCCTTCAGATAGCCATATCCGCCGAGCGTCTGCAAGGCATCCGAACAGACCTTTTCGGCCATTTCCGAGGCGAAAAGCTTGGCCATCGACGCTTCCACCAATGCCGGGCGCCCGGCATCGCGCAGGGCTGCCGCATGCAGCACCATTTGCCTGGCCACGGCGATGCGCGTGGCCATGTCGGCCAGACGGAAGGCCACGGCCTGGTGCTCGACCAGTACCTTGCCGAAGCTCTGGCGCTCCTTGGCGTAGTCACGCGCGACCTCGAACGCCGCACGGGCCATGCCGACGGCCTGCGAAGCGATGCCGATACGTCCGCCCTCGAGGTTGGCCAAAGCGATCTTGTAGCCCTGCCCCTCTTCACCCAGGCGATTGGCCACCGGCACCCGCACATCATCGAAGACGATCTGGCACGTGTCGGAGGCGTGCTGGCCGAGTTTTTCTTCAACCCGCACCACCTGATAGCCCGGCGTGTCGGTGGGCACGATGAACGCACTGATCCCGCGCTTGCCCGCCTCGGGATCGGTGACCGCGAAGACGATCACCACCCCGGCGTTCTGGCCGGAAGTGATGAACTGCTTGCTGCCATTGAGCACGTAGTGATCGCCCTCCAGGCGCGCACGCGTCTTCAGGCTGCTGGCATCGGAGCCCGCCTGGGGCTCGGTGAGGGCGAAGGCACCGAGCATCGCGCCGCTGGCCAACGGCACCAGGTAACGTTGCTTCTGCGCTTCGGTGCCGAACTTCAGGATCGGCACGCAACCCACCGAGTTGTGTACGCTCATGATGGTCGAGCAGGCCCCGTCGCCGGCGGCGATCTCTTCCAGGGCCATGGCGTAGGCGACATAGCCGGTGTCGCTGCCACCATACTGCTCCGGCACCAGCATCCCGAACAGGCCAAGCCCGGCCATCTCATCGATGGCCTCGCGCGGGAAGCGATGCGCCTTGTCCCATTGCTCGGCAAACGGCTTGAGGCGCTCCTGGGCGAAGTCCTTCACCGCATCGGCGATCTGTTGTTGCTCGTCAGTTACCAGCATGGCTCACCTCAGTACAGGCATTCGACCGCGATCGCCGTGGCTTCGCCGCCGCCGATGCAGATGGCCGCGATACCGCGGCGCAGGTTGTTCTGGCGCAGGGCCGACAGCAGCGTCACCAGGATGCGCGCGCCGGAAGCGCCGATCGGATGGCCCAGGGCACAGGCGCCGCCATGGATGTTGACCTTGTCGTGGGGCAGGTCAAAGTGCTTCATCGCGGCCAGGGTGACCACGGCAAAGGCTTCGTTGATCTCGAACAGATCCACATCCGCCAGACTCCAGCCAGTGCGTTTGACCAGCTTGTCGATGGCGCCGATCGGCGCGGTCGGGAACAGCGCAGGCGTATCGGCGAAGGCTGCGTGACCGTGGATCACCGCCAGCGGCTTGAGGCCACGCTTGTCGGCTTCACTGCGGCGCATGAGTACCAGGGCCGCGGCGCCGTCGGAGATGGAGCTGGAGTTGGCAGCGGTCACCGTGCCCCCCTCGCGGAAGGCCGGCTTGAGCTGGGGAATCTTGTCCAGACGGGCCTTGGGCGGCTGTTCGTCGTCCTTGATAACCCTTTTCTCCTTGCCCTCGGTGACCTCAACCGGCACGATCTCGGCGCTGAAGCGGCCATTCTTGATCGCGTCCTGGGCGCGGGTCAGCGAGGCAATGGCGAAGTTATCCTGGGCCTCGCGACTGAAGGCGCCGGCCTGGGCGCAATCTTCGGCGAAGGTGCCCATCAGGCGGCCTTTGTCGTAGGCATCCTCGAGGCCGTCCATGAACATGTGGTCGATGATCCTGCCATGGCCCATGCGATAGCCACCGCGAGCCTTGTCCAGCAGGTACGGGGCGTTGGTCATGCTTTCCATGCCACCTGCCACCACCACATCGGCACTGCCGGCCAGCAGCAGGTCATGGGCCATGATCGCCGCCTGCATGCCGGAACCGCACATCTTGTTCAGGGTGGTGCAGGTGGTGTGCTTGTCCAGGCCAGCACCCAGCGCCGCCTGACGCGCCGGTGCCTGGCCGAGTCCGGCGGGCAACACGCAACCGAACAGCACCTGCTCGACACTGCCGGCATCGAGGCCGGCCCGCTCGACTGCAGCACGGATCGCCACGCTGCCCAGTTGCGGTGCGGTGAGGCTTTTCAGGTCGCCCTGCAGGCCACCCATGGGCGTGCGCACGGCACTGACGATGACAATCGGATCGTTGGCGAGGGTCATGGGTATTTCTCCTTACTTGGCAGCCATGCGCAGTGCGCCGTCGAGGCGAATCACCTCGCCGTTGAGCATGCTGTTCTCGATGATGTGGCGGGCCAGCGCGGCGTACTCCTGCGGGCGCCCAAGGCGTGGTGGGAAGGGAACGCCTGCGGCGAGCGAGTCACGCACCTCCTGGGTCATGCCCGCCATCATCGGTGTTTCGAAGATGCCGGGGGCGATGGTCATCACGCGGATACCGAAGCGCGCCAGTTCACGGGCGGTCGGCAGTGTCAGGCTGGCAATCGCGCCCTTGGAGGCGGCATAGGCCGCCTGGCCGATCTGCCCGTCATAGGCGGCGATGGAGGCGGTATTGATGATCACGCCCCGCTCCCCCCCCTCGTCCGCAGGCCCTTCAGCCATGGCCGCAGCGGCCAGGCGCAGCATGTTGAAGCTGCCGACCAGGTTGACGTTGATCACCTTGGCAAAGCTTGCGAGGCCATGCGGTCCCTGTTTGCCCAAGACCTTTTCGGCGCCGACGATACCGGCGCAGTTGACCAGCCCGTGCAGGCCGCCGAAGGCGTTGACGGCAGCCTCGACCGCCGCTTGGGCGGCCTGCTCGTTGCTGATGTCGGCCACTGCGAAACGGGCGTTGTCACCCAGCTCCCGCGCCTTGGCTTCGACCGCCTCGGCGTTGAGGTCGACCAGCATCACACGGGCGCCGGCCTCGACCAGCATGTGTGCGGTAGCGGCGCCCAGCCCAGAGGCGGCGCCGGTGACGATGAAACTTTTGCGTTGAACGTTCATGGAGGTTTTCCTTCAGGCGCCAGCAGGGGTGGCCTGCGCAGCGCGTTGCTTGGCGATTTCCTGATTGCGCAGGATGAAGCGTTGCAGCTTGCCGCTCGGAGTCTTGGGCAGCTCGCCAACGAATTCGATTTCACGCGGGTAAGCGTGGGCATACAGGCGCTGGCGCACATGCTGGCGCAGGGCCTCTTCCAGCTCGGGACTGGCGCTATGGTCTGCAGCCAGCACCACGAAGGCCTTGATCAGCTCGGTACGCTGCGGGTCAGGCTTGCCCACCACCGCCGCCTCGATCACCGCCGGGTGTTCGATCAGCGCGCTCTCCACATCGAACGGGCCGACGCGATAGCCGGAGGTGGTGATCACATCGTCGCTGCGACCGACGAAGCTGATGCTGCCGTCGGTGTTGAGCTCGACGGTATCGCCGGAAAGGTAGTACTTGCCGATGAACGCCTTGGTGGGGACGCCGTGGTAACCGCCAAACCAGCACAGCGGCGATTGCTCGCGGTCGACTGCCAGTATCCCTGGCTGACCGGCCGGCAGCTCGTTGCCGGCTTCGTCCAGCACCACGATGCGATGCCCGGGGATGGCGAAACCAGCCGATCCCAAGTGCACCGGATGCACCAGGCCATGGTGGTTGCACAACACCATGCCCAACTCGGTCTGGCCATAGTGATCGTGGATGGTCACGTTCAAGGCCTCGGCGAACCAGCGGATCACCTCGGGATTGAGCGGCTCACCGGCACTGCTGACCACCCGCAGGCGCCCCTGGATCGGTGCCGAGAACGCCTCACCGGCTGCGATCAGCAGGCGATAGGCGGTAGGCGAGCCGGCCAGGTTGCTGATGCCCAGCTTGTCGATGATCCGTGCACAGCTCTCGACGCTGAACGGACCATCGTAGAAGGTGGTGGCATGTCCCAGCGCCAGTGGGCCGGTGACAGCGTAGTACAGGCCATAGGCCCAACCCGGATCGGCCAGGTTCCAGAAGGTATCGTCGGGGCGCAGGTCGATGGCATCGCGCATGTAGCCCTGAAAGGCGATAATCGCGCGCAGCGGGACCTCGAGCGGTTTGGCCGGCCCTGTGGTGCCGGACGTGAACATCAACAGGAAGGGGTCGTCGCCGCTGCGCATTACCGGCTCGCAGTGATCGCTCGCTGCCTCTAACGCCTGCTGGAAATCCAGCTCGTGCGCTGCGGCACCGACCGTGATGATCGTCGGGCATCCGCTGACATCGTCCAGCTTGGGGCGGTTGTTGCGATCAGTGACCACCACCCGGGCATGGGACTGCTCCAGGCGGTGCTCGATGGCCTTGGGGCCGAACGCGGTGAACAACGGCTGGTACACCGCCCCCAGGCGCCAGGTCGCCAGAATCGTCACCAGCAGTTCGACGGTACGTGGCATCAGGCCGGCGACCCGGTCCCCGGGCCCCACGCCCTGATCCTTCAGGACATTGCCCATGCGTGCCGCCATGGCCTGCAGTTGCTCGAAACTGTAGCGTGCGCCGTTACCCTCCTGGTCTTCACAGATCAGCGCAGGCAGGTTGCCTCCTACATGCCGGTCACAGCACTCGACACAGGCATTGAGTGCCTGCAGGTTGCCCTGCAAGGCGGCTGCGGCAACCCGGGCATATTCGAATGCTCGCGCGGCCTCGGCGTAATCACGCATCGTCGGACTCCTGGTTTCTTGTTGTTGGAGTTGAACCCTTGGTCCGACGATAGTCGCGCTGCCTGAGCTTGCGGACAATGGCAAAAGCGCTCATCAGGCATGATCGGTTTGGTCACTGTGGCGTCAGCGCCCAGAGCATTCAGCCAAGCCCTCGCTCCCTGCCCTTCAGCATTTGCCGGGTCATCTCACGGATCATCTCGAGTTCCTCGACGTCCCGCTGCCCCCCCAGCGCCTCGATCTCCAGGGCAAGGTCCTCGGCCGAAAGCTGGTCAGCCCTGGCCTGCAGCGCCACCAACCGCGCCTGATGGGCCGTTTCGACGCCGTCGAAGACCGCAGCATGGCGCTCGAGCATATAGCGTCGCCAGAACGCACGCTGGCTCAGGCTTTCACCCAAGGCTTCGATCGACTCCGCGGCCCTCACCGCCACCAACGCATCCTGAAGCTGGCTATCTGTCACCTCGGCCGCCGAGGCATAGGCCATGAACCGCGAAGTGAAAGGCAGGCTCAGGCGTTCCCGCAGGCTCACGCGGTAGTACAGGCGCACCGCAAGCTGGTCGACACTGTCACGGGCCTCGACCCGGCGACGGATGTCGGCACGGGCGAACAGGTCCAGCCGGTCCAGGCGAAACAGCCCCTGACCGAGCGTGATCAGCTCAATGCCCCGCTCATGCAAGGTGTTGGCATCGGCACGGGCAATCGCTACATAGCGCTGCAAGTCACTGAAACGGTCACTGACCGCATTCAGGCAGGTCAGGTTCTCATCGGCCAGCGCGTACAGCCGGTTGCGCAGGTCAGCGTCGGCGCTGATGGCATCGAGCACCGACCACACCCGCGTCGACAGCACCTCGGGCACCTGGGCGTAGTCCTGGGTGAGCGTCAGCCAACCCAGCAACTGGAAGAACCCGTCACTGTCGGGCATCGCCTGCAGCGTGTTCCACTGGAACAGCCGCGCGTTGTGCAACTCCGCATCGACCCTGTCCAACCACGCGGCGCGCACGGTGTCGACATTCTGCCGGGCCATTCGCTCGGGAAGGTGCAGGTGCTCCTGGATCGTGTCCAGGCCATAGAGCCCTTGCAGCTCACTGTTCGACAAAGGATTGCCGTCGACCATGAAGCCGCGGCGAAAAACATTCGGCATCTGCAGGACGGCCGCTGGCACAACACGAATCTGGTTGTCGCGCAGGTCGGCGCGCTCGAGAAACCCGCACTGCTCCAGACCGTCCGGCCAGGCGCCCAATCGACAATGGCGCACACTGACCTCGCGCAGTTGCGGCAAGTGATTGAAGCGCAGGACCAACGCCCCCAGCGGATTGTTGCTCAGGTCCAACTGGCTCAAATGTGGCAGGCCGGTCAACGCCTGGATACCCGCCTCATCGAGACGAATGGCGTTGCTTGCCAGGCGCAGGCGACGCAGCTCAACCAGACAGGCGATACCTCGCGGCACCGCCAGCAGATGATTGCCCCCCAGGTCCAGCTCGCGCAGGGCACTGAAGCAACGCAGGAAATCGGACGGTATATGGTTGAGCGAGGTGTCGCTGATCACCAGCGTGGTAACGTTGTCGAACGTAGTGGATTGGGCGAAAGCGGGCAAGGTCTGCAATTGTGCGCCACTGAGCACCAGGGTCTGCTGCCCTTCCTGAAGGCGCCAGGCCTGGCGCATGCGCTCGGCAGCCTGGGCGCGAGCGGCGTGGCTGCTGCCGCCAAGCCCGGCGCTGAGCCACCCCGTGAGTGCACTCTCCAGCCGTTCGTAATCATGCTCAAGCTCGGCCAGTCGCCGGTACACAGACCCGGACGCCTGCTGCATCTGGCTCAGCCGCGCCTCGAGTTGGGCGGGCAAGAGATCCGGGTAGATCGCTCGTAGACGATCCAGCAGCGCCTGCCAGGACGAGCCGGGCTGCCCACGCCCACTGAGCGGATACCCGACACGCCCATCGGCCATGCGCCGTGCGGGGTTGAACCACGGTTTCCCCAGGGTCCAGCCCAGCAGTTGCACACGCTCACTGCGTGTGCCCGGCAGTTGTGCACGCAACGCCGTGCGCAACAGCAAATCTGCATTTGCACCTGCCAGTCCCAGTTCGGTCCGCACCTCGACCGACAGCGCGTCGATCAGCGCCTGTCCCAGGGACATCGCAGGTTCACCCTGCTTCCGTACGTCATGGTCATAGCGTTGGAACTGGCAGTCCTTGTGCACCAATGTGACCTGGGAGGCAGCGTCGGCAACCGGTCCGATAGCCTTGACCACCCGCCCATCAAGGGCTCCTTCGCGCAGCACCAGGCGTAACGCCTGTGGCCACCCGGGTAGCCGTGCCGCCAGCGCCAGGATCAGCTCGGCGCCCTCGTCGCTGTATACATTGTCCAGGTACAGCGATTCGCAAGCGCGGTTCAGGCGGGCCAGCTGCAACAGGCCGCGGGCGTCGTTCGCCACATCCAACGGCACACGTGATTCAGCCAGGGCGATCTTGCGCAGATGGCTCGACACCCTGGCAGTTGCCTGCTGGGCATAGCGGGCAGGCAACCCGGGAAAGTCGCGCTGCAACAGCGTACACAGCGGGTCTGCAGGCAGGTTCTCGGCCACCAGATACCGGAACAGATCGTGGCGCAGCGCGGATGCCTGCGCCAGCAAGGTCGTGCGCAGCGTGGCCTTGTCCGCCTTGCGCGAACCTGGCAACGCCAGGCACCACGCCTCGATGCGCGCATCGTCCGCGGGTGCCTGATCCGCGGCCAGCGCCGTGAAGAATGCCGAGACCTGCCGGTCCGCGTCGAAGCGTCGCAACGTTTCACGCAGATTGGCCGGAAGCTCACGGTTGTCCACCAGCAAGCCACGCAGTTCTTCGACGCTCATGTCCGCCATGTCGAGAACGGCCATGGCCTCGGTGCGGGTCAACAGCGGCTCCTGGGGCCACAGGCTCTGCAGCATCCGTGCCTCGTCCGACCACTCCAGCGGTCGCTCCAGGTGCAGCCGCCAGCCACGCTCGCCAAGGGTTTCCAGTGCCGGCCCATAGGCAGCCACACGCAGCGGATGACGCACGCGCCAGCCACCTTCAGCCGAGGGTTGGTGCACTGCGAAGAAACGTTTGCCAACCCGCAGCCAGCGCGTGTCGGCACTGCTATACAGCCCATCATCCTGCAGGCGCGGCTGTTGCGGCTCGGCAACATAAGGGGCCAGCGAGTTTGACCACAGACGCATGCCGACGCCCGGCACAGCGACAGGTTCCAGGCCATCGACATGACTGGCGCGGGTGAACCCGCGCGCAACCACCGCTGCGCCTCCCGCCACCGCAGCCGTGACAGCAACGGTCTCGGCCACCCCGAACAGATGCTCAAGGGCTTCGTGTTGATGACCACGGGTCCAGTCCAACACCCCTTCGAACACCTGCGAAAGGGTCTGCACCACCAACTGGCCAAACAGCATCGCCCCGATCGCTGGAATGAACAGCCCCGCCAGATTGGCCAGGCCAAGCCCGACCGACTGCCACGCCTGCAGGCGTGACTGGGTCGCAGCATGATCAGCATCAGCAGTCGGCACCAACAGGTAACGCGCGTCGGACTTCACCCGTCGGACCTGCTGTGCCACCAGTTCCGCGAACAGCTCGCCCTGCGCTGTACTGCCTTCGATCTGCAAGTCCGGGCTGGCATCGGCCAAGCGTTTGCCCAGTGTCTGCAGGAACGCCGGGCGCTGCTCGAGCGCAATCAGGCCACTGAAGAACACCAGGTAGGTCTTGTCCCCAAGCGCAGTGATCAGGGCGGCACACAAGTCTTCCCACGAGTCGTAGCGACGCAGGGCATGCTGTGGGTCGCTGGGCAGGTACAGGATGATGCCCTTGCTCACACCGGCAGCGTCGCGCAGAGCGATAGTCAAGCCATCGACGATACGGTATCCCAACACCGTCAGCATGCCGGGATAGCCTCGCAGCAGCGTCTCGTGCTGCTCGGGTCGACCTTGGGCGATATCCTGCAGGGCGACCTGCTCAAGCGCCGATATCTCCCCCTTGAGCGCTGCAATCTCGATCACAAGGCTCAAGCTCGAGCGCTTGTCCTCGGCCAGCAGCGCGCAGTTCGACGCACTGAAAACCTTTTCCAACTGCGCCTGGTAAAGGCTGCCGACGTTTTTCTTGCGACAGTCGCGTGCCAGATCGCTTGCCGGGCCTGACAGCACAGCATCGGCCCCCGGATGCACAAGCCCGCTGCCCTCGAGTACGGCGTCATCGGCGTGGAAGTTCTGCATCAGTCGCAACAACCCTGGCTGGCGCTTGTAATCCGGTCGATAGAACGGCCAATGCACGCCCGGAACCAGGCCAAACTCGCGCCTGACATCCAGCCATTGCAACTGATCGAGCGTACTGCCCTTCGGCAACCGGCCGCCGAGCAAGGCCGTGAACTGCTCGAGTGCGAAGGTGTGCAGCGGGATCAGGTCGAGCGTTGCCGCACGTACCTTGTCCTGGCTGGCCCGGCTGCTCTTGAAGCGGTCCCGCAGGCGGTTGATCTGGGCCGGCGAGGCGCGCTTGAGCCAGTCGGGCAACCCGGTGCGGATAAAGTCATCGACTGCCTCGGCAACGCTGGGTTTGCCGACGGTCGGGGGAGAAACAGATGTCATGGGATAGGCTCCTTTCGCAAACTTCGCCATGCACTATCGCCGGCCCCCTCGAGCCACGGCAGGAGGAATGAACTCCAACCATGGCCTGCAACCGAGCGATCTAGCGACCCGCGCCCAAAGCATCGCGGGTCAAGCGCAACGCCAATGCCTGCAACTCGGCTTCACGCGACTGCTTCAACGATTTGGCCTCGGCCAGGTACTCCAGGTCGGTCAGCCCGTCCCTGCGGTCGTCGAGTGCCGACATCTGATCGTCCGAGGGTTCTTCGATGGCCGCGAACTGTGCAGGCTCGGTTGTTCGCAAGTAATCGAGCCAGAAGTCGCGTTCGCTGATGAATTGGGCCAGCTCGTCACTGGCCTCGGCTTCACGTACCCGTGCCGCCGCGGCATCGAGATTCGCGCGGGTCACGCCGGCAATCGTCTCGAACTGCAGGCTCCGAGCCTGACCGGGAAGGTCCAGGTCGCGGGCCAACCCCACCCGATAGGCCAGACTCACCTCGACCTCGTCGACCCCGGCCCCATCCGCGACTCGCTGCATCATGTCGGCACGGGCGTACTGCTCGACCCTGTCGAGACGAAACAGCCTGCGCCCCAGCATCAGTCGGGTACTTTGCGCTTGCGCTGCGGGCACATCGCGCAAACCGCTGGCAACGAACGCCCGGACCTGCAGGGCGCTGAAGCAGGAAGCCACGCTGTCGACGCAAGTGGTAGGGTTTGCTGCAAGGTTGAAGATGTCTTCACGCAGTTGCGTATCGCCCTGTATCGCGTCCAGCAGCGTCCAGACACGCTGTTCGAGGTTGGTTCGGGCCAAGCGGAAGTCGCTGCTCTGCACCAAACGCCCGAGCAACGCGAACAGTTCCTCACTGCCGTCCTCCTCGAGCAGCCGGTCCCACTGTGCCGCGCGACGCTCACGCTCGGTATCCTCGAAGTGTTCAAGCCAGAGCGTGCGAGCATCCAGAGCCGACGCCCCGGCCTGGCTCTGTGCTCCCAATAGAAGTTGGGAGTAATCGTCGGGCAAGGGGTTGCCTTCAAGCCGCAAAGCCTGGCGCAGCACAGTGGGCGCTTGCAGCACGCCATCGGGGAGTGCGCTGATTTCGTTGTCACGCAAATCGGCACTCTCCAGCAATTCGGCCTGCTCCAGCCCCGCCGGGAACACCGTCAGCTGGGTCGCACGCAGATCAAGCTCGTGAAGCCGCTGCAAGGAGCGCAGCGACAGGGCGAACGACCCTAGCGGATTACGGCTGAGGTCCAGGACGCGCAGATGCCGCAGCCCCCCCAGCGCCCCGTACGCCGACGCCCCCAACCGCAAGTTGTTGCGTGACAGGTTGAGAATGCGCAAGCTGCTCAAACGCTCCAACTCCCCCGGCAGACTGGAGAGTGAATTGTTAGCGAGGTTGAGGCTGCGCAGTCGGCCAAAATACCTGAGAAACCCTGCAGGCAATGAAGAGAGTCGCAGGTTGACCAGGTCCAACTCCTGGACATGCCGGAAATTGGTATTCACGGGTAAGGTCGGCAGCTCACCGACCGGTACTCCAACCAGACTCAAACGCATGCCTGCATCGCCCCCGTGGTGTACGACCGGGCCTTCTGTACGCCAGATCCGCAGCAGCTCATCGGCTACCACCTGTCGTGCCGCCCTCGCCGGGGCCAGCCCCGGAACTTGAATCCAGGTTCGCAAGGCTCGGTCCAAGCGTCGAAACTCCAGCTCCTCGCCAAGCAGGGTTGCGAATGCGGAACCCTGGCCCTCGAGCAGCTCGGCATAGGTTTCAACCTGCTGGTCGCTGAAGCCCGGATACAGTGCCCGTATACGGGTGCGCAAGGTTCGCGCCGCCGGCGAGCCAGCGCTGCCGCGACCACTGAGCGGATAACCAAAACGACCATCCGGCATACGTCTGCCAGGACGAAACCTGGGACGAATAGCCGTCATTCCCAACAGGGTCGCCACCTCGTCATGCGAGGCAGGCAACCAGCCGAGCAGATCGGTGCGCATGACTGTGGTCCCGGTCTCGCCAGACCACCCCAGGCGCTCGAGGTGCTCGCCGGGCAGGAAAGCCAGGAGGCTGGCAAACAGATCGCTGGGCGGCTCAGGTGCCCCGTCCGCGTCGATGCCATCCTGGTAGACACGCAGCGCCCCCTCTTTCCAGACCAGCGTCCCCAGTTCACCCGTCGCAGCGGAGGGAAACAGGCGACTGGTCAAGCGGCCGAAGGCGCTGCCCTCACGCACCTCGAAGTTGATCTGCATAGGCCACCCTGCATGGCGACGCAGCAGGCCAAACACCAGCTCAGGCAAATCATCGCTGTAGCTGTTGCCGAGCACCAGTGCCTCGATCGCCCGGGCAATACGTGCCGACTGCAAGGCTTCACGCGCCTGCTCGGCGAGAGCCAGCGGAATGCGCTTGCGGCTGTTCATCTGCTCGACGAGCGCGGCATTTTCCTGAGACAGCAGATCGAGCGCATAGGCCTCGGGCAATCCGGGAAAGTCACGTCGGATCAGGCTCAGGTCTGCACCGTCCGGCAACGCTGGCGTAGACAGGTGCGTCATCAGCGCCTGACGCAGCCGCGGCGCATCGTCGATCATCTGTCCAGCATGTTTCTCGACGTCCAGCGCCGGATCCGCCAATTGCTCCAGGCAGTAGTCGAACAACGACGCGTCCGCGCCGTGTGCGACATCTTGCTCGAGCGCATTGAAGAACGTATCGATGCGTGCACTGGCCGTGAAGCGCAGCAACGTATCGCGAAGCACAGCGGGCAGAGGGCGCCGCTCCACGGCGAACCCTCGCAAAGCGGCCTCGTCGATACCGCAGATCCGCAGAACCTGCGCGGTCTTCAGGTCATCGAGCTCCACTGCCCAAGGCCACAAGTGCGTCAGCAGGGTGCGCGCCCCCTGCCACTCTCTTGGTCGTTGCCAAGCGAGGTGCCAGGCGCCTTTGCCATTACCGAACAGCGAAGGTGCAAAACCCGCATGACCATCGATACGGCGCAGTTGCCACTCACCGAGCGTGTCGGGCTGATGCACTGAATGGAAGTATCCCTCCTGCTGCCACCAGTGATTCACCCCATCGCTGTACAGACCGTTCTCGCCCAGCACCGCCCCGGCGGGTAACGTCTGCACTCGAAAAGGAGACAGATCTTCATGCCACAGGCGGTGGGTGCCCGCCTGGGTAGACACCGGCACCAGCTCATCGACGAAAGCGCTGCGGCTGAAGGTCCGCGCGACGTAATGCCCCGCACCCGCCAGCGCGGCATTGACCGCCACGCTTTCGACCACCCCGAACAGGTGCTCCAGTGCCTCATGCTGGTGACCGCGTGTCCAGTCATCGACACCTTCGAACACCTCCTCGAGCACTTGCACCACCAGTGCGCCGATCAACACCGCATTGAGCGCCGGAACCAACAACCCCGCCAACTGCACAAAGGTTTCACCCACGCGCTCCAGGGCTCGGAGCTTGGCCCATTTGCGATCGTCATTGACGTGCTGGGTCGGAACCGCAAGATAGCGCGCATCGCTGCGCAGCCTGTTCACCTGCGCGTCGGCCAGGGCGACGAAGACATTGCCTGTCAGTAGCTCGCCCTTGGGCTCCAGGTCGGGTTTGGCATCTTTCAGACGGACACTCAGGCGTTGCTGACAACTCGCCCGATCCTTGAGGGCCATGCGTTCGATGAGCTTCGCCTGGGTCGTGGGGCTCTGCAGGCGCGTCACCAGTGCATCCTGCAATGCACGCCAAGAGTCGAATCGGCATAGCGGCTGGTCTGGCAGGTACAGCAACACAGCCTCGACGCGCAAGCTCGCCGGCACCACCCGTGGCGGCCAGACGTTGCCCAATTCGACGGTCAAGGCTCCCTCCAGCGGGTAGCCGAGCAATGCCAATTGCCGCACCTTGACGATGTCGTAGCTGACGTGAAAAACGGGCTTGCCGGCACTGACCAAGCGCAGTAGATCCAGGTCGGCTCGCACCAATGATTTTTTCAACGCGGCAATTTCGATGGCGAGGTCGAAGCGCTGGCGCTTGTCTTCGACCAACAGCGCAAGGGTGGACGGGTCGAACACCTCCGTCAGGTGGGCCTGATAGCGTTTGCCGATGTCCAAGCGGTTGCAAGCCTGAGCCACTCCCTTGGCGTCAGCGAACAACAGCGGGACATTGCGGTCGTCGGACTGCTTGGCGACGAACCCACTGCCCTCGCCAAACTCGGCATCGTCGGGAAAATTCTGCAACAAGTGGTAGAGGGCCGGGTGATGAGACTGGTAGGTATCGAACGCCTGGTTTACCGGCAACGAAAACTTGGTCCAACGCTCACGCCACAACACCGACAGCAGGTCGATCTTCAGGCCCAAATCGCGCTCCAGTGCCTGCTGCAGCAATGGCAGGGCAAACGCTTGCAGAGGCACCAGGCGCTGCAAGGCTGTTGCCAGGCCTTGCTCGGTTCGACGATGGGCGGCGAAACCCTCTCGCAGAGCCGTGATCCGCGCCGGCGGCGCCTTGCTTAGCCATTCGGGCAGGTTTTCGCCGATGAACTCATCGACAGGGTCTGCTTTGGGTGCCGCCAGAGGGGTGGTCATCGAAGGTGTCCTCATGTTGGGAACCTCCACCTTGGTGCAGGCGACACCCGGTATTCAGCCGGAATCCTTGCCTTGTACCTGCGTGCCCTCCAATACGAAGGCTCGATACCCGCCAGGATTGCAGCCAAACCATTTACGAAACGCGCGATAGAACGAACTGGCGTCGGCAAACCCCAGGCGTTCGGCAATATCGCTCATCGCCAGCAAGCCCTCGCTCAGCCAGTCGATCGCCAGCTGTCGGCGTACGCTATCCTTGAGCCCCTGATAAGTCTGCCCTTCCTCTGCCAAACGACGGCGTAAGGTCGATAACGACAGGCACAAGTCGCGGGCCATGCGTTCGGCGTCGGGCCACTGGCCGGGGTCGAGCTGGCCCAGGATGCGACGCACGCGCCGGGCGAGGCTTTCAGGGTCACGGTATTTGACCAGGATGTTGCCCGGAGCCTCGGCGAGAAACTTCTGCAATTCCTCGGGCGTGCGCCTGAGGGGCAGGTCAAGGCAATCGGCGGCAATGATCATGCGCGTGCGCGGGCGCTCGAACTGCAGGTTCTCGGAAAACATCACCCGATAGTCGTCGCAGAACGGCGGCTCGGCACAGCGCAGGTCGATGGCGAGGATGGGGATGCGGCGGCCCGCCAGCCAGCAGGCGACGCCATGGACGATCATCCAGAACGTGAAATAGGTGAAGGCACGCCGGGGCTCATCGCGCGGTTCGTTGATCGCGATCTCGGCCAGGCTCTGCTGGCGCACCAACCCCGGCTGCAGGTCTTCGAGCATCAACGAGAGAAACCCCAAGGCAGTCTCCAGCCCGGCGCCGAGCGTGGGCTGCGCCATGCTTGCCCGACAGAGGAAGGCCAGGCTGCCGCTGCGCAGGCCACGCGGGTCCATGGCGAAGAACTCATCGTTGCAGCGCCGCGCCAGCAGGCGCCACAGGCGCGCATAGGCGTCGGCACCGACCCGAGCATGAGGCTGGTCGAGTTGCTGCGGGTCGATGCCAGCACGCGCCAGCAACACAGGATCACCCCTGCCCTGCGGGCAGGTCTGCAAGAGTGCTTCGCGCACCAGTTGCATGGAGATGGTGTCTTTCTCGGTCATCAGTTGTCCCGGGCTCGCCCAGCGGCCATCTTAGGCCGCCAGGCGAAAAACGCCAGTCCCGCGCGCCACTCAGTTTGCCAGCCGGGCCAGAGCCTCGCGGGTCAGGCGCTTGGCCTCGCCGATCACGACCTGCTCACGCTCGCTCGCAAGCTTGCTGACATTCGTCAGGTACGTCTGGTCGTCCATGGTACTTCGCTGGGCATCCAGCGCTTCCATGCGCTCCCAGAACGGCGTCTCGAGCGCGTCGAAGCTATCGCTATGTTGCTGGCGCAGATAGCGGGACCAGAAGTCCCGTTCACTGATGTAGGTGATCAGCGCCTCGCCTGCCTCGGACTCCTGGACCGCCGCACGTGCAGCAGCCAGATCGCTCTCTGACACTCCAGCGACCGTTTCGAACTGCATACTGCTCGGCTGTCCCGGCAGATCCAACGCACTCGCCAGGCCAACCCGGTAGGCAAGGCTGACCTCCACCTCATCAACATCGCGCCCATCGTTGCGGCGGCGCTGCATATCTTCGCGGGCATAGGCCTCGACGCGGTCCAGACGAAACAGGCGGCGAGCCAGACTCAACAATTGCGCCTCGCCAACGTTGGTCATATCACTCACGGCCGTGGAGGACAGTGCAAGCACTTCCAAGGCCCCGAACGAGGAAATGACGCTGTCGACGCAGGAGCGCGGCAGGCTTGCCAATTCGAACAACTCCCTTCGTAGCGCTGTGTTCTGCTCCAGCGCATCGAACACCGACCAGACCCTCTCCTGCAGATTCGAGCGCGCCACGCGAAAATCACTGGTACGCGCCAAATCGTGCAGCAACTGGAAAAAATCGCCGCTGCCCGGCTCGTCGCTCAATCTGTCCCACTGTATGGCCCGAGACACACGCTCAGGCCCCAAGAGTCCATCCTGCCAGACCTGCATCGAGCCAGGCTCGCCCTCCAGGCTCGCATCGCTTTCAGAGGGGGTCTGGATTCCCAACCAACGCTGCTGGTAGTCCAGCGGCAATGGATTGCCATGCAAGGCAAGCCCACGACGCAACGAAATACGAGAGTCGCCCAGCCCTTGTGGCAAGGTATCGATCAAGTTGTCGCGTAGATCGACATAGTCTAACGAGACCCCCAGGCCCAGCGATTCGGGGATCTCAGTCAACGAGGTGTCGCGCAAGCCAAGCTGACGCAGGCGCGGCAGGCCTGCCAGGCCGAGAGAGAACGTCGACAACGGGTTGTTGCCAAGGTCCAGGACGCGCAACTGCTGCAGGCCGGCCAGCGTCGTGTAGTCATCCGCATTGAGTTGCAAGCGGTTGCCGGCCATGGTCAGTTCACGCAGTTGTCCCAGATGCGCAAGCCCGCTCGGCAAGGTCGTCAGGTTGTTGTTGTCCAGGTTCAAGGTCAATAGCTCGCCAAACGGTCGGAGGAACTCGGCAGGCACCGTCTGCAACTGCATGTTCACCAGCGTCATTTCGGTTATATGGAGAAAACCCGTCTGTGTCGCCAGCGCAGGGAGCTCCCGCACGCCGAGGCCGGTCAGCACCAGCGCCATACCTGGCTGGCCATCTGCACGGTTGCGAGCCACCACACCCTGCCTGCGCCAACAACGACGCAGTTCATCGGCAACGACGCGACGAATTGGCCTTTGCACCGCACTGCTCGCTGCCTCGGACCAGATATTCAGTGTCTGGTCGAGCTGGCGAAAGCTTTCCTCCTCACGCAGCAAAGCACTGAACGTCGAACCGGGCTGACGCTCCAGCGAGCTCAAGTGAGCCATGAGCTGTTGGGCATCGAAGCCTGGGTACAAGCTGCGCAAACGGTCCTGTAGCGTGCGCTCGACAAGACGGCTGGCATCGCCCCGGCCACTGAGCAGATAACCGAAGCGCCCCCCTGACACGCGCCGCGGCGCTGTGAAACGGGGCTTCGTGGTGCTGATACCCATCATCGCCAGCAGGTGGCCGCGGCCTTCTGGCAGGCGGGCCTGCAGATCGGCGCGCATCTTGGCGATGGCCTCGCTGCCGGTCCAGCCCAAGCGCTCGCATTCGGTTTTGGGAAGGAAGTGCAGCAAGGTCTCCAGCAGGCCGCCAGGCGCCGGCTGCCCGTCGGTGAACAGACGACGGCCACCCTCGTACACCTGCATCTGGCCAAGGTGGTGGACCAGAACCTTAGGCGGGTAGGCAGGGTCGAGGGTGTGCATGCGACTGAGCACATGCCCGCTCAGCGAGTCGCGGCGCACTTCGAAATTGGTCCGCGACGGCCATGTCGTGACACGTCGCAATAACGCGAACACCAGATCCGGCAAGTGGTCGGAATAGGCATTCTTCAGATACAGGCCCTGCAGCATTCGGCAAACACGCGACGTTACCAGCGCTTGTCGCGCCTGCTCGGACAATGCCAGCGGCAAGGCGAGCTTCAACGCCATGTGTTGCCGCTGGTCGACGCTTGCCTGCTGCACGATGTCGTGGGCATAGACATCGGGCAACCGCGGGAAATCCTTGGTCACGATCACCATCAAGGCGTCGCGCTGCAGATAATCGCCAGAAAGCTTGTCCATCACCCAGGCACGCAACTCGTGCTCCCGGTCCAGAATGGACTGCCGACGACGTGCAGCCACTCGGTCCTCGGCAGGCAGCTGATCGATACACGCCTGCATCAGCGCTTCGTCACCTGCCGGCTGATTCTTGTGCAGGGCCGCGAAGAAGGTGTCTATACGTTTATCCAGCACATAGCGCTCGAGGGTATCGCGTAGCGCCACCGGGAGCCGCTGCTGCTGCGCGACACGCTCGTACAAGCCGTCCTCGTCGATGTCGGCGATGGTCAGGACCTGTGAACACTGTTGTGCATCCAACTCCGAGGCTTGAGGCCACAGGTGCTCCAGCAGCACCCGCGCGCCCTGCCATTGCTGCGGCTTTTGCCAGGCAAGCCGCCAGCCACACTCGCCATTCCACTGCAGGCCAGGGTTGAACCTGCGGTTGCCGGCACGGTGCACCATATGCCACTGCGCGCGCTGAGGATCGTTGCGCACTTCATAATCGTGGTTCTGATACCGCCACCACGCACGGTCACCATGGCGATACAGACCGTCGTGACCGCACTTGGTGTTCGCCGGTTTGTCTGTACTGCGATAGGGCTCCAGATCCTGTACCCAAAGACGCCCACCGGCGCTGGTTTGAACAGGCACCATCGCTTCAACGAAGGCGCTGCGCTTGAAACCCTGTGCCACTGCCTTACCGCCAGCGACGAGGACGGCGTTGACCGCCACCGTCTCGGCGACCCCGAGCAAGTGCTCGAGCGCTTCGTGCTGATGCCCCCGATGCCAATCCGTGACGCCCTCATAGGTCTCCGTCAGGGTTTCGACCACCATCTGCGCCAGCAGCAATTCGTTGAGTCCAGGCACGAAGAAGCTGGCCATTTGCAGCAAGCTGCTACCCACCGACTCCAAGGTATCCAAGCGCGACCGCTTGTTGTTTTCATCTGCAGTAGCGTTCGATACCAGCAGGTACGCCGAATCGGCCCGTAACTGTGCGATATGCAATGAGGTCAGGTCGTTGAACAACCCATTGCTCAGGGCATGGCCTGTCACTTCGAGGTCGGGCTTGGGATCTTTCAGACGTTTGCGCAACAAGGTCAGGAAGGAGGCACGATCCTTCATCTGAAGGCTGTACAGTATCTGTGTCAGGCCCTGTGGGTCTGCCAGCAATTGTTGGCAGTAGGTATTGAGGTCGCCCCACGAGGCGAACCGCTGCAGGGGCCGATGGGCCAAGTACAGAATGATGCCAACGGTGCGCGTAGCATCGGCAGGCAAACTGCCCGGCGGGGTGCCTAGCAACTCGAACGTCACGCCCGTGGCCAAGCTGCAACCCAGTATCCGCAAGCGTTTCACACTTACTGAAGCGCTGTCGGGATGGGAAGGTGACACACCAGCCAGCACCTGGCGCAGCATGGCCACGTCTGCGGCGCTCAACTGTTTCTTGACGACGGCAAGCGCCACTGCAAGCGCCAACCGTTGGCGCTTTTCTTCGCGCAGTTCCAGGCTGAGCGCACCATCCACGACCTTGTCGAGGAGTGCCTGGTAGTGTTTGCCAACGTCTACGCTGCGGCAAATACCTGACAGGATCTTGCTGTCGATCAACAATGGCGCCGTGTCAAGGGGCTGACCCGGCGCGGCGTGGATCAGTCCGCTGTGGCCATCGAAGGATTGATTCTCGACGAAATTCTGCATCAGGTGATCAAGCGCCGGTTCGAAGCTGTGGTGAACGATCAGTTCCTCACCGCCCAGAAGGCTGTAGTTCTGCCAGCGCTCCCGCCACAGCGCATGGTCCAGATCTAGCGTCTTTCCGGTACTCTCCCTGATTGCATCCTGCAGCAACGTCTTGGCGAATGTATGGGGTGGCTGCACATCGGCAAAGGACTGGACCAGCAACTCTTCGCTGGCCCGGTGCTCTGCGTAGGCTGCGCGCAGCGCAGTGATCTCCTCCACAGACGCCTTGCTTAGCCAATCAGGAAGGTTTTCCGCGATGAATTCGTCGAGCATATCGACGCTCTGTTCAGCAGCAGGCATGGGCATGACTCCTTGGGTAAAGGCCATACCATCGACAAGACGCCACTCAAGGTTCAGCAGGAAAAGCTACCGCAAATGCTCGTCCTCAAATCGCTACGGCCAATCCTAGAAATGCCTGAATCAGGCGCAACTCACGGCGACGCTCCAGACAGCCGATCATGTGCCGGTTGAGCAGTCCCTCGCCAAGCATGGGCCGCGCCACCACCCGTGGATCGTGCGCCACTTCCACCGACGAAACGATACCGATGCCCAGTTCGGCCGCCACAGCCTCGGTCACAGCCTCTCGGCTGTCCAGCTCCAGCAGCACGCGCGGCTGCACCCCGGCCTGGGCACACGCCTGGTCGAAGGTTTGCCGCGTGATCGACGAAGGCTCACGCAGCACCATGATCTGCTTGTCCAGGGCACTCAGCGCCAGCTCCCCCGGCTCGGCGGCCCAGGGATGACCGACCGGCAGCAAGGCGCACAGACGCGACTCGCCCAGGCTCTGCAGATACAGGCCCTTGCGCGGCTCCACCTCGGTCAGCACCGCCACATCGGCATGCTCGGACAGCAACGCCGCCAGGGTTTCCTGGGCATTGCCCAGGCGCAGGTTGACGGTGATGCCAGGGTAGCGGTCGCGCAATAGCGCCAGCATCGGCATGACCCGGTGCGGCCCGTCTGCTGCGACCTCCAGACGCCCGGTCAGCAACTGACGATTCGCTTCGAGCATCGCCTGGGCCTCTTCGGCCAGGCCGAACATGGCCCGGGTAATGGCCGCCAGACGCGTACCCTCCTCGGTCAGCTCGACACGCCGTGCGGTGCGGCGCAGCAGGGTGATCTGGTAATGCTCCTCGAGCGCCTTGACGTGCCCGGTCACCGCCGGCTGGCTGATGAACAGGCGCGCCGCAGCACGGGTGAAGCTGCCCTCGCGGGCAACGGCATCGAAGGCACGGAGTTGGAACAGGTTCATTTATCGGCCTGACTTATGGCTGGCATAACAACAAACAATTTGATTGATGACTGAGCGAATTGCAACCTAGCCCCGTCGTTTCAGCCCACTGCCTGCGAGGAAGCCCCGCAATGACCAGCGCCCCGATTCTGCTGACCCCCGGCCCACTGACCACTTCGATCCGCACCCGCCAGGCCATGCTGGTGGACTGGGGCTCCTGGGACCGTGACTTCAACCAACTGACCGCCAGCGTCTGCGAGCAATTGCTGGCGATTCTGGACGCCAGCGCCAGCCACCACTGTGTGCCCCTGCAAGGCAGCGGCACCTTTGCCGTGGAAGCGGCCATCGGCACCCTCGTGCCGCGTGATGGCAAGGTCCTGGTACTGATCAACGGTGCGTATGGCCAGCGCCTGGCGAAGATCTGCAAGGTGCTGGGCCGCAACTACAGCACCTTCGAAACCGCCGAAGACCAACCGACCACCGCCGCCGACGTCGATCGCCTGCTCGCCGCCGACCCGGCCGTGACCCACGTGGCACTGATTCACTGTGAAACCAGCACCGGCATTCTCAATCCGCTCGACCAAATCGCCCAGGTCGTCAAGCACCACGGCAAACGCCTGATCATCGATGCCATGAGTTCCTTCGGCGCGCTACCCATCGATGCCCGTGAAGTGCCGTTCGAAGCACTGATCGCCGCCTCCGGCAAATGCCTGGAGGGTGTGCCCGGGATGGGCTTCGTCTTCGCCGAAAAAAATGCCCTGGCCGCTGCCGAAGGCAACGCCCACTCGCTGGCCATGGACCTTCACGACCAGCACACCTACATGGCCAAGACCGGCCAGTGGCGCTTCACCCCGCCGACCCACGTGGTCGCGGCACTGCACGAAGCATTGCAACAGTACGCTGAAGAAGGCGGCCTGCCAGCGCGCCATCAACGCTACGCCAACAACTGCCGGACCCTGCTCGACGGCATGGCCAGGATCGGCCTGCGCAGCTTCCTGCCCACCGACATCCAGGCACCGATCATCGTCACCTTCCACGCCCCCACGGACGCCCGTTACCAGTTCAAGGACTTCTACGAGCGGGTCAAGGCCAAGGGTTTCATTCTCTATCCCGGCAAGCTGACCCAGGTCGAGACCTTCCGCGTCGGCTGCATCGGTGTGGTCGGTGCGGCGGGCATGCAGGCCGCCGTCGATGCCGTGGCACAGGTGCTGCGGGAAATGGAAGTGCTGGATATCTGACCCCTTTGCCCACCTCATTGAAGGAAATCGCGCACATGAACTACAGCAACCCCACCCAGCTGCAAGCCGCCATCCTCGATTGGGCCGGCACCGTCGTCGACTTCGGCTCCTTCGCCCCGACCCAGATCTTCGTCGAAGCCTTTGCCGAATTCGATGTCGAGGTATCCATCGATGAGGCCCGCGGCCCGATGGGCATGGGCAAATGGGACCATATCCGCACCCTGTGCGATGTGCCGGAAATCGCCGAGCGTTACCGCAAGGCATTTGGCCGTACCCCGACCGATGATGACGTCACGGCCATCTACGAACGTTTCATGCCCCTGCAGATCGAGAAGATCGCCGTGCACTCGGCGCTGATTCCCGGTGCACTGGACACTCTCACCGGGCTGCGCAACGAGGGCCTGAAGATCGGCTCGTGTTCGGGCTACCCGAAAGTGGTGATGGACAAGGTGGTAGAGCTGGCAGCACGCAATGGCTATGTCGCCGATCACGTGGTGGCCACCGACGAAACGCCCAACGGTCGCCCATGGCCGGCCCAGGCCCTGGCCAACGTCATTGCCCTGGGCATCGACGATGTCGCCGCGTGCGTGAAGGTGGACGACACCGTACCGGGCATTCTGGAAGGCCGTCGTGCCGGGATGTGGACAGTGGCGCTGGTGTGCTCGGGCAATGCGCTGGGGCTGACTTGGGAGCAATACCAGGCGCTGAGTGCCGAGCAACTGGAGCAGGAGCGCAAGCGCATTCATACGCTGTTCGAGGGTTCGCGACCGCACTACCTGATCGACACCATCAACGAGCTGCCGGAGGTGGTTGCCGATATCAATCGGCGGCTGGCCAAGGGGGAAATGCCGCAAGGCGTGTGATGGATGGGCAATGACGCATTCGCGGGCACGTCGCAGCGGCTAACAGCCACTGCGACGTGCCCGCGAAAAGGATAACGAGCGCTATCAGACCGCCCGATTCAGCTTCACCCACGCGGCAAACCGGTCAATGAATGCCTGCAGGAACGGCCGAGTCTTGTCGCTGAGCTTGCCCGCCTCGTCGAACAGTGTCGCCGCGCTTCCGATGTAGGCTTCGGGCATCTGCATGCAGGGCATGTCGAGAAAGACCAGCGATTGGCGCAGCGCATGGTTGGCACCAAAGCCACCGATCGCCCCCGGCGACACACTGGCCACCGCCGTCGGCTTGCCGCCCCAGGCACTCTGCCCGTAAGGTCGCGAGCCAACATCGATGGCGTTCTTCAACGCCCCCGGCACCGAGCGGTTGTACTCCGGGGTGACGAACAGCACTGCATCGCTGCGGCGGATCTCGTCGCGAAAACGCTGCCAGGGTGCCGGCACGCCCGCGGCCTCGACATCCTCGTTGTACAACGGCAGATCACCGATCTCGATGATTTTCAACCTAAGGCTGGACGGCGCCAGCTCCGAAAGGGCGCGGGCCACCTTGCGGTTGTAGGAGTCCTTGCGCAAGCTGCCGACAACGACCGCTACCGAATAGACCTGGCTCATGGCGATTTGCATCCTCTGCTGGGAAAGGGGAACTGTGTAGTTATAGATGACCCTTCTTCACCCTCGAGGTTTTTTTCCGTAACAAGAAAACTTCCCGCCCCCTTCGCTGGTCTATGTCTGCAGATATTTCTCCATATTTCAGAGGTTTCAACCTACATGGCAGCAGTACTGGTCGGCCAATTCCACGCCCGCGACGCCGAAGGCCGCATCTACCCGGTGCATGAATTCCAGGAGTCGACCTTGCAGGCGGACGGCAGCACCCTTGGCGCGCCGATCACCACCTATCGCCTGGCCATCGGCGACCGGGTCAATTACCTGGGTGAAGACCGCTTCGAACTGGCCCAGAGCGGCGTCGAGATCATCCGCATTCCGTGAGGCAATCCACCGTGTAGGGCCCCTCGCCTTCATGCTGCAGGCCATGGACATCGGCAACGAAGCCGGGAAAGCCCCTGTCGAAGGCTCGGGCGAAGGCCAGGTAGTCGAGGATCGAACGGGTCGCCTCGGTGAAGCGTTCGCCCGGCATGATCAGCGGAATACCTGGCGGATAAGGCACCAGCATCACCGCCGAGATGCGCCCGAGCAATTGCTCGATCGGCACCGCTTCGACCTCCCCCTTGACCATCCGGTCGTACGCCTGCCCCGGGCTCATGGCCACTTCCGGCAAGCGGGTGAACAGGCGCTTGAGCTGCTTGGCCGTGGCATTGGCACGGTAGCAGTCGTGCAATTGCTCGCACAGGTCGCGCAGGCCCAGCCGCTGATATCGTAACGGTGCGACGGCCACGACGCTGGGCAGGCACAGCTGCAGGGCCGTATTGACGTCATAGTGGCGCTTGAATTCGAGCAATTCGGTCAGCAGCGTGCTCCACTTGCCCTTGGTGATCCCCATGGAGAACAGCACCAGGAAACTGTACAGCCCGGTCTTCTCTACCACCAACCCACGTTCCCAGAGGAACTTGCTCACCACCGCCGCTGGAATCCCATGCTCGCCGAGCACACCCTCGGCGGTCAGCCCTGGCATCACCAGGGTCACCTTGAGCGGATCGAGCAGCACATAGTCCTGTGCCACGTCGCCAAAGCCGTGCCACTGGGCGCCGGGCTCCAGCAACCAGTCCTGCGCGTCCAGGCGCTGGATACCTTCGGCCGCCGGCGGCTGCCAGATGCTGAACCACCAATCATCGGTCGCAATGTGCGCGCGCAGGTTGGCCAGCGCGCGACGGAAGCTCAGGGCCTCGTCGAACATCTCCTGCAACAGTGATCGCCCGGCCGGGCCTTCCATCATGGTCGAGGCAACATCCAGCGATGCCAGGATGCTGTACTGGGGCGAGGTCGATATATGCATCATGAACGCCTCGTTGAAGCGATCGCGGTCAAGCTGGCGAAGAGCGCCGTCCTGCACGTGGATCATCGACGCCTGGCTGAAGGCAGCCAGTAGCTTGTGGGTAGAGTGCGTGCTGAACAGCAGCGGGCTGTCGGCCTCGCGGGCGGTGCCCATGGCATAGCGCCCGCTGAAGAAATCGTGGAAAGCAGCGTAGGCGAACCAGGCCTCGTCGAAATGCAGTATTTCGACACTCGCACCCAGGGCCTGCTTGATCTGGCCGGCGTGGTAGCACAGACCGTCATAGGTGGAATTGGTCACCACCGCCAGGCGGATGCGCGGCGCACGACCACGGGTCAGGGGGTTGGCCTGAATCTTGGCCGCGATCGACTCGCGGCTGAACTCGCTGAGCGGGATCGGCCCGATGATGCCCAGTTCGTTGCGCTCCGGGCACAGGTACAACGGGATGGCATCGGTCATGATGATCGCATGCACCACCGATTTGTGGCAGTTGCGGTCCACCAGCACCAGGTCGTCACGCGCGACCATGGCGTGCCAGACGATCTTGTTGGCGGTCGAGGTGCCATTGATGACGAAGAACGTATGATCGGCACCAAAATTGCGCGCAGCCCTGGCCTCGGCTTCGGCCAGCGGCCCGGTGTGATCGAGCAACGACCCCAGCTCCGGCACCGAGACCGAGAGATCCGAACGCAGGGTGTTTTCGCCGAAGAACTGGTGAAAGGCCTGGCCCACCGGGCTTTTGCGATACGCCACGCCACCACCGTGGCCGGGCGTGTGCCAGGAATAGTTCGATTGCGCAGTGTGCTGCACCAGCGCCTTGAAGAAAGGGGGCAGCAGGCCGTCGAGGTAATTGTGCGCAGCCCGCGCCACCTGTCGGGCCAGGAACGGCACAGTGTCTTCGAACAGGTAGAGGATGCCACGCAACTGGTTCAGCTCGCTCATCGCCTCGGCAGGTGCATTTTCCAGGGTAACCTGCTCGCCCAGGGCAAAGATCGGCAGATCCGGTGCACGCAGCCGCGCCAGGTGGATCAGCTCGGCCATGTTCTGCAGCAGATGGATATTGTCACCGACGCCTTCGGCGGCGATCAGCATGCAGGCCAGGCCGTGGTGGGTGGCGGCGACCAGACGCGCTTCGGCATGGTCGGCGGCGGCGAGGATGGCGAAGCCATCCTGCTTGAGCTCCTCGGCGATACCCCGTATGCGCTCACCGGCGACACTGTCGGCCTTGATCGCACGGTGGACGATGAGGATGGGGAACTTGAGGTCCTTGTACATCAGGCTGCTACCTCCGAAGGACGCGTGTCCATTTCAGGGTAGTCGAGCCTCAGGGCAACTGTATGGGCAGTGTCAGCCTGCTGGCGTTTCGCTCAGTGCCTGCCACATGGCCGGCGCCCCCGCCGACTTGGCGATTGCTGCCAGACGCTCGGAATGTGCCTCGAGCTCCTCTTCGCTGGCCATGATCACCCGCCCCGGCTGACGCCCGACGATACGGCGGATCTCGCTACCATTGCCGCCCTGCCCTTCGTTGTCTTCAGCGCCCTGGCCGGCCAGCGACAGGCTGGTCTGGCCACCGGTCATCGCCAGGTAGACGTCGGCCAGCAGTTCCGAGTCGAGCAGCGCGCCGTGCAGGTCGCGGCCTGAGTTGTCGATGCCGTAGCGTTTGCACAGCGCATCGAGGCTGTTGCGCTGGCCCGGATGGCGCGAGCGCGCCATCATCAGGGTGTCGAGGATGGTGCAGTGCTGGGAGATGTCGGCGCGGTCTTGCCGGCCCATCAAGGCAAATTCGTTGTTGATGAAGCCAACGTCGAACGCCGCGTTGTGGATGACCAGTTGCGCGCCCTGGATGTACTCGAAGAATTCTTCGGCGACATCGGCGAAGCGCGGCTTGTCGAGCAGGAAGGCGTCGGTGATGCCGTGAACGCCAATGGCGCCCTCGTCGCTCTCGCGGTCCGGCTGCAGGTAGACGTGGAAGTTGCGCCCGGTCAGGCGCCGGCCGATGACCTCGACGCAACCGATCTCGATGATCCGGTGGCCTTCGCTGACCGGCATACCGGTGGTTTCGGTATCGAGGACGATCAGTCGGGTGTTCTGCTGCTCCACGCGGGGGCTCCAAGCGACTTCTGGGAAAGGGGACGAGTATACATCAAACGGGTTTCAGACTTTCCAGCGCGCGGGATGCGTTCAAGGTGAGGCTGCATCACCCCTGCGCGCGCAACTCATCGACCCCGCGGTTGGCCAGCTGATCGGCCCGCTCGTTACCCGGATGCCCGATATGCCCGCGCACCCACTTCCAGGTCACCTTGTGCCGGTTGACCTGTTCATCGAGCAACTTCCACAGGTCGGCATTCTTCACCGGTTCCTTCGCGGCGGTCTTCCAGCCACGTTTCTTCCAGTTGCCCATCCATTCGGTGATGCCTTTCATCACGTACTGCGAGTCGGTGGTCAACACCACGTCGCATTCGCGCTTGAGCGCCATCAGCGCGCAGATCGCGGCCATGAGCTCCATGCGATTGTTGGTGGTGTCGCGCTCGCCGCCCCACAGTTCCTTCTCGACGCCCTTATAGACGATCAGGGCGCCCCAGCCACCCAGGCCAGGATTGCCCTTGCAGGCACCATCGGTGTAGATCTCGACGCTATCGCTCATGTACCGCCTTCGTTCGCTTGCAGGTTATCGATCGCGGACGGCGCGGTCAGGGCTCGCTGTGACGACGATTGACCTTGGCCAGCGGCAGGGGCAACAGCTTGCCCATCGGCTCGCGACGCTCCATGGGCAGAGGTCGCAGGCCTACTACCATCTTGCGCGCCACCAGCAGGTAAACACCCCCGCCTGCGGTCTGCCATCCCCCGGCCATCCGCTCCCACCCCGCCAGGCGCTGTTGCCAGACAGGGGAGGAAAGCGGCGGACGATAGCACCCGAAGCGGCGTTTCTCCAGCGCGAACCCCAGCAGGTTGAGCCAGTCGCCAACCCGCGACGGCGAGATGCAGCGCGCCTTGCGCAGCGCTCCACGGCCGAAAAAGTGCCGCGCGCCCCAGGCGCTCCAAGGATTGATGCCAACGATCAACAGGTGCCCACCCGGGCGTACCGCGCTGGCAGCCTGGCGCAACAGACCGTGGGGCGAGAGGCTGAAATCCAGGCCATGCTGCAGCACCACCACATCGGCCGCATGCTCGGACAGCGGCCAGGCCTGTTCCTCGCAGACGATCTCCACTCCGGGCAATGGCGCGCCGAGGCGTACCGTGCGTTGCACCTGCGGGGCACTGGGCGGCGTCTCGGCGCTCGGCCCATAGTGCACGAGAAAACCACCGAAGAAGCGGCCCAGCTCCTCTTCGAGCAGTTTCTCTTCTTCCTTGAGCATCAGTTGCCCGATGGGCCCGGCGAACCAGTCGCGGGCCAGGCTGATCAGCTCCAACCACTCGGGGTCGGCCTGGGCAAAGGCTTGGTCGGTCATTGCATTCTCCCTCGAAGGTTTCTCCGGCCACGCCATCGCGGCTAAGATGCCTTCATGTCCCACGCCAGATGATTCGGATCCGCGCCATGATACAGATCGATGCCCTTCCCGCTTTCTCCGACAACTACATCTGGTTGTTACAGGATACTGCCAAACGCCAGTGCGCGGTGGTCGACCCCGGCGACGCCGGCCCGGTGCTGCAATGGCTCGAGGCCCATGCCGGCTGGACGCTCACCGATATCCTCATCACTCACCACCATAACGACCATGTCGGCGGCGTCGAGAAGCTCAAGCAGGCGACCGGCGCCAAAGTCTACGGGCCGGCCAACGAACGCATTCCGGCCCGTGACGTGGCGCTGGACGACGGCGACAGCGTGACGGCACTGGGCTTGACCTTCGAGGTGCTCGCCGTACCTGGCCACACCCTCGGCCACATCGCCTATTACAGCGCGCAGAATCCGACCCCGCTGCTGTTCAGCGGCGACACCCTGTTCGCCGCCGGCTGCGGGCGAATGTTCGAAGGCACACCCGAACAGATGCAACCTGCCCTGCAGCGCCTGGCCGAGCTGCCGGAGGCGACCGAGGTGTACTGCGCCCACGAATACACCCTGAGCAACCTGCGTTTTGCCAAGGCCGTAGAGCCGGAGAACCAGGATGTTCTCCAGCGTTTCAACGAGGTTACCCGCCTGCGTGCCGACAATCGCATCACCCTGCCCTCGACCATCGGCCTGGAGCGGCTGACCAATCCGTTTCTTCGCACAACTGAAACATCTGTTAAACAAAAAGCAGACGAATGGAAGGGACATTCAAACGAATCCCAACCCGCTGTTTTTGCTGCCTTGAGGTCTTGGAAAGACGGCTTCTGATAACCTCACGATATATCGCAGGAGGACATCCAAGGTTGACCCAACCGGATGCGGTTTCTAGAATCGCCGAAATTTTTTGCCCGGAAAACCGTGTCCGCCGATGTCTTCCCGTAGCCGCCGCACCGCTCATTCCGCCGCCCTGACGCGCCTGGCCCAGGTCAGCGCACTCGCTTTGGCTGCCACCCTCGTGGGCTGCCAGAGCACCCGTCAGGTCGACGAATCCGACAGCGTTCGCGCGCACAACTACCAGGCCCGGATCAAGCACAAACCGGCGCCGCTGATGATCAAGCCGGCCGAGCAGAAAGCCCCCGAGGATGTCTGGGAACGCATGCGCCAGGGCTTTGCCCTGCAAGATGGCATCGACGTCAATCCGCGCATCGAGCAACAGCGCCTGTGGTTCGCCAGCAACCCGAGCTTCCTCGAGAACGCCGGCGAGCGTGGCAGCCTCTACCTGCACTACATCGTCGAGCGCCTCGAAGAACGCGACATGCCGCTTGAGCTGGCCCTGCTGCCGGCCATTGAAAGCGCCTACAACCCGATGGCCTACTCCCGCGCCCACGCGGCGGGCATGTGGCAATTCATTCCGTCCACCGGGCGCCACTTCAACCTGCGCCAGACCAACTTCTACGACGGCCGTCGCGACATCACCGCCTCCACCAACGCCGCGCTGGACTATCTGACCCGCCTGCACGACATGTTCAATGGCGACTGGCTGCTTGCCCTGGCCGCCTACAACGCCGGTGAAGGGACCGTCAGCCGGGCGATCGAGCGCAACGAGCGCCTCGGCCTGCCGACCGACTACTGGAACCTGCCGCTGCCCCAGGAAACCCGCGACTATGTGCCCAAGCTGCTGGCGCTGTCGCAGGTGGTCCTGACGCCACAGGCCTATGGCGTCAACCTCAGCCCCATCGCCAACGAGCCCTACTTCGAAGCCGTCGCCATCAACGATCGCCTCGACCTGACCCGCGTCGCCGCCTTCGCCAACATCGACGAAGACGAACTCATCCAGCTCAACCCCGCGTTCAAGAAACGCATGACGGTCGATGGCCCGCAGCAACTGCTCGTCCCCACCGCCAAGGCGCAACTGCTGACCAGCAGCCTGTCCAATCTCAAGCCCGAGCAACTGGTCAGCCTGCAACCGAACAAGGCCGTGTTCCAGGCTGCCCTCGCCGAAGCCAAGGCACCGGCCGCGACCAGCAGTTACCGGGTCAAGCGCGGCGACAACCTGGGCGCCATCGCCAAGGCCAACCGTGTGTCGGTCAAAGACATCCAGCGCTGGAACCGTCTCTCGGGCAGCAGCCTGAAAGTCGGTCAGGTCCTGGCCCTGCGCGGTGGCAATGCCCCGAGCGCCGCGGCCAACCGTGTCGCGGCAGCCAAGCAGCGCTCTACCCAGTACAAGGTGCGCAAGGGCGACTCGTACTATCTGGTTGCCAAACGTTTCAACGTCGAGATGAAACACCTCAAGCGCTGGAACCCGCGCAGCGGCCAGGCACTCAAGCCCGGCCAGACCCTCACCGTCTACCTGACGCGCTGACTGTGTAGGCGCGGGCTTGGGAGGGCGGCGAACCGCCGCGAACACCGGCAGAGCAGGCGCCATGCATTGCGGTGTACTTTTCGCGGGCGAGCCCGCTCCCACAACCGCCCCCGCCGCACCCTTTTTCCATTCCAGACAAGCTGTTACTGTACGCCGGACCAAGCCCAACGCCGCCTTGACCGGATCCCAGACTTGATAAGACCCCTCCTCCTGTCACTGAGCCTGGCCTTGAGCTTCCCCGCAGCCGCCACCGTGACCGAAAGCCACGGTTATGCGCAGTTCGGCACGCTCAAGTACCCGGCCACGTTCACCCATTTCGACTGGGTCAATCCGCAGGCGCCCAAGGGCGGAACCTTGCGGGCCATGGCATTCGGCACCTTCGACACGCTCAACCCCTACACTTTCAAGGGCACCAGCCCTGTTTCGACGCCGAACTTCCAGCAGTACGGCGTCAACGAGCTGAACGAGACCCTGATGGTCGGCACCGGCCAGTACGATCCTTCAGGCGACGAACCGACCTCCAGCTACGGCCTGATCGCCCGCTCGGTGGAATACAGCGAAGACCGCAGTTGGGTGGTGTTCAACCTGCGTCCCGAGGCGCGTTTCCATGACGGACACCCCATCACCTCGGCCGACGTGGCCTTCTCCTACCGCACCCTGCTCAAGGAGGGTCACCCGCTGTACCGCACCAACCTGCAGGAAGTGCAGCGCGTCGACATTCTGGGGCCTCTGCGTATCCGCTTCGTCTTCAAGCGCGCCGGCAACCCGCTGCTGATCCTGCGCCTGGGCGAAATGCCAGTGCTGCCCAAGCACTACTGGCAAGACCGTGACTTCAAGGCCACCACCTTCGAGCCTCCGCTGGGCAGCGGCCCGTATCGCATCACCGAAGTGCAGCCCGGTCGGCGCCTGGTGTTCAGCCGGGTGAAGAACTACTGGGGCAAGGATTTGCCGGTCAACCGCGGCAAGTACAACTTCAACCGCGTGGAGTTCGAGTTCTACCGTGACGCTACCGTGGCCTTCGAGGCCTTCAAGGCTGGCGAGTTCGATATCTACATCGAACACCAGGCCAAGAACTGGGCCAATGGCTACAACTTCCCGGCAATCCGCCGTGGCGATGTGATCAAGGCGCAAATCCCGCACCGGATCCCGACACAGACCCAGGGTCTGTTCATGAACACCCGACGCGAGGCCTTCGCCGACCCGAAGGTGCGCCAGGCCCTGGGGCTGATGCTCGATTTCGAGTGGACCAACCGCGCCCTGTTCAGCAGCGCCTACCGTCGCTCGACCAGCTACTACCCCAACAGTGAATTCACCGCCAGCGGGCTGCCCACCGGCAAGGAATGGCTGCTGCTCTCACCGTTTCGCGAACAGTTGCCCGCCAAGCTCTTCACCGAGCCCTACCAGGTCAGCCAGACCGACGGGCGCGGCATCGACCGCCAGACCTTGCGCACAGCCCTGGGCCTGCTCGGCGAAGCCGGCTGGAAGCTCGACGGGCAGCGCCTGGTCGATGCAAAAGGCCGCCAGTTGCGCCTGGAGTTGCTGCTGGTAAACCCGAATCTGGAACGCATCCTGCAACCTTATGTCGAAAATCTGTCCAGCATCGGCATCGACGCGCGCTTGCGCACGGTAGACCGAGCCCAGTACAAACAACGGCTGGACCAATTCGACTTCGACATGATCCTGATGACCCTAAACCAGACCCTCAGCCCCGGACTCGAGCAGTGGCAGTACTTCCACTCAAGCCAGGCCACCGTCAAGGGCAGCAAGAACTACGCGGGCATCAAGGACCCTGTGGTCGATCACCTGCTCGACACGCTCATGGCCGCCCGCACCCGCGATGACCAGGTCGCCGCTGCGCGCGCGCTTGACCGGGTGCTGTCGTGGCACTACTACATGATTCCCAACTGGTACCTGGACAACCATCGCCTGGCCTACCGCAACCGGTTCGCCTTCGTCACCACGCCGCCCTACACCCTGGGCCTGAACAGCTGGTGGCTCAAGACTTCGGAGAAAGCCAAATGATGCCGACGCCTCGCCTGCGCCTGGCCTGCAGCCTGTTGCTCGCCTGCCTGAGCCTGCCCGCTCTGGCCGCCCCGCAACATGCCCTGACGCTCTACGACGAACCGCCCAAGTATCCCGCCGACTTCAAGCATTTCGACTACGTCAATCCAGATGCCCCCAAGGGCGGGACCTTCCGCCAGTCCAGCTTCGGCGGCTTCGACAGCCTCAACCCCTTCATCAACAAGGGTGTATCGGCCGACAACATCAGCATCATCTACGACACCCTGATGCGCCAGAGCCAGGACGAGCCCTTCACCGAGTACGGGCTGGTCGCCGGCAAGATCGAAAAGGCCCCCGACAACAGCTGGGTACGCTTCTACTTGCGACCTGAAGCACGCTTCCATGACGGCCATCCCATGCGCGCCGAAGATGTCGTGTTCAGCTTCAACGCCCTCACCCAGCAAGGTGCGCCGTTGTACCGCCAGTACTACGGTGATGTCTCGGAGGTGATCGTCGAGGACCCGCTGCGTGTCTTGTTCAAGTTCAAGCACAGCAACAACCGTGAGCTGCCGCTGATCCTGGGCCAATTGCCGGTGCTGCCCAAGCATTGGTACGAGACCCGCGACTTCACCCGCGGCAACCTCGAGATCCCCTTGGGCAGTGGCCCGTACAAGGTCGCCGAGGTCAAGGCCGGACGCTCGATCCGTTACGAGCGGGTCAAGGACTACTGGGCCAAGGACCTGCCGATCAACCGCGGCATGTTCAACTTCGACGCCATGACCTTCGACTCCTACCGCGACACCGCCGTCGCCCTCGAAGCACTCAAGGCCGGGCAGTTCGACTATGCCCTGGAAGTCAGCGCGAAGAACTGGGCCACCGCCTACAACGTCCCGGCGGTGCGCGACGGGCGCCTGATCAAGGAAGAGTTGCCCAACGGCAACCCGGTCGGCATGCAGGGCTTCATCTTCAACCTGCGCAAACCCGTGTTCCAGGACATCCGCGTGCGCCAGGCCCTGAGCCTGCTGCTCGATTACGAATGGACCAACAAGCAGCTGTTCAACGGCGCCTATACCCGCACCGGCAGCTACTTCGAAAACTCCGAGATGGCCGCTACGGGCCTGCCCTCCGCCGACGAGCTGAAGATCCTCGAACCGCTGCGCGGCAAGATTCCCGAGCAGGTCTTCACCGAGGTGTTCCACAACCCCGTCACCGACGGCAGTGGCATGATTCGCGAGCAGCAACGCAAGGCCTACCAGTTGCTGATGGACGCCGGCTGGAAGATCGAGAACGACAAGATGGTCGATGCCCAGGGCAAGCCGGTGTCGATCGAGTTTCTCCTGGCACAGACCGAGTTCGAGCGCATCCTGCTGCCGTTCAAGCGCAACCTGGCCGACCTGGGTATCGACCTGACCATCCGCCGCGTCGATGTCTCGCAATACATCACGCGCCTGCGCTCGCGCGACTTCGACATGATCGTCGGCGGCTTCCCGCAATCCAACTCGCCGGGCAACGAACAACGCGAATACTGGACCAGCGCCGCCGCCGACCGCTCGGGCAGCCGCAACACCATCGGCCTGCGTGACCCGGCCATCGACCAACTGGTCGAAGACCTGATCAACGCCGACTCGCGCCAGAGCCTGGTCGCCCACACGCGTGCGCTGGACCGTGTGCTGCTGTGGGGTTACTACGTCATCCCCAACTGGCACATCAAGACCTGGCGCGTCGCCTACTGGAACCATCTTGGCCATCCGAAGGTGTCACCCAAATACGATATCGGCATCGACACCTGGTGGATCAAGCCCGACGTGACCCCAGCCATCAGCGAAGCACGCGTGCCACTCGTGGACGAGGCAAACTGACATGCTTGCCTACATTCTGCGCCGCCTGCTGCTGATCATCCCGACCCTGTTCGGCATCCTCATCATCAACTTCATCATCGTCCAGGCCGCCCCCGGCGGCCCAGTCGAGCAGATGATCGCCAAGCTCGAGGGTTTCGATGGCGCCACCAGCCGCATCGCCGGTGGCGGCGCCGAAGTGTCGGTGGCCGGCTCCAACTACCGAGGGGCCCAAGGCCTGGACCCGGCGCTGGTCGCTGAAATCGAACGTATGTACGGTTTCGACAAATCAGCCCCCGAGCGGTTGTGGATCATGGTCAAGAACTACGCCCAGCTCGACTTCGGCGACAGCTTCTTCCGCGATGCCAAGGTCATCGACCTGATCGCCGAGAAGATGCCCGTGTCGATTTCGCTGGGGCTGTGGAGCACATTGATCATGTACCTGGTGTCGATCCCGCTGGGGATTGCCAAGGCAGTGCGCCACGGCAGCCACTTCGACGTCTGGACCAGCTCGGCGATCATCGTCGGCTACGCCATCCCCGCGTTCCTCTTCGCCATCCTGCTGATCGTGCTGTTCGCCGGTGGCAGCTATTTCGACTGGTTCCCGCTCCGGGGCCTGACCTCGAACAACTTCGACGAACTGTCCACCGCCGGTAAGGTGATGGACTACTTCTGGCACCTGGTGCTGCCGATCACCGCGCTGGTGATCGGAAACTTCGCCACCATGACCCTGCTGACCAAGAACAGCTTCCTCGACGAGATCAACAAGCAGTACGTGATCACCGCCAAGGCCAAGGGCCTGAGCCGTAACCGCGTGCTCTACGGCCATGTATTCCGCAACGCCATGCTGCTGGTGATTGCCGGCTTCCCCTCGGCGTTCATCGGCATCTTCTTCACCGGTTCCCTGCTGATCGAGGTCATTTTCTCCCTCGACGGCCTGGGCCTGATGAGTTTCGAAGCGGCCATCAACCGCGACTACCCGGTGGTGTTCGGCACCCTGTTCATCTTCACCCTGCTGGGGCTGGTGGTGAAACTGATCGGCGACCTCACCTACACCCTGGTCGATCCGCGCATCGACTTCGCCAGCCGGGAGCACTGACATGGCCCTCTCTCCCCTGAACCGCCGGCGCTTCGAGCGCTTCAAGGCCAACCGTCGCGGCTGGTGGTCGCTGTGGCTGTTCCTGATCCTGTTCGGCCTGAGCCTGGGTGCCGAGTTGATCGCCAACGACAAGCCCATCGCCGTGCGCTACGACGGCGAGTGGTATTTCCCGGCGTTCAAACGCTACCCGGAAACCACCTTCGGCGGCGAATTCCCGCTGGAAGCCAACTACAAGAGCCCCTATATCCGCGAACTGCTGGAAAAGAAGGACAGCTTCGTGCTGTGGGCGCCAATCCCGTTCAGCTACCAGAGCATCAACTACGACCTGAAGGTCCCTGCCCCCGCGCCGCCCTCGACCGACAACCTGCTCGGTACCGACGATCAGGGTCGCGACGTGCTCGCCCGGGTGATCTACGGATTCCGCATCTCGGTGCTGTTCGCCCTGACGCTGACCATCGCCAGCTCCATCGTCGGCGTCATCGCCGGGGCCCTGCAGGGCTTCTATGGCGGCTGGGTGGACCTGGCTGGCCAGCGTTTCCTGGAAATCTGGTCGGGCCTGCCGGTGCTCTACCTGTTGATCATCCTCGCAAGCTTCGTACAGCCAAACTTCTGGTGGTTGCTCGGCATCATGCTGCTGTTCTCGTGGATGAGCCTGGTGGACGTGGTGCGCGCCGAATTCCTGCGCGGGCGCAACCTCGAGTACGTGCGCGCCGCACGCGCACTGGGCATGCGCAACGGCCCGATCATGTTCCGGCACATCCTGCCCAATGCCATGATCTCGACCATGACCTTCATGCCATTCATCCTCACCGGCGCCATCGGCACCCTCACCGCCCTCGATTTCCTGGGCTTCGGTCTGCCTGCCGGCTCTCCGTCGCTGGGCGAACTGGTCGCCCAGGGCAAGTCCAACCTGCAGGCCCCATGGCTGGGTATCAGCGCCTTCGCCGTGCTTGCAGTGATGCTGAGCCTGCTGGTGTTCATCGGCGAGTCCGCCCGCGATGCCTTCGACCCAAGGAAATGACATGAGCCAAGACACCCTGATCGAAGTGCGCGACCTGGCGGTGGAGTTCGTCACCGGCGAACAGGTCAATCGTGTGGTTGATGGCATCAGTTTCGACATCCGCAAGGGCGAGACCCTGGCCCTGGTCGGCGAGAGCGGCTCGGGCAAATCGGTCACCGCTCACTCGATCCTGCGCCTGCTGCCCTACCCGCTCGCCCGCCACCCCGGCGGCACCATCCACTATGGCGGCAAGGATCTCCTGCACCTGGGCGAAAAGCCCATGCAGCGCATCCGCGGCAACCGCATCGCGATGATCTTCCAGGAACCGATGACCTCGCTGAACCCGCTGCATTGCATCGAGAAGCAGATCAACGAGATCCTCCTGCTGCACAAAGGCCTCACCGGCAAGCAGGCCACCGCCCGCACCCTGGAGCTGCTCGAACTGGTCGGCATTCCCGACCCGAAGAAGCGCCTCAAGGCCCTGCCCCACGAGCTCTCCGGCGGCCAGCGCCAGCGCGTGATGATCGCCATGGCCCTGGCCAACGAACCCGAACTGCTGATCGCCGACGAGCCCACCACCGCGCTCGACGTCACCGTGCAGCTCAAGATCCTCGATTTGCTCAAATCCCTGCAGGCACGCCTGGGCATGGCGCTGCTGCTGATCAGCCACGACCTCAACCTGGTGCGGCGTATCGCCCACCGCGTGTGCGTGATGCAGTGCGGCAAGATCGTCGAGCAGGCCGACTGCGAGACGCTGTTCAAGGCCCCGCAGCACCCCTATACGCAGATGCTGATCAATGCCGAGCCCAGCGGCGGCCCGGCGGCGAACGCGGTCGGCAAACCGCTGCTGGAGGTCAACGACCTGAAGGTGTGGTTCCCGATCAAGAAGGGCCTGCTGCGTCGCACTGTCGATCATGTGAAAGCCGTCGATGGGATCAATTTCAGCCTTCCGCAGGGGCAAACCCTGGGGATCGTCGGCGAGAGCGGATCCGGTAAATCAACGCTGGGGCTGGCGATCTTGCGCTTGATCGCAAGCCAGGGTGGGATTCGCTTCCACGGACAGTCGCTGGAAGGGCTGAACCAGCAGGAAGTGCGGCCGCTGCGGCGCGAGATGCAGGTGGTGTTCCAGGACCCGTTCGGCAGCCTGAGCCCGCGCATGTGCGTGGCCGATATCGTTGGCGAAGGGTTACGGATTCACAAGATCGGCACCCCCGCCGAGCAGGAAGCCGCAATCATTGCGGCGCTGGAGGAAGTGGGGCTGGATCCGCGTACACGGCACCGGTATCCACACGAGTTCTCTGGCGGGCAGCGCCAGCGGATCGCGATCGCCCGGGCGCTGGTGTTGAAGCCGGCCTTGATCCTGCTGGACGAGCCAACCTCGGCGCTGGACCGGACCGTACAGCGGCAGGTCGTGGAACTGCTGCGCAACCTGCAGTTGAAGTACAACCTGACGTACCTGTTCATCAGCCATGACCTCGCGGTGGTGAAGGCGTTGAGTCACCAGTTGATGGTGATCAAGCACGGGCACGTGGTGGAACAAGGCGATGCGCAGGAGATCTTCCATGCGCCGCAACATCCATATACCCGGCAGTTGCTGGAGGCAGCGTTTCTGGAGGCGACGAACAGTTAATGCCTTTGTGCAATGACAAAGAGCGACTAACTCGTTCAAAACCCAAGAGCCCGCTCAGCCCTGGTAGGAGTGAGCAGGCTCAAGTCGGCTAGAGCTCAGGCTTCGGCGGCGCGGGCAGTCACTGCCTCGCCTTCGAGCACCATCCCCTCGCGCATCTTCTGCGCGTCGCGCACAAAGCACCGCGACGCCGCCAGCAGAAACACCAAGGTCAACATCAGCGCCACCGGGATCAGGTACATCGCGTCATGCAGCCCCTGGGCCTTGAACGCCTCGCTCATCACCACCTGTCCCGCCGTCTCCATGGCCGACACGGCAAAATGATCCGATAGCCCGCCGACCACCACCGGGCCCAGGCCACCGCCGAGCAGGTAGAGCCCGGCGAAGTACAACGCCATGGCAGTCGCACGCAGGCGTGGTTGCACCACATCCTGGATCGCCGTGTACACGCAGGTGTAGAAGTTGTATGAGAACAGCCAGCCGACACCGAACACCGCGACGAACAGCCCCAGCTCGATACGCCCGGCGTACAGTGCCCAGGCGGTGGCAAGGGTGGCCACCAACATGCTCAGCGCGGCGAACAACAGGCGTCCATTGGCAAAGCGCTGATGCACCTTGTCGGCCACCCAGCCACCCAGCGTGAGGCCCACCAGGCCACTCAGACCGACAATCATCCCCGTTGCCACGGCCGCATCGTGCAAGGGCAAGGCGAAGTAGCGCTGCAGCATCGGCACCATGAACGAGTTGCAGGCGTACGAGGCGAAGTTGAAGGTCAACCCCGCCAGTACCAGCCAGGCGAACGTGGGTACGCTCAGCACCCGCCGCAGCGGACGATCAACCGGCGCCTGGGAGATGGCCACGGTTTCCGCAGCGCCGCGCGCAGGTTCGCGGATCATGAAGATGAACAGCGCCAGTAGCAGGCCGGGCACCGCCGCGATGAAGAACGGCGCGCGCCAGCTGTCGAACGCCTGGACCATGGCACCGATGGTGAAGAACGCCAGCAACAAGCCCAGCGGCAGGCCGAGCATGAAGATGCCCATCGCACGCGAGCGCCGCTCGGCCGGGAACAGGTCGCCGATCAGCGAGTTGGCGGCGGGTGCATAGCTGGCCTCGCCGATGCCCACGCCCATGCGCACCAGCAGAAAGCTCCAGAAGCTGCCGACCATGCCGTTGACTGCCGTCAACCCGCTCCAGGCCGCCAGGCCCCAGCCCATCAGCTTGGCGCGCGAACCGGTATCGGCCATCCGCGCCAGCGGCAAGCCGGCGATGGCGTACACCAAGGTGAAGGCCGTGCCGATCAGGCCGATCTGGAAGTCGCTCAGGTGCCACTCCAGACGGATCGGTTCGATGATGATCGCGGGGATGGTGCGGTCGAAGAAGTTGAACAGGTTGGCCAGGAACAGCAGGAACAAGATGCGCCAGGCGTTGGACGCTTGGGGAGCGGTGGTCATGGTCGGGTCCCTCGTTATCGTTATTCAGGGCTTCCAGCACGCCTGACGAAATCTAGAGGGTAAGGTGCGCGACGTCTGCCACCATTGACCGGGCTTATATCCCGCGATGGGCTGCGGCCTGACGGGTCGCCCGTAGCATTTACACCGATGGCGGCGCCACCAACCGATACCCCACCCCCGCCTCGGTGATGATGTACCGCGGGGCGGTCGGATCGTCACCCAGCTTGTGCCGCAGATGCCCCACCACGATACGCAGGTAGTGGGTGTCGTCGACATGGGTCGGGCCCCAGATATCCTTGAGCAACTGCTGCTGGGTGATCACCCGCCCCGGATGTCCGGCCAGTTGCGCCAGCAGCGCATACTCCTTGCGCGTCAATGCCACCTCGACGCCGTCGAGGGTGACCTTGCGATAGGCGAAATCGACCACCAGCGCACCGAAGCTGGCACTGGCCGCTTGCCCGGAGCCCGCCTGGGGCTTGTGCCGCAACAGCGCGCGCACCCGGGCAAGGAACTCCTGGATACCGAACGGCTTGGTCACGTAGTCGTTGGCGCCGCCATCCAATGCATCGACCTTCTGCACCTCGCTGGCACGCACCGAGAGCACCATCACCGGCACGCTGCTCCACTCGCGCAGGTCACGCAGCACCTGCTGGCCGTCCATGTCCGGCAAGCCGAGATCGAGCACCACAAGGTCAGGCTTGCTCAGTGCCGCCTGGGCCAGGCCTTCGCCACCGGTCGCAGCCTCGATCACCTTGTAGCCCTGGGACACGAGACTGATGCGCAGGAACTTGCGGATCTGCGGTTCGTCGTCGATGACCAGAAGGGTAGCGGCTTGGCTCATGGGGCTTCACTGTCGCTGTCGGGTTGAGGGGGCAATGGCAAGCATAGAGTGATGCAGGTGCCCTGGCCATCGATGCCCTCGCCGACCAGGATGCTGCCGCCATGGGCGCCGATCATGCCCTGGCAGATCGCAAGCCCCAGGCCCGTGCCCTGCCCGCCGCGGTCGCCACGGGCAGCGGTGTAGAACATGTCGAAGATCTTCTCGCGCTCGGCCACCGGGATGCCCGGGCCCTGGTCAGCAACCGAGAAGCACAGGCGCTCGTCCTGCACCGCCACCCGCAGCGCCAGGCGACCATTGGTCGGCGAGAAACGCGCCGCGTTCTCCAGGACGTTGACCAGCGCCTGCTCGATCAGCGCTGCATGCACGAACAGCAGTGGCAGCTCGGCGGGCACCTCGGTGACCACGCGCAGCGGTGCAAGCACCGCGCGCAGGCGGTTGAGGGCACTGCCGACGATATCGCCGGGCGACACCCAGTCACGCGCAAGCTTCAGGCCGCCATGGCCCAGTCGGGTCATGTCGAGCAGGTTCTGGATGTAACGATCCAGGCGCTCGGCTTCGTTGCGGGTGCCTTCGAGCAGCTCACGACGATCATCCGGCGGGATCGCATCGCCCAGCGCCAACAAGCTGTCGATGCTGCCGCGCATGGCGGTCAGCGGGGTGCGCAGGTCATGGGACACCGAGGCAAGCAAGGCGCTGCGCAACTGCTCGGTTTCGCCATGCAGGCGCGCAGCTTCGAGCTGCTCGGCCAGGCGTGCGCGGGCCAGGGCCTGGGCCAGCGGCTCGGCCAGCGCCGTCAGCAGGCGTCGACGCTGAGCGCTCAAGGGCTCGCCCGCGGCGGGCTGCACACCCAACAAGGCCATGGGAGACTCGTCGACCGCCAGCGGCCACCACCACCAGCGACCATGGGGCAAGGTATCGCTGCCATGCCCTGCCGCCTGGCCATGTTGCCAGGCCCATTCGGCAGCGGCGCGCTCGTTGTCGGTAAAAGCCTGCGGCCCGCCGCTGGCGACCTGCAACAAACCCTCGGTATCGCGTTCGAGCAGGCAGATCTGGATATCCTGCCAATCGTCCAGGTGCTGGCCAGCGGCACTGAACACCGCCTGGCGATCCGTGGCCACGGTCAGGCGGCGCGACAGGTCGAGCAGTTGCCGGGTCTCGCCCTGGGTTTCGCGCAGCGCCTGCAACTGACGGCGCTGGCGAGCGGCGAGGTTGCCGGTCAGGGCGGCCATGAGCAGGAAGAACACCAGGGTCAGCACATCCTCTTCACGCTGGATGCTGAACGAGAAGTTCGGCGGGATGAACAGGAAGTCATAGGTCAGGAACGACAGCGCCGCACAGGCCAGCGCAGGCCCCAGGCTGCTGCGCACCGCGACCAGCAGCACCGCCGCGAGGAACACCAGCGAGATGTTCGGCAATGCCAGCACGCTGGACACGGCCCAGGCCAGCCCCGCCGCCAGTACGGTCGCCAGCAGCGCCAGCCAATAGTGGCGCCAGACCCAGGCGCGCTTGACCACCGCCCGTGTCGCTGCGGGTTGAGCGTCGCGGTCGAGCACGTTGATCTCCAACCCCCGGCTGTCGCGCAGCAAGCGTGCGGCGACGCCCGCACCGAACAGGCGACGGCGCAGGCGATCGCGAGACTGGCCGACCAGCACCAGGCTCGCCCGCCGTTCCAGCGCATGCTGGATGAGCGTGCGCGCCACCTCCCCGGCCCTGAGTACCACGACTTCGCCACCCAGGCGCTCGGCCAACTGCTGCGCAGCCTGCAGGCGCTGACGCGCGCCCTCGTCACGCAGCTTGCCGTTGTCGACGTGCACCAGGCTCCACGGCAGATGCCGACGCTGGGCGACGCGGCTGGCATGGCGCACCAGGCGCTCGGCCTGCTCATCGCCATCGACCCCGACCAGCAGGCGCCCTCGCAAGGTCGGCGCCTGCTCGCCGCGCTGGCGGTAGCCATGGGCAAGGTCGGCATCGACCTGGGCCGCGGCGGTCTGCATGGCCAGCTCGCGCAAGGCAGTGAGGTTGGTCTGGGAGAAGAACGCATCGATCGCCGCCCGTGCCTGCTCAGGCACGTAGACCTTGCCTTCGCGCAAGCGCTCGAGCAGTTCACGGGGCGGCAGGTCGATCAGCACCAGCTCGAAGGCTTCCTGCAGCACCCAGTCGGGCAGGGTTTCGCGCACCTGCACGCCGGTGATGTCGCGGACCTTGTCGTTGAGGCTTTCCAGGTGCTGGACATTGACCGTGGTATACACATCGATACCGGCAGCGAGCAGTTCCTGAACATCCTGCCAGCGCTTGGCGTGGCGGCTACCTGGGGCGTTGGTATGCGCCAGCTCGTCGACCAGCGCCAGGGGCGGTGCAGCCTTGAGCAGGCCGTCGAGATCCATTTCTTCGAGGGTGACGCCACGGTACTCGCTGCGCAGCAGAGGCTGCTGCGCCAAGCCACCGAGCAGCGCCTCGGTTTCAGCACGACCATGGGTCTCCACCACCGCCGCCAGCACCTTCACCCCCTGGCGCTGCTGGGCATGGGCGGCCTGGAGCATGGCGAAGGTCTTGCCCACGCCGGGAGCGGCGCCCAGAAATACTTTAAGCCTGCCGCGACCGTTGCGGGGCAGGCTCGCCAACAGCGCATCGGCGCGGGCGGAATCACTCATGCTTGATCCTTTGGTAAGGGGCCGGGGCCTGCTTCGCAGGCCATCGCGGGACAAGCCCGCTCCCACAGGTACTGCGCCGTTCTCGTGAACACCGGTGAACCTGTAGGAGCGGGCTTGCCCCGCGATGGCCGCGACATGGTCTGGATGTCAGCGATCAGTCACAGGCGCCAACCGCTCCAGCGCCTGGTTCAAGGCCAGCACATTGACCACGGGCGGGCCGACCAATGGCCGCAGAGTGGCCTCATCCACCAGCGCTTGCAAGCGCTCGATAGGGATCTGCCGGGCCGCCGCCACACGCGGCAGCTGGTAGGCAATCGCCTCCGGCGGCAACTGCGGGTCGAGCCCGCTGCCGGAGGTGGTCAGCAGGGCCTGCGGCACCGGCCCCAGTTCAGGCTGGTACAGGGCGGCGGCATCACTCTTGACCCGCTCCGCCAGCGCCGGATTGCTCGGTGCCAGGTTGCTCGCGCTGCTGGACACCGTCGCGAAGGCGCCGGCCGAAGGGCGCGACTGGAACCAGCCGTCGCCCTTGAACTCCTGGGCGATCAACGCCGAGCCGCGCACCTGCCCCTGCTCATCGCGCACCAGGCTGCCATTGGCCTGATCGGGGAAGGCGACCTGGGCGATACCGGTCACCGCCAGCGGGTACAGCGCGCCGGTGACCAGGGTCATCAGCAGGACCAGGCTCACGGCCGGGCGTACGTAGGTGCTCATGTTCGTCTCTCCTTCAGACCAGGTGCAGGGCAGTGAGCAGCATGTCGATCAGCTTGATCCCGGCGAACGGCACCAGGATGCCACCCACGCCGTAGATCAGCAGGTTGCGTCGCAGCAGGTGCGCGGCACTTGCCGCCTGCACGCGCACGCCGCGCAAGGCCAGGGGGATCAGCACGATGATGATCAGCGCGTTGAAGACGATCGCCGAAAGGATCGCGCTTTGCGGGCTGGTCAGGCGCATCAGGTTGAGCACACCCAGTTGCGGGTAGATCGAGGCGAACAGGGCCGGCAGGATGGCGAAGTACTTGGCCACGTCGTTGGCGATGGAGAACGTGGTCAGTGCACCACGGGTCACCAGCAGTTCCTTGCCGACCTGGACCACATCCAGCAGCTTGGTCGGATCGCTGTCCAGGTCGACCATGTTGGCCGCCTCGCGCGCCGCCTGAGTACCGTCGTTCATGGCCATGCCGACATCCGCCTGGGCCAGGGCCGGAGCATCGTTGGCACCGTCGCCGCACATGGCGACCAGGCGGCCGTCATTCTGCTCCTGGCGAATGCGCGCCAGCTTCTTCTCGGGGGTGGCCTCGGCAAGCACGTCATCGACACCGGCCTCGGCGGCGATGGCTGCGGCGGTCAGTGGGTTGTCACCGGTCACCATCACGGTGCGGATACCCAGCTTGCGCAACTCGGCGAAACGCTCACGGATGCCGGGCTTGACCACGTCCTTGAGGTGGATCACCCCCAGTAGGTGGCGGTCGACACATACCAGCAAGGGCGTGCCGCCACTCTGGGCGATGCGCTCGACTTCACGGGCCAACGAAACCGGCATTTCCAGGCGTTGCAGGCCGACGAACGCCAGCACCGCGTCCACGGCACCCTTGCGGTAGTGACGCGGCCCGAAGTCGATACCCGAAAGACGCGTCTCGGCGCTGAAAGCGATGGCGCTGTACTGCGCGGCAGCGGGTTCGTCGAAATCGTGCAACTGGCGCAGGTAGTCGACGATGGACTTGCCCTCGGCCGTATCGTCGGCCAGCGAGGCAAGCAAGGCTCCCTCCCCCAGCTCCTTGGCGGTAACACCGGGCGCTGCATGCAGGGCGCTGCAGCGGCGGTTACCGAAGGTGATGGTGCCGGTCTTGTCGAGCATCAACGTGTGCACGTCGCCCGCAGCCTCCACCGCACGCCCGGAGCGGGCGATGACGTTAAGGCGCACCAGGCGATCCATACCCGCGATACCGATGGCCGACAGCAGGCCACCAATGGTCGTCGGAATCAGCGTCACCAGCAGCGCGGCGAGGAAGATCAGTGGCAGGCTGCCACCCACGAAATGGGCGAACGGCTGCAAGGTCACCACTACGATCAGGAAAATCAGGGTCAGGCCGATCAGCAGGATATCCAGGGCAATCTCGTTGGGGGTCTTCTGGCGCTTGGCGCCTTCGACCAGGGCGATCATGCGGTCCAGGGTCGACTCACCAGGGTTGCTGGTGATGCGGATCAGCAGCCAGTCGGAAACCAGCCGGGTATTGCCGGTCACGGCCGAACGGTCGCCACCGGACTCGCGGATCACCGGCGCCGACTCGCCGGTGATCGCCGCCTCGTTGACGGCGGCGATGCCTTCGAGCACCTCGCCATCACCCGGGATCAGCTCACCGGCCACCACCCGCACCACATCGTCCTTGCGCAATGCGGTGGCAGCGACGGTTTCGAAGCTGCCATTGGCCAGACGGCGCTGAGCAGTCAGGCCCTGGCTGCCGGCCTTGAGACTATCAGCACGGGCCTTGCCCCGGCCTTCCGCCAAGGCCTCGGCGAAGTTGGCGAAGAGCACGGTGAACCACAGCCACAGGGCGATCTGCACTGCCACGCCAGTGCTCACACCGCTGCCGGGCACCAGACACAGGACCGTGGTCAGCACAGCCGTCAGGGCGACCACCAGCATGACAGGCGAGCGCTTGAGCTGGCGCGGATCGAGCTTGACGAAGGCCTGCACCAGGGCCGGGCGCCAGAGCGCGGCGAAGCGGGTCTGGTCGGCGGCGCGGGTAGCTTTCACTTCAGAAATGGGCATGTTCATGTTCGGATCCTCAGAAACCCAGGCTCAACTGTTCGGCAATCGGCCCCAGGGCCAGGGTCGGCAGGAAGGTCAGCCCACCGACCAGCAGGATGGTCACCAACAGCAGGCCGGCGAACAGCGGGCCATGGGTGGGGAAGCTGTTCTGGCCCTGCGGCGCGCTTTTCTTGGCGGCCAGGCTGCCCGCCAGTGCCAGCACCGGCAGGATGTAGCCGAAGCGCCCGATCAGCATGGCCAGGCCGATCATCAGGTTGTGGAACACGGTGTTGGCACCGAAGCCGCCGAAGGCCGAACCGTTGTTGGCGGTGCCGGAGGTGTAGGCATACAGCAACTGGCTGAAACCATGCGGCCCCGGATTGCTCACCGCGCCTGCCGGCCCCTGCAGGCTGGCGGCGATGGCGCCGAGCACCAGCACGCCAACCGGCATCACCAGCAGTGTCGCGACCAACAATTGCACTTCACGGGCCTGCAACTTCTTGCCCAGGTATTCCGGTGTACGACCGATCATCAGCCCAGCCAGGAACACCGCGATCAGCACGAACAGCAGCATGCCGTAGAGGCCCGAGCCGACGCCGCCGAAGATCACCTCGCCAACCATCATGTTGACCATCGCCACCATGCTGGTCAGCGGATTGAGGCTGTCGTGCATGGCGTTGACCGAACCGTTGGAGGCGGAGGTCGTCGTCACGGTCCACAGCACGCTAGCGGTGGTACCAAAGCGGCTTTCCTTGCCTTCCATCGGCGCGCTTTGCTGCACCTGAGCGCTGTCCAGGGCCGGGTTGGGCTGGTATTCGGCCCACAGGCCGACCGCACCGCCGATCAGGAACAGGCCCAACATGCAGGCCAGGATCGCCCGGCTCTGACGCAGGTCCTTGACGTAGTGGCCGAAGGTGAACACCAGTGCCACCGGAATCAGAATGATCGAAGCCACCTCGAACAGGTTGCTCCAGGCCGTGGGGTTCTCGAACGGATGCGCCGAGTTGACGCCGAAGAAGCCGCCGCCGTTGGTGCCCAGTTGCTTGATCGCGATCTGGCTGGCGGCAGGGCCCAGCGGGATGCTCTGGTCGGCACCTTGCAGGGTGACGGCGTGGGCGTAGTCGGCGAAGGTCTGTGGCACACCCTGCCACACCAGCAGCAACGCCAGCACGATGCACAGTGGCAGCAGACCGTAGAGGGTGGCACGGGTCATGTCGACCCAGAAGTTGCCAAGGTTGTGGGTCGAGCGCCGGCCGATACCACGGCACAGGGCGACCAGCACGGCAAGGCCGGTGGCAGCGCTGACGAAGTTCTGCACGGTCAGGCCGATCATCTGGCTCAGGTAGCTGAGCGAAGCCTCACCGCTGTAGGCCTGCCAGTTGGTGTTGGTCATGAAGCTGACGGCGGTGTTGAATGCCAGCGACCATTCCTGGCCCGGCAGATGCTGCGGGTTGAGCGGCAACGAACCCTGCAGCAGGAGCACGGCGAACAGCACCAGGAAGCCCATCAGGTTGAAGGCCAGCAGCGCCAGGGTGTATTGCTTCCAGTTCTGCTCCTGTTCGGCGCGTACCCCGGACAACCGGTAACAACCCTGCTCTACCGGGCCGAGGATCGGCGACAGCCAGGTACGCTGGCCCTCCATGACCTTGTAGTAGAACCGCCCAAGCCAGGGTGCTGGCAGCAGCACCAGGGCCAGGAACGCCAGCAGCAATGCGAAGTCGTAGCTGTGCATGGCCGCTCCCTAGCTGCGATCGGCGCGCAGCAGCGCCACCAGCAGGTAAATGGACAACGCCACTGCCAGCAGCAGTGACACTCCGTCGAGCATGTTCATCTGTGAATCTCCCCGTCTTGCGGCGTCGGCCGCTTTGGAGGAATTGTCGGAGGGAGGGGCGTAAAGAGACGAGATCGGGGGGCGGGTCACAGCATAAAGAATGCGTAAAGATCAGGTTTCGGACTGCCTGTCGCGGCCTTTTCGCGGCGCCCCGGACTTGCCCGCGAAGAGACCGCAACAGCTTACGGTTTGACCTGCCCCGAATGCCGGCTCCAGTCCAGCAACAGGCTGTAACCGACGGCCAGCAAGGTCGGTCCGATGAACAAGCCGATGAAGCCAAACGCGATCAACCCGCCAAACACGCCGAGCAGCACGATCACCAGCGGCAGGTTCCCACCGCGGCTGATCAGGTACGGTTTGAGCACGTTGTCCACGCCACTGATGATGAAGGTGCCCCATATCCCGAGGAACACCGCCATCCCGTACTCGCCCTTCCACACCAGCCAGCCGGTGGCCGGAATCCAGGCCAGTGGCGGGCCCATCGGGATCAGGCTGAGCATGAAGGTCACAAGGCCCAGCACGATCGCCCCGGGCACGCCGGCGATGAGGAAGCCGATCAGAGCCAGCAGCCCTTGCGCCGCGGCGGTACCGATTACGCCGTTGACCACCCGCTGCACGGTGCCGGCCACCAGGTCGATGTAGTACTCGGCACGCTCGCCGACCAGGCGCTGCAGCAAGCGCTGCACGAACGCGGCCAGGCGTGGACCGTCGCGGTAGAAGAAGAACACGAAGACGATACTGAGCGTGAGTTCCAGCACGCCGCTGCCGATCTGCGCGCTACGCGCCAGGAACCAATTGCCAACCTGGCCGAAGTACGGTTTGGCCGACGCGATCAAGGCCGCGCCCTGCTGGTCGAGGGACTCCCACCAGTTGACCAGGCGCTCGCCGATGAAGGGAATGCCACGCACCCAGTCCGGCGCATCCGGCAAACCCTCCACCTGTACGTCACGCACGAAGTTGGTGGCGTCGCGCACATGGTCGGCCAGGTTGAAGCCCAGCCACACCAGCGGCAGCGCGACCACCAGGATCCACACCGTCGTGAGGATGCTGGCCGCGAGGGTTTCGCGCCCGCCCAGCCAACGCGTCAGCAAGCGCATCAGCGGCCAGCTGGCAAAGGCCAGGATCGCCCCCCAGAGTAACGCCGAGATGAACGGCGCCATGACCCACAGGGCGGCGCCCAACAGCGCCAGCAACAGAATCTGGATCAGCAGACGGTCATTGTTGGCCATGATGGCCCTCGTTCAACGAATCAGTTCCAGATGCAGACCATCGGTAGGCGCCGTACCCACTTCGAGACGGGCACTGCGTACACCGGCCTTGACCAGTTGCTCGCGCCAGGCTTCCGCCGCCTGGCCGCTGAGGCTGGCGCGCAGGGTGCTGTCCAGGTTCAGGCTGCGGGCCAACAGCGAAACCCAGGCAGGCTGTGGCGCGCTCAGGTCAGGGTAGTCGAGCTTGCCGGTATCGCGCATCTCGCGCAGCACCGTGGCGGCCGTCGGCAGTACTTCGCCCAGCGGGCTGTCAGCGACGAACTCTTCGACATGCAGGTAGGCGCGGCGGTTGCCGCGGGTGACGCTGTACAGGGCGACCAGCGTGTCGGCCTCTTCGGCCGAGCGGCGCAAAAGAATGAAGGCCTGCTGCTCGTCGCCGCCATTGAGGCGGGCGTTGTTGAACACATCGTTGGCCCAGATGCTGGCCTCGCCGCAGTCACGGCCCTGGCACCAGAACAGTGGATAACCACCGTCGCGCTGCAGCTCTTCACGGGCGCTGGTAAAGGCCTCGCGGGCAGTGCGCTCCACCGGCAGTTCATAGGTGACCGAACTGACCTGGCCACGGCTCTCGACCTTGCCCTCGACCCGCAGGCGGCCGCTGATCTTGCGCACCGGTCCCATCGGGTAGACCCGTTCCTGCTCAACGGCAGGGCGCTGGTCGACCACCTTGGCGTCAGCCGGCACCGGCAGGCTGCCGGCCCACAACAGCGGGCTGGCAAGTGTGAAGCAGGCGGCGATGGCGCTGCGGAGGAAAAACGGCGCGCTCATCGGCCATCCTTGCGGCGCCGGGCGCCGTGGCGAAGATCGTGAATGTCTGGCATGTATGGTTGTCTCCCTGTTCAACCCGCCAAGCCTCGACACTTGTCCGGTACAAGTCAAGCAAAGCCAAAGAAGCGATTGAAACAGTCTGCGACAAGGGCCGCGCCCTGCTCGTCATTCAAGTGCAGGTGGTGGCCACCGGGCAAGGTCACCTGCTCGAAGGGTAGCTGCTCCAGCAGGCTTGTGTGGCGCGCCAACATGCCGTCCCCCGCGACGACCAGGCAGACCGGGCAGCTCGCCCGCCGTACGAACGCCATGGCCTGGGCTTCGTTCAGGCGCACCGGCGACGGCAAGGTCAGACGGCTGTCGCTGCGCCAGCTGTAACCACCCGGCACTGGCATGAGACCACGCTGGGCCAGCAGTTCGGCAGCTTCGCGACTGACCGCAACCATGCCTTTCATTCGCGCCTGCACGCCCGCCTCCAGGGTCGGGTACACCGACTTGCGCTTGCCCTCCAGGCGCAACTGCGCCTGCAGCGCCATGCCCAGGCGCTCGGCGGCATCCTGCTCGGCGACCGTGGGCGGGATGACGCCATCGATCAACGCCAGATGGCTGATCCGTTCGGGCAGTGCGCCAGCCAACTGCACCGAGATGATCGCCCCCAGCGAATGCCCGAGCAGGCCAAAGCGCTCCCAGCCCAGTTGCTCGGCAACCCGCAGCACATCATGGGCATAATCGGCCAGGTTGTAGCTCGCCCCGGCCGGACGATGCTGTGAGTAGCCATGCCCGGCCAGGTCGAGCGCGACAATGCGCAGGCCTTTCAGGCGCGGGGCCAGGTGGGCGAAGCTGTTGGCATTGTCGAGCCAGCCGTGCAGAGCGATCACCGGCAGGCCGTCGGCAGGACCGAACAGGTGTGCGGCCAGTTCGATATGGCCCAGACTCAGACGAATCTCCTCGACCTGCGCGCTCATGCCTGGCTCCAGCGATCAAACAGGCCCTTGATCAGACTGGCAGTATCGGTGGGCCGCTCCAGTGGAAACATATGCCCGCCCGGGACGCTGTGATATTCCCCCCGTGGCATCGCCCGCACCGCCAGGGCGTGGTGCTTGCGGATCACCCGGCTGCGATCGCCACGCACCATGGCCAGCGGTACTTGCAACTGGCGCGCAGGGGCCGGACTGACATGGGGAATGCTGCGGTAGATGCGCATTTCGGTGCTGGGGTCGAAGCGCAAACGCACCCCCTCATCCACTGTTTGCAAACCGTGCTCGAGATAGGCTTCGAGGCAATCGGGATCGAACTGGCGGAACAGCGCCTTGCTGGCGAAGTAACTGCGCGCGCTGTCGCGATCAGGAAACGCCTCGCGCCGTCCTTCGGTTCGCCCGGCCGGCGTGATGCGGTCGATGAAACCGAAGCGTTTGGCAGTGCGGATCAGCCATTGGTCGGCGCGAGTGAGCACGGGCGAGTCGAGCATCACCACACCGCGGTAGAGCTCGGGTCGGCGCAGGGCGGCATGCAGGTGCAGCACACCACCGAGGGAATGACCGACACCCCAGACCGGGGCCGGCTGCTGCGCCAGATGATGCAGCAGCTCGTCGACCAGGTTCTGCCAGTTGTCATCCACCGGAAAGCGCGGGTCGTGGGCGTGCTGCTCCAGGTGGCAGACCTGGTAGTCCGGGGCCAGGGCCGCGAACAGCTTGCCGTAGGTGGCCGAAGGAAAACCGTTGGCATGGGCGAAGAAGATCTGCTGCGACATGACCGCCTGGTCCGACTGGAGAGTGATAGCCCATTGTCAGCAACCTGCCGGTTGGCGGCAACGTTCGGAAAGGTCATCGGCGAGGGCAATCAGGTCAAGGCGACGCAACACCCCGCTGAGCCAGCGCGATACCTGGTATTTCTGTCAGTTTCACTCGTTTCCTGCCTCGTTCACACTGCGCCATGAACCCCTGGAAACCTGAGGAGTCGACGATGTCAACCGCTGAGGACGAGCAGCAACTGCATGCACAAGGCCTGGTCTCGAAGCCTTTGACTTTCAAGGTCACACGCAGGGCTGAGACAGATTACCCCGCACCTTCCGTACTGCAGGCAACGGACGACAGGCTCGACCCCATCGACGCGCTCAACGGCGCTACCGTAAGAGCACAGTATCCGGCCATGCTGCCCAGCGACACTCTGGCGGCAGACTGGTCCGGGAGCACTGCTACGGACAGTTGGCAGAGCGACCAACAACCCGGAAGCCTCTTTGGTTATGTCGATTTCCAGGCGCCTGTCAGCGTGGTGGCTGCCAGCCAGGGCAAGACGGTCACCCTCCGCTACGCAGTAGCACGCAGTGGCCAGGCTGCAAGATTATCCTTGCCAATGCTGCTGGCGGTGGGAACCCTGGCGCAAAGCGATTTGCCTGCCCCTGTGATTCCCCAGGCCAACGCGACCACCAGGGTACTCGATCTCAACAATTTCACCGGCAATGCACAGGTCAAGGTTGAACCATGGCCATTGATAGCGGTGGGTCAACGGGTGTGGATCCGTGTGGACGGGACCCTCGAAAATGGCTCGACCCATACGGTCTACCTGGCCCGAGGCGCAGAGGTCGTCCCTGAACAGGTAACAGCAGGGCTGGACCTGGTCTTGCCGCGCACCGAGCTGGAGAAGCTCAGCAGCGGCTCCAGCCTCACGGCGACAGTTTCGGTAGCATTCGACGCCACCAGTAACGAGGGGCAGGCCCGAGTATTCCCGGACGCGCTCTACACGCTCGAGAAGATCATTGTGGTCAGGCCCACTATCGTTTCCGTAAAAGACGACAAGGGAACAGAGGTGCCAAACGGCAGTTCGACAACCTCGCCAAGCCTGGTGTTGAGCGGTCAGGCATCAGCCAACCAGCAGGTCGAGGTACTTGATGGCGCCAGCGTGATAAGTATCGAGCCTGTCGCAGCGAACGGCAGCTGGACGAGCACTCGGACAAACTTGAGCGTGAAAACCTACGATTTCAAAGTCCGAGGGCGCTACGCAGACAATCCTGAATCCGATGTATGGACTGTACACAGGGTCCAGGAGCTGGTCCTTGCAAAACCGGTGATTCCCCTGGCACCAGGCGATGTACTACCACCTGGAGATGTCCCGTCCACCGGCCTGCCCGTCCTGGTCGAGGTCTACGGCGGTATGGCCATCGGTGATGTGGTGTCGGTGACTTTTGCGGGAATCGCTGGCTCCCCACAGACTGTCGGCAGCGTAAGTCGGCTCACGTTTTCTGTTCCCAAGACTCAGGTAGACGCCAATGCTGGCAGAACGGTAACCGTGCAGTACCTGGTCACCCGAGGCTCGGGAGGGGCTGCGGTCCCCTCGCCTGTCGTGAACCTGCGGATCAACGCACTGACGCCGCCCCTGACCATCGATACCTCACCGGCAACACTCAATGGCGTGATCCTCCGCAACAGCAACCCGGTGACCCACCCCCCCGCCAACGCTTTCGTGCAGCGCACCGCCAGCGGCGGCCAACCGCCCTACACCTACTCGACGAGCAACGGCAACGTGATCGAGGTCAACCCTTCCACTGGGCGAGCGGTGTCTTATGGCAGCGGGACGGCCAATGTGATCGTGACCGATACCGCTGGTGCCAGTGCCAGCTATCCGGTGACCGTATCCAATGTCAGACGGATTGAAGGCATGGGCTCAGTCAATGTGTGGTATTGGTGCCGAGATCTGGCCACAGAGAGAGGCGGAGCATTACCTACGCTTGGAGAATGGGATGCAATGCGCGCTAGCTACAACAACAACCCAGGCATCGGTGATCGGGCGTGGAGTGCGGACTCGGCGGGAACAGGCAGACGCTATGCGATAGACGTTGCCAACGGCAACAGGGTTTCCTTGCGTGCAACGAATTTCGGTGGAGATACGGCTGTGGGCTGGGGAATATTCAATCGCTGAGGCTCACCAGGTCCATGCTGCATACGAAGATGGCCGAACGCATCATCGCGATCGGCCTCCCACCACGCAAGCGCAGGAACTGCAGATGAACTCAGGGGTTGAAGCTCGGGCTCAGCAATGTCATCACACCGAAAGGTGACAACTCCCCCTCGAGTTCTGCCAGGTCCGCAGTGCTCATCCGTGCCGGCTGCTGCAAATGCCCATGCTCCAGCATCCCCACCAGCGCGCCCACCAATGGCTGATGGCTGACCAGCAATACATGTTCCAGCGCCAGCCGCTCGATTTCGCCGATCACCTGCCGAACATTGCTCTCCGGGGTCAACCACGGCACGGTGCGCACCGGTTCGGCAAAGCCAAGGGTGTCGTGCACCAGGGCGGCGGTCTGCTGGGCGCGCACATAGGGGCTGGCGATGATCGCCTGCAGCGGCTGGCCCAGCAGATGTGCAGCACTGTGCAGCACTTGCTCGCGACCATGGGCCGTGAGACGACGCTCGGCATCGGTATTGGCCCGCGGCTCCGCTTCGCCGTGGCGCAGAATCCACAGCTTCACAGTTTCGGCTCCTCGTCACGCACCGGGTGCGGCGCCGCAGCCACTGTGTGGGGCACTTCGCCCTCAGGCGCGCGGGGCGTCGGCCAGTCGGCAAACGGCCAGGGCTTCTGGTCGGTGTGGAAGGTGCCGAAGCGGCCGATCTGCGCCAGGTACTGGCTGAGGCTGTCGCCGAAGCTCATCAGGCTGGCACTCGGCGCGCCATACACCAGGCGGTAGATCAGCTGCACCAGCACCAGCCCGCCAAGCAGCAGCTCGGCCAGTTGCCAGACCACCAGGAACACCAGCATCCACAGCACCCGCAGGATGATCGACTCGCGCTGGGCGCGCTCGGGCGTATCGTTCATGTGTCGCTCCTTGCTCTGATTAGAGGCCGCTTAAGGCTCAGTTGAAACCGCTGGTGGAAATGAAATCGACGTCGGTCTTGGGCTCGGCCCGCATCAGGTGCTCGATCACCTGGGCCAGGGTTCGCCCTTCGAACAGGATCGCGTGCAGCCCGGCCACCAACGGCATGTAGACCTGCACTTCCTGGGCCTTGGCCTTGAGTACTTTCAAGGTGTTCACCCCTTCGGCCACTTCGCCCAGGCGGCTGACCGCCTCTTCCAGGCTCAACCCCTGCCCCAGGGCGTGCCCGACCTGGTAGTTGCGGCTCTTGGGCGAGGAGCAGGTGACGATCAGGTCGCCCACCCCTGCCAGACCCAGGAAGGTCATGGGGTTGGCGCCCTGGCTCACGGCGAAACGGGTCATCTCGGCCAGCGCCCGGGTGATCAGCATGCTCTTGGTGTTCTCGCCCATCTCCAGCGCCACGGCCATGCCGGCGATGATCGCGTAGACGTTCTTCAGCGCGCCCCCAAGCTCCACACCGAATCGGTCGGCGCTGGCATAGACGCGGAAGGTACGCCCGTGCAAGACATCCTGCACGCGCTGGCACAGCGCCTCGTCCTCACTGGCAACCACAGTAGCGGTCAACGCATGCTCGGCGATCTCACGGGCCAGGTTCGGCCCGGACAGTACGCCGATACGCGCCTGGGGGGCGATCTCTTCGAGAATCTGGCTCATCAGCTTGAATGTCTGCGCCTCGATACCCTTGGTCAGGCTGACCAGGCACTTGCCGCGCAGCAACTCGGCATGCGGCGCCAGTACGCTGCGCAAGGCGCTCGACGGTAGCGCAACGAAGACCAGGTCGCTCGATTGCAGGGTCGCCAGCAGGTCATTGACCGGCTCGACAGCGTCATGCAGGCGAATGCCTTTGAGATAGCGAGGATTCTCGCGGTTGGTGCTCATGGCCTCGGCCTGCTCGGGATCGCGCATCCATTGACGTACTGGATTGCCGTTTTCCGCCAGCAGGTTCGCCACGGCGGTGCCGAAGCTCCCGCCTCCCAGAACTGCAACAGGTTGCTGTTCAGTCATATTCAATCCGTTAAAGCCATTAAGTTGAGTGGCGACGGGGGCATTATACGGCTCGTCTGCGACAGAACCAGTGTCAGCACCGGCCTCTTCACGGGTAAACCCGCCGGCATGGCGCACGAACGTATGCCCCGCAAGAGGGGATTCATCCGAGAAGAGGGCGGCAAATCCAGCGCAGATCACTGGAAAAACCCCCACGGTCGGTTACCATGCCTGGTTTATCCCGCAAACAAGGCCGTCACGTGTTCCCAGGCACGCCTCCTGCCCCTCGCCTGCTCTTGCTGACCGTCCTGCTCGGTGGTTCGGCCATGGCCGATGACCTGTTCATCGACAACCAGAACCTGCCGCAGGTTCTGACCGCCACACGCCTGAAACAATCCCCGGCGGCAGTGCCCGGCAGCATGACCGTGCTCGACAGCGAACTGATCCGCGCCAGCGGTGCACGAGACATCCCCGAGCTGCTGCGCCTGGTGCCCGGCATGATGATCGGCTACGGCGCCGGTAACCAGCCGACCGTCAACTACCACGGCAGTAACGTCAACGACGCCCGGCGCATGCAGGTGCTGATCGACGGCCGTTCGGTGTATCGAGCAGGCCTCGCCACCGTGGACTGGAGCGATATCCCGCTGGCGATCGAGGATATCGAACGCATCGAAGTGTTCCGCGGCCCCAATACCGTCAGCTATGGTGCCAACGCCCTGATGGCCGTGGTCAACATCCTCACCCGCAGCCCCGCCGACAGCCACGGCACGCGACTGAAGATCACCCAGGGCCAGGATGGCATCAATGATTTCTACGCCAGCCAGGGCCTCGGCTGGGAAGGCGGCGATCTGCGCCTGTCGATGTCCGGCATGCAGGACGATGGCTTCGACAAGAACCAATACGGCCAGGACTACCGCGACAGCCGTCGGCTGACGCGCTTCAACCTCAGCGCCAGCCACACCCTGGCGCCCGACCAGACCCTCGAATGGCAACTGGCGGCCAAGGAAGGCAGCAACCAACGCCCCTACACCTATACCCCGGTGTTCCCCTTCGTCACCGGGCGCGGCGACAACGCCGACCTCAACGCCAAGGATTACGCAGGCTCAGTGCGCTGGAACATCGATTTCAGCCCCGAACACAGCCTGTACGTACAGGGCTCGGCGCAACAGTTCGACCGCCAGCAAGTATGGCGTGCCTGCGATGCGACGCTGGCCTTCAGCCCCGAGCTGACCCGGCTGTGGCAGCTCAACCCGGACTACGCCGAACAGGTCGCGCGCAACGCCAACAATCCGCCCAACAACAGCGACCCAGTGCTGCAGGGCTTGCGCAACCAGATCAAGAGTCAATGGGACAGCGGCGGTAACCGTGAGGTCTGCGGTGATGTCGACCAGAGCACCCGCGAAACCCGCTACGACCTGGAAATCCAGGATACCCTCAGCCTCACCGACACCCTGCGCCTGCTCAGCGGCTTCAACTACCGCTATGACCGCGCCGACTCGCAGACCTACTTCAACGGCAGCCTCGACGACCGCACCTGGCGCCTGTTCGGGCAGCTCGAATGGCGCGCCGACGAACACTGGATCCTCCAGGGTGGGGCCATGTTCGAGGACAGCGAGCTGTCCGGCAGCTCGTTGACCCCGCGCGTGGCGGTCAACTACCTGATCACCCCGCGCCACGGCCTGCGCGCGGTGTACTCCGAGGCCGTACGTTCGCCTGACATGTTCGAGAACAACGTCAACTGGAGCTACACGGTCAAGAACCTCACGCCCAACGTGCTGGGTTTGCACAATGGTGAATACTTCGTCAAGACCCGTGGCCCGGGCAACCTCGACCAGGAGCGCATGCGTTCACGCGAGTTGGGCTACAACGGCTACTTCGCCGACCTCGACCTGAGCCTGGACGTCAAGCTGTTCTACGACGAAATCACCGGGATGATCAGCGAGCCACTGAAAAACAACCAGTACATCGCCAGCAACGCCAACAAGGCCCGCTTCAGCGGCACCGAGACGCAACTGGACTGGCGCCTGGGCATGCGCGACCGCCTGCGCCTGACCTATGCCTACGTCGACGCCTGGGCCAGCAACCCCGACGACCGCCGCCTCAGCGCTCGCAACAGTGGCTCGGCCGGGTGGATGCGCGACTGGGGCCAGGGATGGTCGAGTGCCCTCTTCTATTATGGCGACGACGCCCTCAACCAGTATCGCTACGAGCGTGTCGACCTGCGCGTGGCCAAGCGCCTGCGGGTGTATGGCAGCTCGCTGGAGCTGGCGGCGCTGTGGCAGCAACGCCTGGATGACCAGCCCACCACCGTCGAGCAGAACCGCTACGACAGCCGCCACCGCCTGAGTTTCAGCGCGGAGCTGGAGTTCTGATGTTGCGCCTGTTGCGCCTGCTGCTGCTGTGCCTGTGGCCGATGGGCGCGCTTTCGGCCAGCGAAATTCTGCTGGTGGGTGCCGAAGACCAGCCCGGTGTGCGCAGTTTCGTTGCCGCACTGGAGGCCCGTCGCCCTCACGACCATGTGCGCTTCCAGACCGTGGCGCAACTGCCCCGCCCTGCGCTGCTCAAACCCGAGACCCGACTGATCCTGCTGGACAACGCCGCACTCGACTGGCGCATGGGCGAAACCGCAGGTCCCACGGCGCTGGCCATGCGAGTCAGTCGCGTTCAGGCCGAGCAGCGCCTGGGAAAGTCGCGCCCCTCCTACCTGAGCCTGCTGTGGAGCGACCCGCCGCTACCACGGCAACTGCGCCTGACCCGCTACCTGCTGCCGCAAGCGCGACGCATTGGCGTACTGTACGGCCCCGGCAGCCGCTTTCTGATCGACGAATTGCGCCAGGCTGCGCGTGGCCTGGGCCTGGAGATCGTCGCTCAGGACTGGGCCGACCTGCGTGACAGTCGCCCGCTGCAGCACCTGCTGGGCAGCAGCGACGTCCTGTTGGGAATCGACGACCCCGACCTGTACAACTCCAAGACCGCCAAGAACGTCCTGCTCAGCAGCTATGGCCGACAGATGGCGCTGATTGGCCCCAACGCCGGCTTCGTTCGCGCTGGCGCCCTTGCCAGCACCTACAGCGATCAGGACGACTGGCTGGCGGTGCTCGACGACTTGCTCGACCAGCCGCCGACACACTGGCCCCGCAGCCTCTACCCCAAACACTACGGGGTCAGCGGCAACCAGCAGGTAGCCCGCGCCCTGGGCCTGGAACCCATCGATCCGAACGCCGCCGCCCTGGCCCTGGCCGAAGGAGAATCCACCCCATGACCAAGCGCCTGAGTTGGGATATCCACACACGCACCCAGATCATCAGCCTGGGCCCCGCGCTGCTGCTGACCCTGCTGCTGATCAGCTTCTTCACCTTCGTGCGTATCCAGGACTTGCGGCAGGAGCTCAACCACACCGGTCAACTGATCGCCAACCAACTGGCGCCAGCCTCCGAATACGGGGTGATCTCAGGCAACAACGAGGTGCTCGAAAGCTTGATGCGGGCGACCCTGAGCATCCCGCACGTGCGTTTCCTCGAGGTGCAGGACAGCCGCAACCACATCCTGGTCTACGTCGAGCAGTCGGGTGAAAGCATCAACCGCGCCCAGCGCGTCGAAGTGTTCCAGGCGCCCATTCGCCTGCAACAGATCCGCCTGGACAACGACTTCCTGCAGGAAGGCAAGACGCCACCCAGCATTGGCGACGATTACCTGGGGCGAGTGATCGTCGGCATGTCCGACGACGCCTTCAGCGAACGCCAGCAGGAGATCGTGATCAAGGCCGGCATTCTCGCCCTGTTCGCCTTGCTGTTTACCTTCCTCCTCGCCCGGCGCCTGGCCAGAAGCCTGTCCAAGCCGATCAGTGACATGGGCCATGCGGTCGAAGCCATCCAGCAGGGTGAATTCAACGCGCCATTGCCGGTGGTCGACGACAGCGAACTGGGTCACCTGGCACGGCACATCAACAACCTTGCCAGCGCCCTCGACCAGGCCAGCCACGAGCAGAAACAGGCCATCGCCCAGTTGACTCAGGCTCGTGAAGAGGCCGAGCAGGCCAACCGCGCCAAGTCGGACTTCCTGGCGATGATGAGCCACGAGCTGCGGACCCCGATGAACGGCGTACTCGGCATGCTGCAGCTGCTGGAAACCACTACACTGACCGACGAGCAGGCCGAATACACGGCGGTGGCCAGCGAGTCCACCGGCCACCTGCTCAAGGTGATCAACGACATCCTCGACTTCTCGCGCATCGAACGCACCAGCCTGGAGCTGGAGCACATCGATTTCAACCTTGGCGAGCTGATTGCCAGCAGCGTGCAGTCGTTCCAGCACAGCGCCCAACAGCGCAACCTGGCCCTGCGCCTGCACCTGCCGCCAGGCATGGACCGCCTGCAGGTGATCGGCGATCCGACACGCATTCGGCAGATCCTGTTGAACCTGGTGGGCAACGCGCTGAAGTTCACCGAGCGCGGCGAAGTGGAGATCGAGAGCCGCTGGCAAATGCTCGACCGCCAACTGCTCTGGCTGACCTGCGCGGTGCGCGATACCGGCATCGGAATCGACAGCGATCGCCTGGAAACGATGTTCGTCGCCTTCCAGCAAGCCGACAGTTCTATTTCAAGGCGTTACGGCGGCACCGGGTTGGGCTTGTCCATCGCCCGTACCCTGGCCGAGCGCATGGGCGGCAAGTTGCGCGGCGAAAGCCGCGAGGGCATGGGTTCGACCTTCACCCTGGAAGTCCCTCTGATGCTGTCGAGCAAGCCAGCAGCGCGCCTGCTCGGTCACGAGCATGACGCACTGCCGGGTGGCGAAGGCCAGCGGATCCTGCTGGTGGAAGACAACCCGGTCAATCAGAGCGTCATCGAAGCCATGCTGCGCAGTCTGGGCTTCGAGGTCAGCGTGGCACTGGACGGCGCGCAGGCGGTGGAAATGGCGGGCCAGCAAAGTTTTGCGGCAATCCTCATGGATTGTCGCCTGCCGCAGATGGACGGCTACGAAGCCACACGCCGCATCCGCCAGCACGGCGCACAACTGCCGATCATCGCCTTGACCGCCAATGCCCTGCAGGGCGATCGTGAACGCTGCCTGGCGGCAGGAATGAACGATTACCTGAGCAAACCGTTCAAACGCACCGATCTGCAACGTATTCTGCAGCGCTGGTTGCCCGGGCGGACAGCCGCGACTGGCGATTAATGATAAAGTGCGGCAGTCTTAAAGACTGGACAGGGCCGTCGTTGGCCTTGAGAATAAAACTTTCAGTGCACACCTGTACTTCTTTTGCCAGGTGCGCTGTGACTTTCACCACAACGCAATAGTCTACCTGTAGGCTGCTGCCCTGGAATCTGTAGGATTTCGGGTCGGCCGGGAAGATTCATCCCCTGCCACAGGGGGTTATTGAGGAGCTCGCATGACCAAACAACACGCCTTTACTCGGGAAGACCTGCTGCGCTGCAGTCGCGGTGAGCTGTTCGGCCCCGGTAATGCGCAACTGCCCGCCCCGAACATGCTGATGGTAGACCGCATCACCCACATCAGTGAGGAAGGCGGCAAGTTCGGCAAAGGTGAATTGGTCGCCGAGCTGGATATCACTCCAGACCTGTGGTTCTTCGCCTGCCACTTCGAAGGTGATCCGGTGATGCCGGGCTGCCTGGGCCTTGACGCCATGTGGCAGCTGGTTGGCTTTTTCCTCGGCTGGCAGGGCCTGCCGGGCCGCGGTCGCGCACTGGGTTCTGGCGAAGTGAAGTTCTTCGGCCAGGTGCTGCCTACCGCCAAGAAAGTCACCTATAACATCCACATCAAGCGCGTCCTGAAGGGCAAGCTGAACATGGCCATCGCCGATGGCTCGGTCAGCGTCGACGGTCGCGAGATCTACACCGCCGAAGGCCTGCGGGTCGGCGTGTTCACCTCCACTGACAATTTCTAAGGGTTATTCGCATGCGCCGCGTCGTTATCACTGGTCTGGGCATCGTTTCGTGCCTGGGCAATGACAAAGCTACCGTCACCGAAAACCTGCGCAACAGCCGTCCGGGTATCCGTTACAACCCGGAATACAAGGAAATGGGGCTGCGTAGCCAGGTTTCCGGCTCCATCGACCTGAACCTGGAAGAGCTGATCGACCGCAAGGTCTATCGCTTCGTCGGTCACGCCGCCGCCTACGCCTACCTGGCGATGCAGGACGCGATCAAGGACGCAGGCCTGACCGAAGAGCAGGTGTCCAACCCGCGCACCGGCCTGGTTGCAGGTTCCGGCGGCGCTTCGACCCTGAACCAGATGGAAGCACTGGACACCCTGCGCGAGAAAGGCGTCAAGCGTGTCGGCCCATACCGTGTCACCCGCACCATGGGCAGCACCGTATCGGCGTGCCTGGCCACCCCGTTCAAGATCAAGGGCATCAACTACTCGATCTCGTCGGCCTGCGCCACCTCCGCACACTGCATCGGCACCGCGCTGGAGCAGATTCAGTGGGGCAAGCAGGACATCGTCTTCGCCGGCGGCGGTGAAGAAGAGCACTGGAGCCAGTCGTTCCTGTTCGATGCCATGGGCGCCCTGTCGACCAAGCGCAACGAAACCCCTGAGCTGGCCTCGCGCGCCTACGACGCCGACCGTGATGGCTTCGTCATCGCCGGCGGTGGCGGCATGGTGGTGGTCGAGGAGCTGGAGCACGCTCTGGCCCGTGGCGCCAAGATCTACGCCGAAATCGTCGGCTACGGCGCGACTTCCGATGGTTACGACATGGTCGCTCCAAGCGGCGAAGGCGCGATCCGCTGCATGCAGCAGGCGCTGTCCACCGTCGACACCCCGATCGACTACCTGAACACCCACGGCACCTCGACGCCGGTCGGCGACGTCGCTGAAATGAAAGGCGTGCGCGAAGTGTTCGGCGACAAGGCACCCAAGATCAGCTCGACCAAGAGCCTGTCTGGCCACTCGCTGGGCGCCGCTGGCGTGCACGAAGCGATCTACTGCCTGCTGATGATGGAAAACAACTTCATCGCCGGATCCGCCAACATCGACGAACTGGACCCAGAGGTCGCTGACCTGCCGGTACTGCGTAAAACCGAAGAAAACGCCAAGATCGATACGGTCATGAGCAACAGCTTCGGCTTCGGCGGCACCAATGCCACCCTGGTGCTCAAGCGCTGGACTGGCAAGTAAGACGCTGCTGCGACAACGAAAACGCCCCGACTGGTTCGGGGCGTTTTCATTTGTGTTGCCCGCGAAAGAGCCGGTAGCTCAACGCTGCTTGGGCAGTACCGCAAGGAAATTATCCCGCGCCACCTTGCGCGCAACCGCCTCAGGCAACGCGTCCAGAAACGGCTCGAATCCGTGCATCTGCTCACCGACACTGCCGAACTTGCCGACCACATCCGAACCCAGCATGAACCGCTCCGGGAAGCGCTCGACCAACGCCAGCCACGCCTTGCGCGGGGCGCCTCGCTCATCCAGCAGGTAAGGCTGCAGCACACTCCACGAGAGGTCGATATACAGGTTCGGATAAGCTTCGAGCATGCGCTCCAGCGTTGGCAGGATGAAGTCCATCTGCGTCTGGTGACGATGAATCTCCATGCTGGTACCGGCATGGGCCCAGATGAAACGCGTATGCGGGTGATTGCGCAGCGGCTCTTCGATCTCCGCCAGGTACAGCGGGTTACGCTCGCGCTTGGAGGTGATGTTCGAATGCACCAGCACCGGCAAGTCTCGCTCGGCCGCCAGATGGTAAATGCGCGCCATTGCTTCGTTGTTGGCCCGCGGCGTGTCACCGCTGGTCAGCGCCGTGAGGTCATCATGCCGGGTGAACACCTCACCGATGCCCTGCCAGAACCCTGGGTGCAATTCGAGCATCCGCTCGATGTGGCTGACCGCGTTCTTGTCCACCGGGTTGAAACCCGACAGGAACGGATGAAAGCGTTTCTGCTGCTCGGCCGGCAACTTCTGCACCGCTGCCACTACATGGATATCGGTAGCACTGAACCAGTAGGCATCAGCGTCGTCACCCGCGTAATAGCGTGGGCGCTTGGGTTCATCCTCATGCCATTTCTTCGCCACCGGAATACCGGAAATCATCGTGTGCTCGACGCCGGCTTCATCCATGGCTTTCAGCAGTGCAGGCATGCCTTCGGTTTCCTGGAAGAAGTCGACGTAATGCAGATGGGCGTCACTGTAGCGATAGTCGCGCGCTTGCGCCGCCTGGCACAGGCACCCGGATAACACAATGCAGGCCAGCACTCTGGCAATCATGGAGCAGCTTCCTTGTTCCAGTCAGGAAGAGGGTAGACCCGCGCGCCTGCAAGACGGTTCAGCACGCCGCCGCGACCCGCTATGCTAGGCGCACCCCCTGCCCGTCCGGAGCCCGACCATGAGCAGCCCCCTGATCATCCGCCCACGCGCCGAATCGGTGGAGGGCCAACCGATCCTGCGCCCGCTACCCTCGGCTCAGTGCCGCAGCGTCGGCCCCTTCGTATTCTTCGACCACATGCTGGATACTGACTTTGCCCCCGGCAGCGGCATGGACATCCGCCAGCACCCGCATATCGGCTTGTCGACCCTGACCTACCTGTTCGAAGGCGAGATCCTGCACAAGGACAGCCTGGGCTCCGATCAGCGCGTGCTACCCGGTGACGTCAGCTGGATGACTGCTGGGCGCGGCGTGGCACATGTGGAACGTACGCCGGCACAAGCCTTCGCCAAAGGCTCGCGACTGCACGGCCTGCAGGTCTGGCTGGCATCACCCAAGACCCACGAACAGGGCGATCCCAGCTACAGCCACCACCCCGCAAGCAGCTTGCCGGTAAGTGACAACCTCGGGGTACGCATCCGCCTGATCGCCGGCACCGGATTCTGTCTGGAGTCGCCAGTACCGGTGCTCTCTCCTACCCTCTACGCCCAGGTGCAGATGCAGGCGGCAACCTCGTTGATCGTGCCGAACGAGCACGCACAACGGGCACTGTACCTGCTCGATGGCGAGCTGGTGCTCGATGGTAAGGAGGTGGAAGCGTGCAGCCTGGTCGTGTTGCCGGAGGGCGAAGAAGTGGAGCTGTATGCCGAAGGCGAGTGCCAGCTGGTGCTGATAGGCGGCGCACCGCTGGACGGACCTCGGCGGATGAACTGGAACTTCGTTGCCAGCGATCCGCAGTTGATCGAACAGGCCCGGGCACGCTGGGCGGCAGGTGACTGGCCACAGGTGCCGGGGGAGACCTCCCGGATCGAGCTACCTCGCTAGGTTGAGCCGCTTTGCGGCCGTTCGCGGGCAAGCCCCCACAAGGATGGAGCAACCTTGACAAGCAGCGCCGCACCTGTGGGAGCGGGCTTGCCCGCGAAGGGCTGCATAGCAGCCCCAATACGCTGTCAGTGTGTAAACACTTCTTCCAGCAGATTGTGCATCGCGCGGAAGGCCCGCTCCGAGGTACGACGGTCGTACTGCATCTTGCCCGGCACGTTGGCATTCGGGTCGGTAAACGAATGCACCGCGCCGCCATAGCTCAACAGTTGCCAATCGACCTTGGCCGCGTTCATTTCAGCCTCGAACGCCGGCAATTGCTCTCGGGGCACCAGCGGGTCGGAAGCACCGTGGAGCACCAGCACCGAGCCCTTGATGCGCTTGGCGTCTTCAGGGTTCGGCGTGTCCAGGGTGCCGTGGAACGACACCGCCGCCTTCAGGTCGGCGCCAGTACGCGCCAGCTCCAGGGCGCAGCAGCCACCGAAGCAGAAACCGAAAGTACCGACCTTGCCCGGCGCCAACAGCGCCTTGGACTGCCCGAGCAGTTGCGCCAGGGCCTCCTGCATGCGCTTGCGCAGCTCGGCCCGGTCATTCTTCAACGGCATCATCGCCGCACCCGCCTCATCGGCGTTCGACGGACGCACGCCCTGGCCGTACAGATCAGCGATCAGCACCACATAGCCCTTCTCGGCCACTTCCTTGGCGATTCGCTCGGCGCCTTCACCGATGCCCATCCAATTCGGCGCCATCACCAGCCCCGGCCGCCCCAGCGCCCCCGGCTCATAAACCAGACGGCTTTCATAGCCCTTGCCGGAAACGTGATAGACCAGCGACTCGACGATTACCTTGCTCATCAAACTCCTCCTGAACCTGGAACTGTTCGGTATCACGACCCTAGTGTGTACGGACCCCGGTGCAAAAGGCTAGCCGATGCTGACGATCTTCATGATTGCCAGAAAGGTCACATTAGAAAAAAGCGAGCCTGCAATTGATAAGTGTGAACAGGCACAAAAAAACCCGCCGAAGCGGGTTTTTTCATGAAGCTCGAACTCAGGCCGACAGCTCGACCAGCAGCTTGTTCAAGCGACGTACATAGGCCGCTGGATCCTTCAAGCTGTCACCGGCAGCCAAGGCCGCCTGGTCGAACAGGATGTGTGACAGCTCCGAGAAGCGGTCCTCGCTCTGCTCGTTGTCGAGCTTCTCGATCAGCGGGTGAGTCGGGTTGAACTCGAAGATCGGCTTGGAATCCGGCACCTTCTGCCCGCTGGCCTCGAGGATCTGGCGCATCTGCAAGCCCAGGTCCTGCTCGCCAATGGCCAGGATCGCCGGCGAGTCGGTCAGGCGGTGGGAAACGCGGACTTCAGCCACGCTGTCACCTAGCGCACTCTTCAGACGCTCGACCAGCCCTTCCTTGTCCTTGGCGACTTCTTCCTGGGCCTTCTTGTCCTCTTCGGAATCCAGCTTGCCCAGGTCCAGGTCGCCACGAGCGACGTCAACGAAGCCCTTGCCTTCGAACTCGCTCAGGTAGCTCATCAGCCACTCGTCGATGCGATCGGTCAGCAGCAGCACTTCGATGCCTTTCTTGCGGAAGACTTCCAGGTGCGGGCTGTTCTTCACCTGCGCATACGACTCACCGGTGAGGTAGTAGATCTTGTCCTGGCCTTCCTTGGCGCGGGCCAGGTAGTCCGCCAGGCTGACGCTCTGTTCGCCGCTGTCGTCGTGGGTGGAGGCAAAGCGCAGCAGACCTGCGATCTTCTCCTTGTTGGCGAAGTCTTCTGCCGGGCCTTCCTTCAGCACCTGGCCGAAGTTCTTCCAGAAGCCTTTGTACTGCTCGGGCTCGTTCTTGGCCAGCTTCTCCAGCATGTCCAATACACGCTTGGTCAGGGCCGACTTCATCGAGTCGATGATCGGGTCTTTCTGCAGGATTTCGCGCGACACGTTCAGCGAAAGGTCGTTGGAGTCGACCACACCCTTGATGAAGCGCAGGTACAGCGGCAGGAACGACTCGGCCTGGTCCATGATGAACACGCGCTGCACATACAGTTTCAGGCCGCGCGGCGCTTCGCGCTGGTACAGGTCGAAGGGGGCGCGGGCCGGTACGTACAGCAGCGAGTTGTACTCAAGCTTGCCTTCGACCTTGTTGTGGCTCCAGGCCAGCGGGTTCTCGAAGTCATGGCCGATGTGCTTGTAGAACTCCTGGTATTCCTCGTCCTTGATCTCGGTACGCGAACGGGTCCACAGGGCGCTGGCGCGGTTGACGGTTTCCCATTCCTCGGCCGGCTGTTCTTCGCCTTCGGCGGCAGCAGCCTGCTCCTTGGGCAACTGGATCGGCAGGGCAATGTGGTCGGAGTACTTCTTGACCACGTTGCGCAGACGCCAGCCGTCGGCGAACTCCTGCTCGTCCTTCTTCAAGTGCAGGACGATGCGAGTGCCGCGCTGCGGCTTGTCGATGGTGGCGACTTCGAAGTCGCCCTCGCCTTTGGACGACCAGTGCACGCCTTCGGCTGCGGGTGCGCCGGCACGACGGCTGAAGACATCGACCTTGTCGGCGACGATGAAGGCAGAGTAGAAGCCCACACCGAACTGACCGATCAGGTGCGAATCCTTCTTCTGGTCACCGGTGAGGTTCTTCATGAAGTCGGCAGTGCCGGACTTGGCAATGGTGCCCAGGTGCGCGATGACATCGGCGCGGCTCATGCCGATGCCGTTATCCTCCAGCGTCACGGTGCCAGCGTCCTTGTCGAAGCTGACGCGAATCTTCAGATCGGCATCGCCTTCGAGCAGCTCAGGCTTGGCCAGGGCTTCGAAACGCAGTTTGTCAGCAGCGTCGGAAGCGTTGGAGATCAGCTCGCGCAGGAAGATCTCCTTGTTCGAGTACAGCGAATGGATCATGAGGTGCAGCAGTTGCTTGACCTCGGTCTGGAAGCCCAGGGTTTCTTTTTGAGTCTCCACACTCATCGTCTTCAAACTCCGATCTGTTGGTCATTGCACCCGACGGCAATTGCGCGTGGCCGGGCAGATGCTCAACAGATGGGGGCATGTCCGACTATTTCAAGGGCTTATGCGGTTCGATCTTGAAATGCGCCCGAGCGGTGGCGATGGGCGAGTCGCGATCGCCTTGCCAGGCGGTGATCGCCACGTTGGTCACTCGACGGCCTTGGCGCCATAGCTGGCACTGGGCATAAGTGTCGCGGTAGTGCCCGGCGCGCAGGTAGTCGATGGAGAAGTCGATGATCTTGGGAATACTGAGGCTTTCGCTGAAGATCAACAAATAGAGCGCCGCCGAAAGCTCCATGAAACCTGCAATGACACCTCCATGGATGGCCGGCAGCAAGGGGTTGCCGATGTTGTCCTGATTGGCCGGCAGGCGGAACAGCAGGTCATCGCCCTGGCGCTCGCATTCGATGCCGATAAGCGCGGCGTAGGGAATCAGCGCCAGCAACGGTGCATAGTCGCCGCGGGCATGGGCCTGAATCAGCTGCTTGCGAACATCCTCGGGAATCATGCCCTGCCCTCCTTGAGGCCGCTGCCGAAACGGATACCACCTCGGGCCTCCTGCCCAAGACGCATGAAGGTGCCGACCACCTGACAGATCGGCTGAGCAGGGTCGTCCTGATAGGCCGTACCGCGGGTGAAGATCACATCACGGGTGACGCGATAACATTGGGCATGGCCATGGATGTCCTTGCCAGGCTGCGCAGGATGCATGTAGTCGATACGCAGGTCCAGGGTCGGGCAGACTTCGAACTGCGGCAGTACACAAAGGGTGGCCATGCCGCAGGTGGTGTCCATCAGCGTGGTCAGCACGCCGCCATGGACGGCGCCAGTCTGTGGATTGCCAACGATCGCTTCCGACCAGGGCAGTATCAGGGTCATGCCCTCGGCATCAGCGTGATGGACACGCATCTGCAACACCTGGCAATGCCTTAGCGCTGAAAGAAAACGTCCAGCCATCGCCATCAAGGCCGTCTCACTCATGGTCCGCGTACTCCTTGCCGACTCGACATTTCACAAACCCAGGGAAAAGTCGATATAGAACGGGGTGTTATATATCTGCAACCTGCGTTGAACTTATGGCTGGCGGACGGACTCGAAGGTTTCAAGTAAGTTATTCCACCAAGGAGAAACACCCCATGCGTAAACCTTTTGCTTTTGCTCTGATGCTGGCCGCTGCCATGGGCCTGGCTGCTTGCGACAAGGCGAGCGAAGACAAAGCCCAGGACGCACAGCAACATGCCGAGCAAGCCCAGGAGAAGATGGGCGAGGCTCAGGATAAAGTGAACGAGGCCGCCAAGGAAAACGCCGAAGCCGCCAAAGATCAGGCCGAAGCGCAGCAGAAAGCCGCCGAGGAAGCCCAGCCTTCCACCCCGGCGCCTTCCACTGCTCCGGCCGAACCTGCCAAGCAGTAATTATGCTGAACGGAAAAACCCGACTTGCGTCGGGTTTTTTTGTACCTGCAATTAACTGATGAAACGCTTCAGTCAGCGTTGATCAATTCATATTCACCGAAGTGTCCTTGCCCGCTTCACTCTGCACACTTTCGGTGGGAGTGAAGACCATCACTTCCAGTACATGGGAGTGGAACTCCCGTCGGTACAGAATGAATACGACGCCGATACTCAGCAGCATGAACATCCACGGGCTGACGAACCAACTCAGCATGGCCATGCCGAAATAGTAAGAACGCAATCCAAGGTTGAACTGGTTGGCCGCCAGCGACAGTACCCGCGCCGCCCGCGAGGCGAAGGCCTTGCGCTCAAGCTCGCTGACCTGCCGCTCACCAATCATCGGCGCCGACCCCACCAGCACCGCAGCGAAATTGTATTGGCGCATGCACCAGCTGAAGGTGAAGAAGGCATAGACGAACACCAGTGCCAGGCACAGCAGCTTGATCTCCGACATCCCCTGCGAGGCCTGCTGCACCAGCGGCAGGTCGGCTAACAGCGACAGCGCACGATCGGAGGCGCCGAGCACGGTGAGGATGCCTGCCAGGATGATCAGAGTGCTCGAGGCAAAAAAAGACGCGTTGCGCTCCAGGTTGCCGATCACGCTGGCGTCGGCGATGCGGTTGTCGCGCAGCAGCATGCGACGCATCCAATCTTCCCGGTAGAGATGCAGGACGCTGGCCAGGCACGCAGTGTCGCGCCCCTTCCAGGTGGCGTAGCGGGTGTAGCCGCCCCAGCACAGCGCAAACCAGGCGACGGCCAGCAGGTTGTGGAGATTGCTTTGGATGAAGGTCATGCAGGGTTTCCGTAAGGCGGGGCATAAAGAGGTTGGCCTGCGGATTCGACGCTGGCTATCGATGAAAGGCACACTGAGGTTGTGAAAACCATCTTGCCAGGGCGGGCCTGTTCGCGGGCAAGCCCGCTCCTACAGAAACAGTAGCCAGCAAAAAGCCCCGCATCCTTTCGGATACGGGGCTTCGGGTTCAAACATCCAGCAAGTGCCAATAGGCTTGTGGCCAGCACCTGCTGCAGGCTTCACCCATCAGGCCAGCGCCTCGCGTGGCTTGCCGAGCAGACGATCACAGACCACCGCGGCGGCCAGGGCGATCACCGAAGGCACCAGCCAGGCCAGGCCCTGCTCGCTCAGCGGCAAGTGCGCCACCGCGTCCGGCAGGATGTGCGCCAGGCTGCTGCCCTTGATCGCATCGACCATGCCGAACAGCAGCGAAACGAGCATGACCGGCGCGAGAATGCGTACCGGCGAGTTCCACAGGTCCTTCACGAAGCTCAGGCCCACGACCACGATGCATGGCGGGTAGATGGCGGTCAGCACCGGGATCGAGAACATGATCAGCTTGGTCAGGCCCAGGTTCGAGATCAGCAGCGAGAAGCCCGCCAGGATCACCACCAGGGCACGGTACGACAGCGGCAGGATCTGGCTGAAGTACTCGGCACAGGCACAGGTCAGGCCCACGGCAGTGACTAGGCAGGCCAGCGCGATCAGCACGGCCAGGAAACCACTGCCCAGCGAGCCGAAGGTGTGCTGCACGTAGGCATGCAGAACCGCAGCACCGTTGCTCGCGTTCGCAGCGATCTCATGGCTGCCGGCGCCGAGGCGGAACAGGCTGATGTACACCAGCGCCAGGCCGACACCGGCGATCAGACCGGCGATGATGGCGTAGCGAGTGATCAGCTTGGGCGACTCCACACCGCGCGAACGGATGGCGTTGACGATGACGATGCCGAACACCAGGGCACCGAGGGTATCCATGGTCAGGTAGCCATTGATGAAGCCTTGGGAGAACGGAGCTGCGACGTAAGCCGGCTGCGCGTCACCAATCGAGCCCGCTGGCAGCGCGAAGGCAGCAATGCCGAGCACCGCCAGGGCAATGATCTTCAGCGGTGCCAGGAAGCGACCGACAGTGTCGAGCAGCTTGCCCGGATACATCGACACGGCCAGCACCACAGCGAAGTACACCAGGCTGTAGATGAACAGCGCCAGCGGGCTTTCACCGGTCAGTGGCGCCACACCCACCTCGAACGAAACGGTCGCGGTGCGCGGGGTAGCGAACAGCGGGCCGACCGAGAGGTAGCAGACTGCCGCCAACAGGCCGCCGAAGAACTTGCCGATCGGGCTGCTCAGGGCATCCATCCCGCCACCGACCTTCGCCAGGGCAACCACGGTAATGACTGGCAGACCCACGGCGGTGACCAGGAAGCCCAGCGCCGCCATCCACACGTGCGGACCGGACTGCAGGCCAACGATAGGCGGGAAGATGATATTGCCCGCACCGACGAAAAGCGCGAACGTCATAAAGCCAAGCGCCAGGATATCCTGGCCTTTTAACACTTTCATTTAAGGAAGTACCACACTGCTGAAATCGGGATTCGAGAAGGGATTTCCACATGGATGAGGGAAATGCTGCCCGGCTTGATGAGCCAGACCCGTTTAGCGTGTCGTTCCCTTTTGGGGTACGGGCACAGAGTGAACGCGTAGGTTACAGAATTTGCCGGGCAAACGCACTGCAATGGTGCTGGTTGTCCGATGTGTGTATGTGTTTGACGTCTGCGTGACCGAGGATGGCTGGATTATCCTCGGATTGAAACCATCGTCTGCTGGAAAAATCCTATGGGCCCGATCGAATAATCTGAGTTGTCATTTCCGGGCCCATCGCGGGACGACCCAGAACGACAAAGGCCACCCGAAGGTGGCCTTTGTGCGCGTGGGGGGTATAGCGTGTTACTTACTTCTTGGCTTCCCAGCCAGTCAGCTCGGCCAGGGCCTTGCCGATGTCAGCCAGGGAACGCACGGTCTTCACGCCAGCGTCCTGCAGTGCAGCGAATTTCTCGTCTGCAGTGCCTTTACCGCCGGAGATGATGGCGCCAGCGTGGCCCATACGCTTGCCCGCAGGAGCGGTAACACCAGCGATGTAGGAAACGACAGGCTTGGTGACGTTGGCCTTGATGTAGGCAGCAGCTTCTTCTTCAGCCGAACCGCCGATCTCACCGATCATGACGATCGCTTCGGTCTTCGGGTCTTCCTGGAACAGCTTCAGGATGTCGATGAAGTTGGAGCCTGGGATTGGGTCGCCGCCGATGCCGACGCAGGTCGATTGGCCGAAGCCGGCGTCGGTGGTCTGCTTGACCGCTTCGTAGGTCAGGGTGCCGGAACGGGAAACGATACCGACCTTGCCTGGCAAGTGAATGTGGCCTGGCATGATGCCGATCTTGCACTCGCCCGGAGTGATGACGCCTGGGCAGTTAGGGCCGATCAGGGTGACACCCAGCTCGTCGCACTTGACCTTGGCGTCCAGCATGTCGAGGGTAGGAATACCTTCGGTGATGCAGACGATCAGCTTGATGCCGCCGAAGGCCGCTTCCAGGATCGAGTCCTTGCAGAACGGAGCCGGAACGTAGATGACCGAAGCGTCAGCGCCGGTAGCTTCCACAGCTTCCTTGACGGTGTTGAACACCGGCAGGCCCAGGTGGGTGGTGCCACCCTTGCCTGGGGTGACGCCGCCGACCATCTTGGTGCCGTAGGCGATGGCTTGTTCGGAGTGGAAAGTACCCTGCGAGCCGGTGAAGCCCTGGCAGATGACTTTGGTGTCTTTATTGATCAGGACGCTCATTACTTGCCCTCCGCAGCTTTGACAACTTGTTGAGCAGCGTCGGTCAGGCTGGTTGCCGCAATGATGTTCAAACCGCTTTCTGCCAGTACTTTAGCGCCCAGTTCGGCGTTGTTGCCTTCGAGGCGGACAACGACCGGTACTTTCACGCCGACTTCTTTCACTGCACCGATGATGCCTTCGGCAATCATGTCGCAACGAACGATACCACCGAAGATGTTGACCAGAACGGCCGCGACATTGCTGTCGGACAGGATGATCTTGAACGCTTCGGTAACGCGTTCCTTGGTAGCACCACCACCAACGTCGAGGAAGTTGGCTGGCTTGCCGCCGTGCAGGTTGACGATGTCCATGGTACCCATGGCCAGACCGGCACCGTTGACCATGCAGCCGATGTTGCCTTCCAGCGCTACGTAGTTCAGTTCGAACTTGGCAGCGTGGGCTTCACGGGCGTCGTCCTGGGACGGGTCGTGGAAGGTCTTCAGCTTAGGCTGACGGTACATGGCGTTGGCGTCGATGTTGATCTTGGCATCGAGGCAGTGCAGGTCGCCGTCGGCCTTGATCACCAGCGGGTTCACTTCCAGCAGGGCCAGGTCATGGTCCTTGAACAGCTTGGCCAGACCTACGAAGATCTTGGCGAACTGTTGTACTTGCTTGCCTTCCAGGCCCAGCTGGAAAGCCAGCTCGCGACCCTGGAACGGCTGAGCGCCGACCAGCGGGTCGATGGTAGCCTTGAGGATCTTCTCAGGAGTTTCGTGAGCGACTTTCTCGATGTCCACGCCACCTTCGGTGGAAGCCATGAACACGATACGACGGCTCGAACGATCCACTACAGCGCCCAGGTACAGCTCTTTGGCGATGTCAGTGCAGGATTCGACCAGGATCTTGGAGACTGGTTGACCGTTGGCGTCAGTCTGGTAGGTCACCAGATTCTTGCCCAACCACTGCGCAGCGAACGCCTTGGCGTCTTCCTTGCTGCGAACCAGCTTGACGCCGCCCGCCTTACCGCGACCACCAGCGTGGACCTGGGCTTTTACAACCCACTCGGAACCGCCGATCTTGTCGCAGGCTTCTGCGGCTTGCTCAGGGGTATCGACAGCGAAACCCTTGGAAACTGGCAGGCCGTACTCAGCGAACAGCTGTTTACCCTGATACTCGTGAAGATTCATGCTTTTTACCGTCTTCGTTAGGTACTGCGCTTCGGCGCTGCGCTGTTTCCAGAGCCGCGCCACCTGTGACCGTTAACCCCGGATTTTTCCGGTGGCCCGGTCCGGCGGACATTCCGCGGTGGATCTTGCACGCAAGACCCACGACGGGCAGCCCGCCGTGGTTTTTATAATTAACGCTTCTTACGGTTGGCCACGTGAATGGCACCGCCATTCACAGCCAGCGCTGCTTCATGCAACGCTTCGGACAGGGTCGGATGGCTGAAGACCATCATGCCCAGGTCCTCGGCACTGGTGCCGAATTCCATTGCGATCGCGCCTTGCTGAACCAGCTCGGCAGCCGATGGGCCGATCACGTGAACACCCAGGACGCGGTCGGTCTTGGCATCGGCGATGACCTTGACGAAGCCACCGGTGTCGTTGGCAGCCATCGCACGGCCGCTGGCCGCGAACGGGAAGGTGCCCACGTTAACCTCAACGCCTTCGGCTTTCAATGCTTGTTCGGTCTTGCCGACCCAGGCGATTTCCGGGTGGGTGTAGATAACCGAAGGGATCAGGTCGTAGTTCATCTGAGCCTTGTGGCCCTTGATGCGCTCGACGACCATGATGCCCTCTTCCGAGGCCTTGTGTGCCAGCATCATGCCGCGAACTACGTCGCCGATGGCGTAGACGCCCGGCACGCTGGTGGCGCAGTAGTCGTCGACGAAGATGTAGCCACGCTCGTCGATGTTCACACCGCTATCGGCAGCCAGCAGATCGGTGGTCACAGGACGACGGCCGACCGCAACGATCAGCTTGTCGAAGACGATCTTCTGCTCGCCTTCGGCGTTGGTGTAGGTCACTTCGACTTCGTCGCCGTTGACTTTCGAGCCGGTGACGCGCGCGCCCAGCTTGATGTCCAGGCCTTGCTTGGTCAGGGTCTTCTGAGCTTCTTTCGACACGGCGGTGTCGGCAGCCATCAGGAAGGTGTCCAGCGCTTCCAGCACGGTCACTTCAGCACCCAGGCGAGCCCAGACCGAGCCCAGCTCCAGGCCGATGACGCCAGCGCCGATCACGCCCAGGCGCTTGGGTACCGATTGGAATTCCAGGGCGCCGGTGGAGTCGACGATCACATTCTGGTCGACCGGAGCCGGCGGAATGTCGATCGGACGCGAGCCGGAGGCCAGGATCACGTTCTCGGCCTCGATGACTTCGGTGGTTCCGTCAGCCTTGGTGACTTCGACTTTCTTGCCAGCCAGCAGCTTGCCGTGGCCCTGGATCGAAGTAACGCCGTTGGCCTTGAACAGGGTGGCAACGCCACCGGTCAGGTTCTTGACGATGCCAGCCTTGCGACCAACCATCGCGGCGACGTCCATCTTCACTTCGCCAGTGGAGATGCCGTGGACGTTGAAGCTCTCTTTTGCTTCCTTGTATTTCCAGGAGCTGTCCAGCAGCGCCTTGGAAGGAATGCAACCTACGTTCAGGCAGGTGCCGCCCAGGGCCAGCTTGCCCTCGGCGTCGGTGTACTTCTCGATACAGGCAGTCTTCAGACCAAGTTGGGCAGCCTTGATGGCAGCAACATAGCCGCCAGGACCCGCACCAATCACCACTACGTCGAATTTCTGGGTCATAAAAGATTCCTTATCAGCTTCAAGCTACAAGCCGCACGCGGCAAGGCGACCTGCTCCGGTCGGGAGCCTGTCGCCTGCAGCGTGCAGCTGCGTGATTAGATGTCCAGCAGCAGACGGGACGGATCTTCCAGCAGGTTCTTGATGGTCACCAGGAAGGTTACCGCTTCCTTGCCGTCGATCAGGCGGTGGTCATAGGACAGCGCCAGGTACATCATCGGGCGAATGACCACTTGGCCATTGATCGCCATCGGACGCTGGATGATGTTGTGCATACCCAGGATCGCGGCCTGCGGCGGGTTGACGATCGGGGTCGACATCATCGAACCGAAGGTACCACCGTTGGTGATGGTGAAGGTACCGCCGGTCATCTCTTCGATCGACAGCTTGCCGTCACGGGCCTTCTTGCCGAAGGTGGCGATGCCGTTCTCGATCTCGGCCAGCGACATCGACTCGGCATTGCGCAGCACCGGTACCACCAGACCACGGTCGCTGGAGACGGCAACGCCGACGTCCGCGTAGCCATGGTAAACGATGTCGTTGCCATCGATCGAAGCGTTGACTGCCGGGAAGCGCTTCAGCGCCTCGGTGGCGGCCTTGACGAAGAACGACATGAAGCCCAGGCGTACGCCGTTGTGGGTCTTCTCGAACAGGTCCTTGTACTTCGAACGCAGGGCCATGACTTCGGTCATGTCGACTTCGTTGAAGGTAGTCAGCATGGCCATGCTCGACTGGGCTTCGACCAGACGCTCAGCGATCTTGGCGCGCAGACGGGTCATCGGCACACGCTTCTCGGTGCGATCGCCAGCAGCGACGACAACCGGAGCAGCGGCAGCGGCAGCCGGCTTGGCAGCAGGTGCGGCAGGGGCCGACTTCTTGTTGGCGACTGCAGCCACCACGTCTTCCTTGGTGATACGACCGCCTTTGCCAGTACCGGAAACGGTGGCCAGGTCGATACCGTTCTCTTCGGCCAGTTTGCGCGCGGCAGGCGCGGCAACCGGGTCGTCCTCACCTGCATCGGCGGCGGCGGCCGGAGCGGCAGCCGGAGCAGCGGCAGCAGCAGGCGCAGCAGCAGCGGCGCCACCTTCAACGATCGAACCCAGGACTTCGTCGGACAGGACGGTGTCGCCCTCGCCCTTGACGATGTCGCCCAGCACGCCATCAGCGGTGGCCAGAACTTCCAGGACGACCTTGTCGGTCTCGATGTCGACGATCAGCTCGTCACGCTTGACGGCTTCGCCCGGCTTCTTGTGCCAGGTGGCCACGGTGCCATCGGCAACCGATTCCGGGAAGGTTGGGGCTTTGATCTCGATAGCCATTATCAGTGTTTCCTTAAATTCGGTTTCAGGTGCGCGAAGGCGTTAGACAGTGAACGCGTCTTGCAGCAGTTTTTCCTGCTGCTCGGCGTGCTTCGATGCGTAACCACAGGCTGGCGCGGCAGAAGCGTCGCGACCGGCGTATTCCAGGACCAGCGCCTTGTTGTGGCGGCCCAGGATACGGCGCATGTGATGCTGGCTGCTGTACCAGGCACCCTGGTTCATCGGCTCTTCCTGACACCACACTGCATGCTTGAGGTTGGTGTAAGGCGCCAGGATCTCGACCAGGTCGTCCTCAGGGAACGGATACAGCTGCTCGATACGCACGATGGCGATGTCTTCGCGGCCTTCGGCACGACGTTTTTCCAGCAGGTCGTAGTAGACCTTGCCGCTGCACAGCACCAGGCGCTCGACCTTGGCCGGATCGATGGCATCGATTTCCGGGATCACGGTCTGGAACGAGCCTTCTGCCAGATCTTCCAGCGTCGAGATGGCCAGCTTGTGGCGCAGCAGCGACTTTGGCGTCAGCACGATCAGCGGCTTGCGCAGCGGGCGGATGACCTGACGACGCAGCAGGTGGTAGATCTGCGCCGGCGTGGTCGGCACGCACACCTGGATGTTGTGCTCGGCGCACAGCTGCAGGTAACGCTCCAGACGGGCCGAGGAGTGCTCGGGGCCCTGGCCTTCGTAGCCGTGCGGCAGCAGCATGGTCAGGCCGCACAGACGACCCCACTTGTGCTCGCCGCTGGTGATGAACTGGTCGATCACCACCTGCGCACCGTTGGCGAAGTCACCGAACTGGGCTTCCCAGATCACCAGCGCATTCGGCGTGGTGGTGGAGTAGCCGTATTCGAAGGCCAGTACGGCTTCTTCCGACAGGTAGGAGTCGTACAGTTCGAACTTCGGCTGGCCTGGGAACAGGTTCTTCAGCGGAACGTAGGTGCTGGCGTCCTTCTGGTTGTGCAGCACCGCGTGACGGTGCGAGAAGGTGCCACGGCCGATGTCCTGGCCGGTCATGCGGATCGGGTGACCTTCGAACTGCAGGGTGGCGTAGGCCATGGTCTCTGCATAACCCCAGTTGATCGGCAAGCCACCGGCCTGCATCTTCTGACGGTCTTCGTAGATCTTGGCGACCTGGCGCTGGACGACGAAACCTTCTGGCAGCTCGAGCAGCTTGGCCGACAGTTCCTGAAGGGTCTTGAGGTCGAAGCGCGTGTCGTGACGCGCAGTCCAGGCATGGCCCAGGTACGGACGCCAGTCGACGAACAGCTCGCGATTCGGCTCCTTGACCAGACTCTTGACCACGTGCAGGCCGTTGTCCAGCGCGTTGCGGTACTCGTCGATCTTGGCCTGGGCGCGCTCGGCGTCGATGCGACCGGCTTGAATCAGCGCGTCGGCGTACAGCTCACGGGTGGTGCGCTGCTTGGTGATCTGCTGGTACATCAGCGGCTGGGTGCCGTTCGGTTCGTCGGCCTCGTTGTGGCCGCGACGACGGTAGCAGACCAGGTCGATCACCACGTCACGCTTGAACTGCATGCGGTAGTCGATGGCCAGTTGTGTCACGAACAGCACCGCTTCCGGATCGTCGCCGTTCACGTGCAGGATCGGCGCCTGGATCATCTTGGCCACGTCGGTGGCGTACTCGGTGGAGCGCGCGTCCAGCGGGTTGCTGATGGTGAAGCCGACCTGGTTGTTGATCACGATGTGCACGGTACCGCCGGTCTTGAAACCGCGGGTCTGCGACATCTGGAAGGTTTCCATGACCACGCCCTGGCCTGCGAAGGCCGCGTCGCCGTGGATCGAGATCGGCAGGACCTTGTCGCCAACGGTGTCGTTGCGGCGGTCCTGGCGGGCACGAACCGATCCCTCTACCACTGGCGAGACGATTTCCAGGTGGGACGGGTTAAACGCCATTGCCAGGTGGACTTCACCACCAGGGGTCATGACGTTGCTGGAGAAGCCCTGGTGATACTTCACGTCACCGGAGCCCAGCTCGTTCATCTTCTTGCCTTCGAACTCGTCGAACAGCTCGCGCGGGTTCTTGCCGAAGGTGTTGACGAGCACGTTCAGACGGCCACGGTGGGCCATGCCGATCACGACTTCCTTGGTGCCGTAGGAGCCGGAACGCTGAATCATTTCGTCCAGCATCGGAATCAGGCTTTCGCCGCCTTCCAGACCGAAGCGCTTGGTACCCGGGTACTTGGTGCCCAGGTATTTTTCCAGGCCTTCGCCCGCGGTAACGCGCTCGAGCAGGTGAGTCTGCACGTCAACGGAGAAGTCAGGACGGCCACGAACGCTTTCGAGGCGCTGCTGGAACCAGCTGCGTTGCTCGGAATCGACGATGTGGGTGAACTCGGCGCCAATGGTGCGACAATATGTCTTCTGCAGCGCCTCGAAGATTTCGCGTAGGCTCGCTTCCTCTTTGCCGATGAACAGGTCGCCGGCACGGAAGGTCGTATCAAGGTCGGCATTGGTCAAGCCGTAGTGATTGATCGACAGGTCTACGGGCGCAGGGCGCTGCCACAACCCCAACGGGTCGAGCTGGGCAGCCTGATGGCCGCGCATACGATAGGCCTGGATCAGTCGCAGCACTTCAACCTGCTTCTTCTCGTGTTCACTGCTCACGCTCCCGGCGGAAACCGGTTGGGCGCGGCGCTGGTTCTTTGCCAGCAGTACGAAATGGTCGCGGATCGTAGAGTGCGATACGTCGGTAGCGGTGCTGCCGTCGGCGGGCAACTTCTGGAAGTAGGTGCGCCACTCTTCTGGCACAGCGTTAGGGTCGTGCAGGTAGAGCTCGTAGAGCTCTTCCACATATGCAGCGTTACCACCTGAAAGGTGGGCGCTTTCCCACATGCGCTGCATCACGCTTTCTTGCATGCTTGGTCACCCTCGGTTAGGGGACGGATCGGCAAGAGCCACGCAAACCTGGAAAAGTCCGAACACAGCGACTAACCACGCCACCTGGATCCTGCAGATTTTCCGGGTACCAGCCCGGAAGCCCCTGCTGGTCTCATATCTTCATAGGTAATGAGCGCGGGCTTTTTGGGCCCTTGCTCGGGTTTTACCTCGGCGCGGGCTCACCACCCGCGCTTCGGCTTACTGCTGGTGCAACATTTTCGAATCAGGTGCCGCTTTGCAGCAGCATGTTACGTACGTGGCCGATCGCCTTGGTCGGGTTCAGACCCTTCGGGCAGACGTTCACGCAGTTCATGATCCCGCGGCAGCGGAATACGCTGAACGGGTCATCCAGCGACGCCAGACGCTCTTGCGTCTTGGTGTCACGGCTGTCGGCCAGGAAACGATAGGCCTGCAGCAACGCGGCGGGGCCCAGGAACTTGTCCGGGTTCCACCAGAACGATGGGCAGGAGGTCGAGCAGCAAGCGCACAGGATGCACTCGTACAGACCGTCCAGCTTGTCGCGATCTTCCGGCGACTGCAGACGCTCGATGGCCGGAGCCGGGGTGTCGTTCTGCAGGAATGGCTTCACCTTCTCGTACTGCTTGTAGAAGATGCTCATATCGACGACCAGGTCACGAATGACTGGCAAACCTGGCAGCGGACGCAGGACCAGCTTGTTGCCCTTGACCACACCCGACAGCGGGGTGATGCAAGCCAGGCCGTTCTTGCCGTTCATGTTCATGCCATCGGAACCGCAAACGCCTTCACGGCAGGAGCGACGGTACGAGAAGCCCTCGTCCTTCTCCTTGATCAGTGCCAGTACGTCCAGCACCATCAGGTCCTTGCCACCGGTATCGACGTCGAACGACTCCATCTTGGGCGCCGAGTCGGTGTCCGGGTTGTAACGATAAACTTCGACTTTCAACATAGCGGCCACCCTTAGTAAGTCCGGACTTTTGGTTCGAAGGCAGGAACTGTCTTCGGCGCAAAGTTGACGCCGCGCTTGGCAACGCGCTTCTCACCCGGGTAGTACAGGGTGTGGCACAGCCAGTTCTCGTCGTCACGGTCTTCGAAGTCTTCACGGGCGTGAGCGCCGCGGGACTCTTTACGGGCTTCGGCTGCGATGGCGGTCGCTTCGGCAACTTCCAGCAGGTTCTGCAGCTCCAGCGCTTCGATACGCGCGGTGTTGAAGGCCTGGGACTTGTCGTTGATCTTGACGTTGGCAATGCGGTCACGCAGGCCGGCCAGCTGCTCGATACCCTTCTGCATGTATTCGCCAGTACGGAATACACCGAAGTAGTTCTGCATGCAGCTCTGCAGCTCACGCTTGAGGCTTGCAACGTCTTCGCCAGTGGTACGCTCGTTGAGCTTGTTCAGGCGGTTCAGGGCAACGTCGACATCGGTGTCGCTCGCGTCGCGGTACTCGACGCCGTCGCTCAGTGCTTTTTCCAGGTGCAGGCCGGCAGCGCGACCGAATACCACCAGGTCGAGCAGCGAGTTGCCGCCCAGGCGGTTGGCACCGTGAACCGATACGCACGCCACTTCACCCACAGCGAACAGGCCTGGGATGATTTGATCCTTGCCTTCGGCGTCCATGGTGATGGCCTGGCCATGAATGTTGGTGGCAACGCCGCCCATCATGTAGTGGCAGGTCGGTACGACCGGAACCGGCGCGACCACCGGGTCGACGTGGGCGAAGGTCTTGGACAGTTCACAGATACCTGGCAGGCGGCTGTGCAGCACCTCCTCGCCCAGGTGGTCCAGCTTCAGCAGTACGTGGTCCTTGTTCGGGCCCACGCCGTTGCCGGCAATGATTTCCTTGACCATGGAACGGGCGACCACGTCGCGGCCAGCCAGGTCCTTCGCGTTCGGCGCGTAACGCTCCATGAAGCGCTCGCCGTGGGCGTTGATCAGGTAGCCACCCTCACCGCGGCAACCCTCGGTGACCAGTACACCGGCGCCGGCGATGCCGGTCGGGTGGAACTGCCACATCTCGATGTCCTGTACCGGTACGCCTGCACGCAGGGCCATGCCGATACCGTCACCGGTGTTGATCAGGGCGTTGGTGGTGGAGGCGTAGATACGGCCCGCACCGCCAGTGGCCAGAACGGTGGCCTTGGACTTGATGTACATGGTTTCGCCGGTTTCGATGCAGATCGCGATCACACCGACGAAAGCGCCGTCCTGGTTCTTGACCAGGTCAACGGCGTAGTACTCGTTGAGGAAGGTGGTGCCCGCCTTCAGGTTGCCCTGATAGAGGGTGTGCAGCAGGGCGTGGCCGGTACGGTCGGACGCGGCGCAAGTGCGCGCGGCCTGGCCGCCCTTGCCGAAGTCCTTGGACTGGCCACCGAACGGACGCTGGTAGATACGGCCGGTTTCGGTACGCGAGAACGGCAGGCCCATGTGGTCCAGCTCGAAGACCGCAGCCGGGCCTTCCTGACACATGTATTCGATAGCGTCCTGGTCACCGATGTAGTCGGAACCCTTGACGGTATCGTACATGTGCCAGCGCCAGTCGTCGTTCGGGTCGGCCGAAGCGATGGCACAGGTGATGCCGCCCTGGGCGGAAACGGTGTGCGAACGGGTCGGGAACACCTTGGTGACTACTGCGGTCTTGTGGCCGCCTTGAGCCAGCTGCAGTGCGGCGCGCATGCCCGCACCGCCGCCACCGATGATGATGGCGTCGAAGGAAATGGTTGGAATGTTAGCCATGAATCAGATACCCCAGAGAATCTGCACACCCCAGACGAAGTAAGCGAACATCGCAACGCCGCATACCGCCTGGAACAGGAAACGAATCGCAGTCGCCGACTTGCCGAACGACATCGGCGTCAGGTAGTCGGTGGCGATGGTCCACATGCCGACCCAGGCGTGAGCGCCCAGCGCGACAAGTGCCAGCAGACTGAAGATCCGCATCGCGTTGTTGGAGAACAGAGCGTGCCACTGGGCATAGTCGATGCCCGGGTGGATCGCGAGGTAGCCGATCAGGAAGATGAAGTAAGCCGCGAGAACGACCGCCGAGACGCGCTGCGCCATCCAGTCATAGAGGCCCGAACGCGACAGGTTCGTGACATTAGTTACCATACCCAAACTCCCGCCAGAACGATCAGCACCACGGAGATGACGATCACGATTTTCGAGCCCAGCTTGCCGCCTTCCAGCGTCTCACCGACACCCATGTCCATGATCAGGTGGCGAACACCTGCGACGAGGTGATACAGCAGGCCGGACAGCAGGCCCCAGGTCACCAGTTTGGCCAGCGGACTGGTCAGACACGCCTTCACCTCGGCAAAGCCTTCCTCGGAACCCAGCGACTTGCCCAATGCGTACAGCATGATGGCAAGGCCGAGGAACAGGATGACGCCGGAAATACGGTGAAGAATGGACGTGTACGCGGTGATCGGGAGTTTGATGGTCCTTAGGTCTAGGTTTACAGGTCGTTGGCTTTTCACGGCTTTTTTCACACTGAAGAGCCCCTAGCGAACAGGGCAAAGTTGTTGGTAAGTGTACTGGTCAGGTACCCACCACCGAAGAGAACACGACACCCAGCAGGGCGGGCTGGAAAGCCCCTGGGAGTCGGCTGCCGAGTATAGACAGTTAGGCTGCTTATGACAACGTGAGGGGCTCGCCCGAATAGCGCATTGCCTTTAGCGAACAAAAGGCGTAAATGGGCGGCAATTTCGTGAAAATCATGGGCTTGGAGGGTGTTTCAACCAGCCTTTAGGCAAATTGACATTCGAATTTATCCCTCTATAGTGGTGCGGGCCCTGCGTGGGGGGTCTGTCTGATGATTTCAAGCATTAATAGGAGGCCACATGGCTGACAAAAAAGCGCAGTTGGTCATCGAGGGCGCAGCCCCCGTAGAGCTGCCCATTTTAACCGGCACCGTTGGTCCCGATGTTATCGACGTCCGCGGGTTGGGGGCATCCGGTCACTTCACCTTCGACCCTGGTTTCATGGCGACCGCCTCGTGCGAGTCGAAGATCACCTACATCGACGGCGACAAGGGCGTGCTGCTGCACCGCGGCTACCCGATCGAACAGCTCGCCGAGCAATCGGACTACCTGGAAACCTGCTATCTGCTGCTCAACGGCGAACTGCCGAACGCAGAGCAGAAAGCCCAGTTCGTCAGCACCGTGAAGAACCACACCATGGTCCACGAGCAGCTGAAGTCCTTCTTCAACGGCTTCCGCCGCGACGCCCACCCGATGGCCGTCATGTGTGGCGTGGTCGGCGCCCTGTCGGCGTTCTATCACGACTCGCTGGACATCAATAACCCGCAGCACCGCGAAATCTCCGCCGTGCGCCTGGTCGCGAAGATGCCGACGCTGGCAGCGATGGTGTACAAGTACTCCATGGGCCAACCCATGATGTACCCGCGCAACGACCTGTCGTACGCAGAAAACTTCCTGCACATGATGTTCAACACCCCGTGCGAGATCAAACCGATCAGCCCGGTGCTGGCCAAGGCGATGGACCGGATCTTCATCCTCCATGCCGACCACGAGCAGAACGCCTCCACCTCCACCGTGCGCCTGGCCGGCTCTTCGGGTGCCAACCCGTTCGCCTGTATCGCCGCCGGTATCGCTGCACTGTGGGGCCCTGCCCACGGCGGCGCGAACGAAGCGGTCCTGACCATGCTCGATGAAATCGGCGATGTCTCGAACATCGACAAGTTCATCGCCAAGGCCAAGGACAAGAACGATCCGTTCAAGCTGATGGGCTTCGGCCACCGCGTCTACAAGAATCGCGACCCGCGCGCCACCGTGATGAAGCAGACCTGCGACGAAGTCCTGCGCGAGCTGGGCATCAAGGACGACCCGCAGCTGGAACTGGCGATGCGCCTGGAAGAGATCGCCCTGACCGATCCGTACTTCATCGAGCGCTCGCTGTACCCGAACGTCGACTTCTACTCGGGGATCATCCTCAAGGCGATCGGCATTCCAACCAGCATGTTCACCGTGATCTTCGCCCTGGCACGTACCGTGGGCTGGATCTCGCACTGGAAGGAAATGCTCTCCGGCCCATACAAAATTGGCCGTCCGCGCCAGCTGTACACCGGCGAGCCGCAGCGTGACATCACCGCACTGAAAGACCGCAAGTAAGCCGCCCAGGCTGAACGCAAAAAGGCTGCCCTCGGGCAGCCTTTTTCATTTGGCCATTAGACGAAAGAACCTCAGTTCTTCTCGGCCCGCTCACGCAAGCCCTTCAGCGTATTGAACGGCGCATCCACCACGAACTTGTTGGCCAACCACGAAGGCACGCTACCACCCGGCTCGGTGTGCACCTGGTAGGTCACCTCGGTGCTGTCACCCTTGGGCACCAGCTTCCAGAAGCCCTCGACCTGCGCCACACGCACAAAGCCCTTTTCCTCCGGCAGGTACTTCGGCTCACCCTCGAGCTTGCGGGTAAGGCTGCCATCAGCCTCCTGCACCGTGGTGACATGCAGGATCGAATCGCGCGGCGTCACGGGCCATGGCGTATTGAACTGGGTGTAGGTCCAGCTCTGGTCACCTTCATGCTTGAGCAGCTTCTGCGACTTGCACTCATGCACCCAGGCGCAGGCACCGGCCACATCCTCCTGCAGCGCCTTGACCTTGGCCAGTGGCGCCTTGATCAAGGTCACCCCGCGATAGGCCTTGTACTTGGAGCCCGCCACCTCGCTGAGGGACACCTTGATACCCTCCTCGTCCTTGGCCACCTGCCAATTCTCAGCCCAGGCCGTCGGCGCCAGCAAGACACCCATGCCACACAGCAGTACAACGCGCTTGATCGATCTCATCATCTTGTTCCTTTTGTCGAAGATCCAAACGTCACGCCGCCGTCATCTGCTCCAGCCAGCCAATGATCCTGATCGCATCGTCGCGATCGCTACCGCAGACATCCACCTCCGCCTTGAACCCGCCACAGACCTTTGGCCGTTCGGGCTTGCCGAACAAGGCGCAAAGATTGTCCACGGACAGGTGCAGGCAACGCTCACCCGCCGGCTTGCCCTGGGGCATGCCGGGGATCGGCGAACTGATGGACGGGGCAATGCAGCAGGCACCGCAGCCCTCACGGCACTTCATGACAACTGGACTCCCTGGAGCTGAACGGGACGGACATCCCTGGATACTAACCGCTCAAACATATGTTTGAAATTACCGAGCCGATGAAATCCGAAGTGACTCGGTAGTCAGTTGCGAAATTCGAAATCGATGGCAGCACCCTCGACATCACGGCGACTGTCGTTGCGCAACTGCAGCTGCATCTCGTTGCTGATCAGCCGGCCATTGAGCTGGAACGGGCTGTCATCGGATGCGGGTTTTTCGGGGAACATCGACGGCAGCAAGGGCTTGCGCGTCAACGGGGCATTGCCGACATCCGGCTTGAGGTTCTTAACCATCTCGCTCGGCAGGCTGAGATCGAGCTTGGGATTGGGCAGTGGCTTGCTGACCGGCTTGCTCTTTGGCTTAGGCTTGCTTGCCGGCTTGCTGGCCGCCTTCGCCGGGGTTTTTACCGCTTGCTTGGCGGTCTTGCCCTGGGACACTTCGCTCTTTGCATGCGTCTGCGCAGCCTGCACAGATGCCCCCGGCAACCAGGACAGCGCAAGACACAGCATCAGGGCAGTAGGGCGAAACGCATTCATGGGCATCAAGAGCATGGCATAAAAATGCTTATGCTCCCTGTTCCCTGCCCTTATGACAAGCTACAAAATCGAGACAGCAGCCTCTCGACACAATTGTTGGGCCAGCAACCCCAATGTCATCACCGCCCGCTCTGCCTCCTTGCTCCAGGGAATCCCGCAATTGAGGCGGATGCAGTGATTGAATTGCTCGGTGTTGCTGAAGATCAGGCCAGGCGCGATGCTGATGCCCTGCTCCAGCGCCCGCACATGCAGCTCCTGAGTATTGACTCGCCCCGGCAGGCTGACCCAGAGAATGAACCCACCCGTCGGCCGAGTCATCTGCGTGCCTTCCGGGAAGTGCTGCTGCACCGCCAGCTGATAGGCGCTGAGGTTCTTGCGGTACTCCTGACGGATGAAGCGCAGGTGACGGTCGTAGCCGCCGTTCTCGAGATAGGCCGCCACGCCCATCTGGGTGACACTGCAGGCCGAGTGCGTAGTGAAGGTCTGCAGGCGCTGGATTTCGTCCTGGTAGCGCCCAGGAATCATCCAGCCGACGCGCACCCCTGGCGACAGTGTCTTGGAGAAGCTCGAACAGTAAATCACCCGATCCAGCCGGTCGAACGCCTTCAGCGCCTTGGTTCGCCCCTGCTCGAACATCAGCTCGCCATAGATATCGTCCTCGACGATCTGGATATCGAAGTCTGACGCCAGGCGCAGCAACTGTTTCTGCCGCTCTTCCGGAATGGTCCCGCCCAGAGGGTTGCTCAGGCGCGCCGTCAGCACCAGGGCCTTGATCGACCATTGGTTGGCGGCCAGTTGCAGCGCCTCGAGGCTGATGCCGGTGGACGGATCGCTGGGGATCTCGATCACCTTCAGACCCAGCAGGTCCGCCAACTGCAGAAGCCCATAGTAGGTCGGTGACTCTGCGGCGATCAGGTCGCCAGGACGCGTCAACACGCGCAGCGCCATCTGCAGGGCGTCGACACAGCCATGGGTGACGATCACCTCGCGCGGGTCGACCAGCACGCCAGCGTCACGCATGCGAATGGCGATCTGCCGACGCAGCGGCTCGAACCCCGGGCTGAACATGTAGCTGAAGGCACGCGGGCTGTGGAACCGCGTCACCTTGGCGATCTGCTGGTGCAGCGCTCGAACCGGCAAGTAGTCCACATGCGGAACAGCAGCCCCGAAAGGGAAAACACCGTCGCGGCGTGCTTCAGTGAGCACTTGCTGGATGATACTGGCACGGGTAACCAACCCGGGGCGTTCGACCCGGGCGATATCCGGGGTCTGCGCGGTCAGGGCGGGTGTCTGGTGGACATAGTAGCCAGACTGCGGACGGGCGCGAATCAGGCCCTGATCCTCGAGGTTGGCGTAGGCCTGCAGCACCGTGGCATGGCTGACATTGAGCTGGGCGCTCATCTTGCGCACGGAAGGCACCCGCTCGCCTGGCTGGTAGACACCGCGACGGATGTCATCGGCCAGTTGCCGGGCAATGCGCTGGTACAACAGCAGGTTGGTCATGGTGATTCTCGAAGCGCGGACGGGTTCGTTGTTCTTGTACGACTCACAGTCGAGACAGAATACCGTAACAGTTGCAAAGTGTACTGGGACAGTTCCGAGAATAGTCGACATTACACTTGCTTGACAGCGGCGAACAGACGAACCGTCAGCACGGGTGCCAGGCAGCACCCGAACGGCCCTCAGCGCGGCGGCGCGAGCTTGCCCTTCTCATCGGAGAACACGATCTCCACACGGCGGTTCTGCGCCCTGCCCCGCTCCGAGGCGTTGACCTCGACCGGGTACTGGTCGCCATACCCCTGGACCTCGATGCGTTTCTCGTCGATGCCCAGGTCGACCAGCATGTCAGCCACCGACTGCGCGCGGTCACGGGACAGCTTCAGGTTGTCTTCAGCCGCCCCGGTGCTGTCGGTGTAGCCCTCGATTCGTACCACGCGGCGCGGATTGAGCTGCAGGAACTGCACCAGCTTGAGCACCGTGCGACTGGCGGAGTTCTTGAGTTCCGCTTCGCCGGTATCGAACAGCACGTCCCCAAGCGTCATCACCAGGCCGCGGTCGGCCTGCTCCGATGCCAGGGCGGCGATCTGCGATTCGACCCACTTGCCCTGCTGCTGCACGCTGGCCAGCTTCGCTTCACGCAGCGCCAGTTGCAGACGTTGGCGCTCCAGGTCGAGCTTGGCCAGGCGTTCCTGGTTCAGCGCCAGATTGGCGTGCTCGCGGGCGATCTCGCTGTAGCGCTGGCTGAGGTAGGCATAGTGGCGTACGTCAGTGCCACTGCCGACATAACTGGCCAGGCGCTCTGCTCGCGCCAGCGACTCACCTGCACGGATCACATCACGCGGCGCACTGCGCAGCACGTCGGAGTTGTCCTTGACCTTCTGGAACGCAGCCGTGGCATCGTCCAGCGCCGACTCGCTGCGCTGGCTCGCGCAACCCTGCAGGCCGACGACCAACGCCAGCACGACCAAGGCGGCGCCGGGCTTGAATGTACGGCTCATGGCTGTACCTCCAGCTGCTTGCGCAGGCGCTTGATCCGCGACTCGGTCACCTTCAACTGCTCTTCGCTTTTCTGGGTCAACACCTGAGCCTCGGCCAGGCGCGCATCCAGCTCGGCCTGCTCGGCGCGCATGCGCGCATCACGAAAATCTTCGCTGGCCATGTTGGTCTTGGCCCGAGCGAACTTGTCTTCGGCCAGCTTGAACGCCTCGACCTGCTCAGTCGCGCCGACAGCCTTGGCCTGCTCCAGCGCCTGCTCGGACAGGCGCATCTGCTCATGAGGAGCCGGATCGTTGGCACAACCGGCCAGGGCTGCAAAAGCCAGGACCAGGATCAGTGGTTGGGTTCTCACGCATTCTTCCTACTGTTTGGGGGCGTCCCCGGTCATCTGCATCTGCGCTTTCCAGCGCTCCACATTCCGCTGCAGCACCGACTCGGAGGCGCCAGAGATCGGCAATTCTGTCAGCTTTTTAGCCAGTTGCCCACGCAGCCAGGCATCGTTACAGGCCGAATTGTGCGACACAGCCAGGTACAGCCCCGGACGATCCACTGGCAGGCCGCGCGCGACAAGGTCGTTGCTCATGCCCAGGCTCTGGGTCATGGCCATCCCCGAATAGCGCCCCGCCAATACGTAATCGACCTGCCCCAGCACCAGCTTCTGGAAGGCCTGGGTAAGATTCTGCGCAGGCACCAGCTTGAGCTGGGACTTGGCGAACGCTTCGAACGCCGGGGTCAGCCGGGCCTTCTCCGAAAGGCTGCCCTGATAGCGGGCCAGATCCGCCGGACCGTCGAAATCCAGTGCGGAGTCGTGGCGGGTCCAGACCAGGTACTCGTTGAGCTGCAGGGGTGGATGGATGTAGTCCAGCGCGGTCAACTGGCCGACTTGCATCGGCGTATCCAGCAACAGGTCCATCCGCCCGCTGCGCACCTCTTCCAGCGCCTGCTCGCGGCGCCCGGCATGCAGCACCTCGACCCGCACCCCCAACTCGTCCGCCACCTGACGCAGCAGGTCGACGTTGGCACCGATCAGGTGCCGAGAGTCTTTCGGGTCCTGCCAGGAGTACGGCGGTGCATCCGGGCTGCCGGTGGCCACCAGCTTTTCACATTTGCCGGCGGCCATCGCCTGCGAGGATGCCAAGGCCACCATGCAGGCCAGCAACCGACCCGTTCTGCCAAACGCCATTACCCTACTCCTTGCCAGCCATGCAAAAAAAAGCCCGACCCCTGTTACGAGGGTCGGGCTTCTTTATAAGTGAAGCGCTCGGATCAGACCAGCTTTTCCAGCTCAGGCACCGCCTCGAAGAGGTCGGCAACCAGGCCGTAGTCGGCCACCTGGAAGATCGGGGCTTCTTCGTCCTTGTTGATCGCGACGATCACCTTGGAGTCCTTCATGCCCGCCAGGTGCTGGATCGCGCCGGAGATACCGACGGCGATGTACAACTGCGGCGCGACGATCTTGCCGGTCTGGCCGACCTGCATGTCGTTCGGCACGAAGCCCGCGTCGACGGCGGCACGGGAAGCACCGACCGCAGCACCGAGCTTGTCGGCCAGGGCGTACAGGTGCTTGAAGTTGTCACCGTTGCCCATGCCACGGCCGCCGGAGACGACGATCTTGGCAGCGGTCAGCTCGGGACGATCGGACTTGGCCAGCTCTTCGTTGACGAAGGCCGACTTGCCAGCATCATGGGCAGCAGCCACGGCTTCCACCGCAGCCGAACCACCTTCGGCGGCCACGGCGTCGAAGCCGGTGGTACGCACGGTGATGACCTTGACCGCAGCGCTCGATTGCACGGTGGCAATGGCGTTACCGGCATAGATCGGGCGCTTGAAGGTGTCGGCGGATTCGACCGAGACGATCTCGGAGATCTGGTCGACGTCCAGCAGCGCAGCAACGCGTGGCAGGATGTTCTTGCCGTTGGTGGTGGCCGGGGCCAGCACGTGGCTGTAGCCCTTGGCCAACTCGACGATCAGGGGCGCTACGTTTTCAGGCAGGGCGTGGGCGTAGGCGGCGTTGTCCGCAACCAGCACCTTGGCAACGCCCGCGATCTTGGCAGCGGACTCGGCGACGCCACCGACGTTCTGGCCTGCGACCAGCACGTGCACATCACCACCGATCTTGGCGGCAGCAGCGACAGTGTTCAGGGTAGCCGGGGCAACGGCACCGTTCTCGTGTTCAGCGACAACCAGGATAGTCATTTAGATTACCTTCGCTTCGTTCTTCAGCTTCTCGACCAGTTCGGCCACCGACTTGACCTTGATACCGGCGCTGCGTGCAGCAGGCGCTTCGACTTTCACGGTCTTGGTGGTGGAGGCGGTGGATACGCCCAGCGCGTCTGGAGTCACAGTCTCCAGCGGCTTCTTCTTGGCCTTCATGATGTTCGGCAGCGACGCGTAGCGCGGCTCGTTCAGGCGCAGGTCGGTGGTGACGATCGCCGGCAGGTTCAGCGCGACGGTCTGCAGGCCGCCATCGATCTCGCGGGTGACGTTCAGCTTGTCGCCAGCCACTTCGACCTTGGAGGCGAAGGTGCCCTGGGCGTAGCCGGTCAGCGCAGCCAGCATCTGGCCGGTCTGGTTGTTGTCACTGTCGATGGCCTGCTTGCCGAGGATGACCAGCTGTGGCTGCTCTTTATCGACGATGGCCTTCAGCGCCTTGGCCACGGCCAGGGAGTTCAGCTCCTCGGCGGTCTCGACCAGGATGGCACGATCGGCACCCAGTGCCAGGGCGGTACGCAGTTGCTCCTGGGCAGCGGTCGGGCCGACGGCAACGGCGACGATCTCGGTCGCAACGCCCTTCTCTTTCAGGCGTACGGCTTCTTCCACGGCGATTTCGCAGAAGGGGTTCATGGACATCTTGACGTTTGCAAGGTCGACGCCGGAGTTGTCCGCCTTGACGCGAACCTTGACGTTGTAGTCGACCACTCGTTTGACAGCTACAAGAACCTTCATGGATTCCTCGTTACTCTCCGGTGAAAAGAATGTCGCCTGGGGCGTGCCCGGCGAATGCGCGTGGGTACAAGGACACCTCTGAAAACGTTCCGGGTCGAGCGAAATTTGCCATGACCGATCAGTCCTGTGCGGACTGGCGGGGCAAAACCCGCGGGTCATTTCCTGTCGTGGCGTGTAGACTCCACTACAAAAAGGGTTTCGGCCTGTATTCCCTGCTCTACGCCTGGTTTTTAGAGGTGCACCTGCGCCCGACGGTCAGCCTACGGCGAGCGTAAAACCGCTCGTATCTTGACCGTAACACCCAATCCGGTCAATACGGCAAATTGGCCAGCCTCCAGCCGCCCTCCTGTGATTTTACTGGGCTGCGGCAAATTCAAACAAACGTTTGTATTGGACCCGCCAAGTGGTGTAGATATAATGCGCGGCCAAGACAAAACGGTGTAGTCCGCCACCGGCACGGCTACAGCTGCCCCGACCGTGAGCGGGCATCCGACACCCATAAGACAAGCAACGCGATGAGCCTTGAGTAGGAGAGAACCTGTGGAACGCGAATACATGGAATTCGACGTGGTCATCGTCGGCGCAGGCCCGGCGGGCCTGTCTGCCGCCTGCCGCCTGAAGCAGAAGGCCGCCGAAGCCGGTAACGAGATCAGCGTCTGCGTGGTCGAGAAAGGCTCCGAGGTCGGCGCCCACATCCTCTCCGGTGCGGTCTTCGAACCCCGCGCGCTGAACGAGCTGTTCCCCGACTGGAAAGAACTCGGCGCGCCGCTGAACACCGAGGTCAAGCGCGACGACATCTATGTGCTCAAGGACCAGGGCAGTTCGGTCAAGGTGCCGGACCTGTTCGTGCCCAAGACCATGCACAACCAGGGCAACTACATCATCTCGCTGGGCAACCTGTGCCGCTGGCTGGCCCAGCAGGCCGAGAACCTGGGCGTGGAAATCTATCCCGGCTTCGCCGCCCAGGAAGCGCTGTTCGACGAAAACGGCGTGGTCCGTGGCATCGTCACCGGCGACCTGGGTGTCGACCGCGAAGGTCAGCCCAAGGACGGCCTATACACCCCCGGCATGGAGCTGCGCGCCAAGTACACGCTGTTCGCCGAAGGTTGCCGCGGCCACATTGGCAAGCAGCTGATCAAGCGCTTCGACCTGGACAGCGAAGCCGATGTGCAGCACTACGGTATCGGCATCAAGGAAATCTGGGAGATCGACCCGAGCAAGCACGAACAGGGCCTGGTGGTGCACACCGCCGGCTGGCCGCTGGATGTAGTCAGCGCCGAGAACACCGGCGGCTCGTTCCTCTATCACCTGGAGAACAACCAGGTGGTGGTCGGCCTGATCGTCGACCTCTCCTATGCCAACCCTTACCTGTCGCCGTTCGACGAGTTCCAGCGCCTGAAGCACCACCCGGTGATCAGCCAATATCTGGAAGGCGGCAAGCGCATCAGCTACGGCGCCCGCGCCATCTGCAAGGGCGGCCTGAACTCGCTGCCGAAGATGGTGTTCAACGGTGGCGCGCTGATCGGTTGCGATCTGGGCACCTTGAACTTCGCCAAGATCAAGGGCAGCCACACTGCAATGAAGTCCGGCATGCTGGCCGCCGATGCAGTGGCCGACGCCCTGTTCGCCGGCAGCGAAGGCGGCGACGCCCTCAACAGCTACGTCGAGGCATTCAAGGCCAGCTGGCTGTATGAGGAGCTGTACGCCAGCCGCAACTTCGGCCCGGCCATGCACAAGTTCGGCCCGCTGTTCGGAGCAGCGTTCAACTATATCGACCAGAACTGGTTCGGCGGCAAGCTGCCCTTCACCCTGCACGACACCAAGCCGGACTACGCCTGCCTGAAGCTGGCCGCCGACGCCAAGAAGATCGACTACCCCAAGCCCGACGGCAAGCTCAGCTTCGACAAACTCAGCTCGGTGTTCCTCTCCAGCACCAACCATGAAGAAGAGCAACCCTGCCACTTGAAGCTGACCGATCCGAACGTGCCGATCGCCACCAACCTGCCGCTGTACGACGAACCCGCGCAGCGTTACTGCCCGGCCGGTGTCTACGAGGTGGTCACCCAGGAAGACGGCAGCAAGCGCTTCCAGATCAACGCGCAGAACTGCGTGCACTGCAAGACCTGCGACATCAAGGATCCGTCGCAGAACATCACCTGGGTCACCCCAGAAGGTGCCGGCGGCCCTAACTACCCCAACATGTAAGGCCTGCGCCATATGAAAAAGCCCCCTGGCAGCGATGCCAGGGGGCTTTTTCGTCTACGGCTGATGCTCAGGACAGCACCACCGCGTCCTGCTCGAACAACGCCCATCCACCCTGGCCATCGACCTCCAGCCGGTGGCTGTGGAACCCGGCCAGCGTGCTGCGATGCCCGACACTCACCAGCAAGGTTTCCGGCATTTCGTTGCGCAGCAGCGAATACAAGGCATGTTCCAAGCCTTCATCCATCGCCGAGGTGGACTCGTCGAGGAACACCACATGCGGCTGGTTGAACAATACTCGCGCAAACGCCAGGCGCTGCTGCTCGCCGATCGACAGGATGCGCGTCCAGTCGCGGCTTTCCTCGAGGCGCTCGGCCAGATGCGCCAGGTTCACTTGCCGCAATGCCTGTTGCATCCGCGCATCCTGCTCCTGGCCGACCTGGGCCGGGTAGGCGATGGCGGTGCGCAGATCCCCCAACGGCAGGTACGGCCGCTGCGACAGGAACAGCGCCTGCTCACCCAACGGCCGCGCGACCGCCCCTTCTGCATAAGGCCACAATCCCGCCAGGGCCCGAAGCAGCGTGGTCTTGCCGCTGCCCGAAGGCCCCTTGATCAGCAAGGCCTGCCCGGCCTGCAGCTTCAGGCTCAGGTCGGCAATCAAGCGGTGGCCATCCGGGCGCAGCACCTGCAGGCCAGCAATATCCAAGGCCCGCGGCAGCTCGCGGGTAGCCACGTGCGGTAGCTCGCTGGCCTGGTGGTTGGCATCGAGAAAACCGGTGAGACGATCGAGGGTCGCGCGGTAGCTGGCAAAGGTGTCGTAGGACTCACGGAAAAACGACAACGAATCCTGCACTTGTCCGAACGCCTGCGACGTCTGCATCACATCACCCAGCTTGATCGCTCCGCTGAAGAAACGCGGCGCCTGCAGGATGAACGGGAACACCACCGCGACCTGGCTGACACCCAGGTTGAAACCATTGAACTTCAGGCTCCGCCAGACCAACGCCCAGACATTGCCGATCAAGGCGAAGAAGCGCCCGAGCAACGTGCCCCGCTCGACCTGCGCGCCCTGGTAGAAGGCAATGTTCTCGGCATTCTCGCGCAAGCGCATCAGTGCGTAGCGAAAGTTCGCCGTGAGCTTTTCGTTGAGGAAATTCAGGCGAATCAACGGCCGCCCGAGGCGGAAAGCGATCCAGGTGGCGATGAGCACATAGACATAGACCGCAAACACCATCGCCCGCGGCACCTCCACCCCGGCAACCGCCAGTGGTGCCGACAGCCCCCAGAGAATGCCGGTGAACGCCACCAGCGAGACCAACGCACTCACTGCCCCGAGGGCCAGCGACACCGAGCCGGTAACGAAGGCGTTGACGTCCAGTTCGATACGTTGGTCAGGGTTGTCCACCGGCTCATCTAAGAATTGCCCGCGGTAGTAGGCATCGCCATGCATCCAGTCGGCAGTCAGGCGCTCGGTCAGCCAGACCCGCCAGTGGATGTTGAACGACTGGGTGACGTAGTAGTTGAACAGTGAACGCAGCACATGAATGGTTGCCAGTACCGCGAATACCCCAAGCAGGTACCAGAACGCCGTCTGGTCCAGGCCCTGCAGGGCGCTATAGAAACCGTTGTACCAGAACGAGAACAGCACGTTCATGCGCACCGAGAACAGCGCCAGGAACAACAACAGTGCAAAAACGAGCAGCGGGCGCCAGCTGCGCCTGAAACTGAAGTACTCACCCGCCAACTGCCAGAACTGCTGGCCCCAGCGGGTGAAGCGCACCGCCAGGAAAGCGGCGGCGGTGAAGCCGACAAGTGTGATCAATGAAGCGACTGCAAGCCAGCTCAGGCTCTCTTGCAGGGCCTGGTGCCAGTTCATTTCCATGGTGGGGTTTCCGTGGCGAGTATTTACTCGAGCCTAGCACCGGGCGAGGTTGGCGAAGATGACGGAGGTTTCATGTTGGGCGTCGCCATGAACGCTAAACCGGCGACAAGCCGATGACGGTCCGCCCGATGCACCTGTCGAAAACCGCTTCCAGAGGCGAATAATCGCAAACAACTGCCGCTATGTTCGCAGCCACCCACTCATCAGGCTCGACCGACCACCAATCGATTTCAAAACCCGCGTTCAAGATCACATGTTCGTAAAGAATCCGCTGAGCTCGCCCATTTCCCTCGCGAAACGGATGGACCATGTTCAAATCGCCAAAGCTTTCTGCCACAGCGTGAACCAGATCCGCACGCGAATAGCCCTCATACCAACTTTGCTGTGCAAGGCTGCGGAATACTTTTGAAGCTTCGGCTTCAATGCGGCTCACATTGCAGAAACGTGTGCCGCCTTTGGAAATATCGAGCGTGCGAATTTCTCCAGCTCACGCATAGATATCCTGAAAAAGCGCGCGATGAAGCCTCTGGAGATAGGGAAGATCGTAAGGAGGGAGCTCGAATGGGAGCTGACTGGCAGCGAGCTCGGAAAAGTCCCGCTCGGCCCTGGCAAGCGCTGAATCATCACGAAGATCAAGCAGATTGCACAGGACGACCGTACCGGGATAACAGTAGGCGTCCTGTCCGACACCATACTTGTCCAAAGATCAATCCTGCTTGCGGTAATGACGCAACAACTCTTCCTTGGACGGGAGCTTACGCTCCGCGGAGTCAGGCGTGACATCAAACCCCTCAAGCCGCAGACTGGCTGCGTAGTTCGAGCGGCGAGTTTTTTCCCAAGCTGCTCTTTTGGTTTCCAAGCTGATGCCTTTCACCGTTCAACGCCTCTCACGGGGTGATGGAAGTTCGATTATAGCGAAATCGGCCAATACCTGCGCGGCCTCGGCATGGGCGATGCCGAGGCCTGGTAACTACCCCAACGCCTCCCGCACCTTCGAATCGAGCCCTTCCCCCGCATGGGCCTCGATCCACTCGCTCAACTGACGCCGCATCGCCGGGGTCCAGAAGCTGTTCAGGTGTTGTCTCACCCCCTGCACCGCCAGCGCCCGATCAGGCTCGCTGTCGAAATAGTGGGCGATCTGGTTGGCCATCTTGACCAGGTTGTCACTGCTCATCGGCGCACCTCGGCTTTTTCCTGGCCTTCGGCCTTACGCCGCTCCTTGAGAAGGCGCTGCTGTTCGTCACTGAAATGCTGGTAGCGCTTCTGCCATTCCGAGGGCTGGAAGACTCGCACCACCTCAACCGCCGTGACCTTGTACTCGGGGCAGTTGGTGGCCCAGTCGGAGTTGTCGGTGGTGATCACGTTGGCGCCAGACTCAGGGAAGTGGAAGGTGGTGTACACCACGCCCGGCGCCACCCGCGCACTGACCCGCGCACGCAAAACGCTCTGCCCCGCACGGCTGCCCACGCCAACCCAGTCGCCGTCGCGGATGCCGCGGCTTTCAGCATCGCTGGCGTGGATCTCCAGACGATCCTCATCGTGCCAGGCTACGTTGTGGGTGCGACGGGTCTGGGCGCCAACGTTGTATTGGCTGAGGATGCGGCCGGTGGTCAGCAACAACGGATAACGGGCATTGACCTTCTCGTCGGTGGGCACATAACCGGTGAGCATGAATCGCCCCTTGCCGCGCACGAACTGGTCGATGTGCATGGTCGGGGTGCCGTCGGGCGCGGCCTCGTTGCACGGCCATTGCAGGCTGCCGCGGCGGTCGATCTCGGCATAGCTGACGCGGTGGAAGCTCGGCGTCAGGCGGGCGATTTCGTCCATGATCTCGGACGGGTGCCGGTAGTCCATGCGATAGCCCAGGGCATTGGCCAGGGCCACGGTCGCCTCCCAGTCGGCCTTGCCGGCCAGCGGCTCCATCACCTTGCGCACCCGCGAGATACGGCGTTCGGCGTTGGTGAAGGTGCCGTCCTTTTCCAGGAACGAACTGCCCGGCAGGAACACATGGGCGAACTTGGCGGTTTCGTTGAGGAAGATGTCCTGCACCACCACGCACTCCATGGCCATCAGTGCCGCGGTGACGTGCTGGGTGTTCGGGTCGCTCTGGGCGATATCCTCGCCCTGGCAGTACAGCGCCTTGAAGCTGCCATCGAGCGCGGCCTCGAACATGTTGGGGATACGCAGCCCCGGGTCGGGCTGCAAGGTCACGCCCCAGGCCTGCTCGAATTCGCTGCGCACCGCCTCGTTGGAGATGTGCCGGTAGCCCGGCAACTCGTGGGGGAAGGAGCCCATGTCGCACGAGCCCTGGACGTTGTTCTGACCACGCAACGGATTGACGCCCACGCCTTCGCGACCGATGTTGCCGGTTGCCATGGCCAGGTTGGCGATGCCCATCACCGCGGTGCTGCCCTGGCTGTGTTCGGTGACGCCCAGGCCATAGTAGATCGCCGCATTGCCGGCGCCCGCATACACCCGCGCCGCCTCGCGGATCTGCTCGGCGGGCACGCCGCACACCGGCCCAAGCGCCTCGGGTGAATTCTCGGCCAGGCTTACGAACTCACGCCAACGCGTGAACTCGGCACTCTCGCAGCGCGCGTCGATGAATGCCTGGTCGAGCAGCCCTTCATCGACGATCACATGGGCCAGGGCATTGAGCATGGCGACGTTGGTGCCCGGACGCAGTTGCAGGTGCAACTCGGCGCGGGCGTGGGGCGAGTCGACCAGGTCGATGCGGCGCGGGTCGATGACGATCAGCCGCGCGCCCTGGCGCAGGCGGCGCTTGAGTTGCGAGCCGAACACCGGGTGAGCGTCGGTCGGGTTGGCGCCGATCACCAGGATCACGTCGGCCTGCATCACCGAGTCGAAGCTCTGGGTTCCGGCGGATTCGCCCAGGGTCTGCTTCAGGCCATAGCCGGTCGGCGAATGGCAGACCCGCGCGCAGGTGTCCACGTTGTTGTTGCCAAAGGCGGCACGCACCAGCTTCTGCACCAGATAGGCTTCTTCGTTGGTGCAACGGCTGGAGGTGATACCGCCGATCGAATCGCGCCCGTACTTGAGCTGGATGCGTCGGAACTCACTGGCGGCATAGGTCAGCGCCTCATCCCAGCTGACTTCCTGCCATGGGTCTTCAAGGCGCTTGCGGATCATCGGCGTGGTGATGCGATCCGGGTGAGTGGCGTAGCCCCAGGCGAAGCGCCCCTTGACGCAGGCGTGGCCGTGGTTGGCGCCGCCGTTCTTGTCCGGGACCATGCGCACCAGTTGATCGCCCTTCATCTCGGCGCGGAACGAGCAGCCCACCCCGCAATAGGCACAGGTGGTGATCACCGCGCGCTCCGGCTGGCCGAGCTGGACCAGGCTCTTCTCGGTCAGGGTCGCCGTCGGGCAGGCCTGCACGCAGGCGCCGCACGACACGCACTCGGAGGCGAGGAAATTCTCGCCTCCGGCCGCCGCCACCCGCGACTCGAAGCCTCGGCCACTGATGGTCAGGGCGAAGGTGCCCTGAATGTCTTCGCAGGCACGCACGCAGCGGCTGCAGACGATGCACTTGCTGGGCTCGTAGTCGAAGTACGGGTTGGAGACGTCCTTGGCCTCGTTGAGATGGTTGGCCCCGTCATAGCCATAGCGCACTTCGCGCAGGCCCACCTGGCCGGCGACCGTTTGCAGCTCGCAGTTGCCGTTGGCCGAGCAGGTCAGGCAGTCCAGTGGGTGATCGGAGATGTACAGCTCCATGACATTGCGCCGCAGGTCGGCCAGCCGCGGCGTCTGGGTACGCACCACCATGCCTTCGCTGACCGGCGTGGTGCATGAAGCCGGATAGCCGCGCATGCCGTCGATCTCGACCATGCACATGCGGCATGAGCCGAAGGCTTCGAGGCTGTCGGTGGCGCACAGCTTGGGGATGCTGGTGCCCAGCAGCGCGGCAGCGCGCATCACCGAGGTGCCTGCTGGGACGCTGATCGCGCGGCCGTCGATGTTCAGGCTGACCTGTACTTCACTGTCGCGGGCAGGCGTGCCCAGGTCGATATCGCTGTTGGCGGGGTCGAAATAATGGATCATTGGGCGGCCTCCGGGCTGGCCAGACCGAAATCGGCAGGAAAATGCTTGAGGGCGCTGGCTACGGGGTAAGCGGTCATCCCGCCCATGGCGCACAGCGAGCCGTACTGCATCGTGTCGCACAGGTCACGCAGCAGGTGGGCCTGATCCTCGCGCGCAGCAGGGTCGCTGCTCGCGATCAGGCGATCCACCACTTCCATGCCGCGGGTGGACCCGATCCGGCACGGCGTGCACTTGCCGCAGGACTCCTCGGCGCAGAACTGCAGGGCGAAGCGCGCCATGCCAGCCATGTTCAGTGTGTCGTCAGCGACCACCACACCGCCATGGCCGATCATCGCGCCGATGGCGGCGAAGGCCTCGTAGTCCAGCGGCGTATCGAACTGCGACGGCGGCACCCAGGCGCCCAGCGGGCCGCCGACCTGCGCGGCCTTCAACGGACGACCACTGGCGGTACCACCGCCATACCCCTCGACCAGCTCACGCAGGGTCAGGCCAAAAGCCCGCTCGACCAGCCCGCCCTGGCGCACATTGCCCGCCAGTTGGAACGGCAAGGTGCCCAGTGAACGGCCCATGCCAAAGTCGCGATAGAACGCGGCACCTTTTGCCAGGATGATCGGCACAGAAGCCAAGGTCAGGACGTTATGCACCAGCGTCGGCTGGCCGAACAGGCCCTCGAGCGCCGGCAGTGGCGGCTTGGCGCGCACGATGCCGCGCTTGCCTTCGATCGACTCCAGCAGCGCCGTCTCCTCGCCGCAAATATAGGCGCCAGCGCCCACACGCACCTCGAGCTCGAACGCCACGCCGCTGCCAGTGACGTCCAGATAACCCGCTTCGCGGGCCAGCATCACGGCCTCGTTGAGCACACGGATGGCGTCCGGGTATTCGGAGCGCACATAAATGTAGCCCTTGCTTGCGCCGACAGCGAGGCCGGCGATGATCATGCCTTCGATCAGCAGGAAGGGATCGCCCTCCATCAGCATGCGGTCGGCGAAGGTGCCGGAGTCGCCTTCGTCGGCATTGCAGACAATGTACTTCTGCCCGGCCGGCGCCTGGCGCACGGTGCGCCACTTGATGCCGGCCGGGAACGCGGCCCCGCCCCGACCACGCAGGCCGGAATCGAGCACTGCGGCAACCACTGCATCGCCGTCCATCAATGCAGCCTTGCGCAAGCCCTCGAAGCCGCCATGGGCCTGATAGTCGTCCAGCGACAACGGGCGTGTGATACCGGCGCGGGCGAACAGCAGGCGCTGCTGGGTCTTCAGGTAGGGGATCTGTTCGACAGGGCCCAATGCCAGTGGATGCTCGCCCCCCTTGTCCAGAGCCTCCAGCAGGCCCGGCACATCTTCCGGCATGACCGGCCCGAAGCCCAGGCGCCCTTCGGCGCTTTCCAGCTCCAGCAATGGCTCGAGCCAATACAGGCCACGCGAGCTGGTGCGCTGGATCTGCAGCGGCAGTTGCCGCTGTGCAGTCTCGCGCTCGAACGCCTCGGCGACCTGGTCGGCGCCCACTGCGCGAGCCAGCGAATCGCAGGAAATACACAGCTTGATCATGCGCCCGCCTCCACCCTGCAGCTTTTCACCAAAGCCTGCAGACGCTCGGGCGTGAGCCGCGCATGCACCTGGCCGTCCAGCTCCAGCGCTGGCGAGCAGGCGCAAGCGCCGAGGCAGTACACCGGGCGCAGACTCAATGCTCCGTCGGCAGTGGTGCCATGGTCGTCCAGCCCGAGCTGTTCGCGCAGTTGCGCGGCCAGGGCTTCGGCGCCGCGGCTCTGGCACGACTCGGCGCGGCACAGGCGCAGGGTGTGGCGTGCCGGGGGCGAAGTGCGGAAATCATGGTAGAAGCTGATCACCCCACGCACCTCGGCGAGGCTGAGGTTCAGCGCATGGGCGATCTCGGGGACTGCTTCATCGGGTACATGGCCCAGGCCTTGCTGGATGGCGTGGAGGATCGGCAACAGCGCACCGGGCACCTCCTTGTGGTTGTCCAGCACACGCTGGATCAAGGGCAGGTCAAGCGTCTCTTCAGGCATACAGCGGACCTCGGCAACCCGGATCCGCCCGAGGGTGCGGGCAGGTGTCCGGCGGTGTTCTGCTGTGGCGCTCCGGGCCTGTCACGGTCACAGGATCACGGTCGCCTTCCTCGTCCAAGCCGGTGCGTCTGTGCGCACTCGGTCGTCGGACATACTGATAAGAATGGCACCGTTGCCGGGAAACGGTAGCGTGCAAACGACAGGGCGCATCCTGAAACCGACGCGAGCGACATTACGCATCCGATCAGTTGCACTGAGGCAGTGTAGTGATCTATGCCGGACACCCCTTTAGGCGAGAATACTCGCCACAGACAGGTGCCTGATGACCAAGCAACGTCGCACCTTTACCCCTGAGTTACCGCCCGCGGCTACAAAGCCTGCAATACGCTGCCCGCCCCCTGTGGGAGCGGGCTCGCCCTCCAAGCAGCCACCCCGCAAATCAAACCGGCATAGCCATTGATCCCAGGACAGTAAACACCTGAGCCTACGCGCGCTTACTTCGCCGCCTCGGACAATTGCTGGATCAAAGCCACTGTCAGATAAAGCCTCGGCGCGATGCTCGACAACTCGATGTACTCGTCATCGGCATGCAAGCCCGCCCCCACCACGCCCATGGTTTCAAGCACTGCCGGCTTCTCGCTGCCGGGCACGTAGGCATAGCCCGCATCAGTCCCGAAACGCATGGCAATCGGCTCGATATTGCGATCGATCTTCGCGTAGAGCGTCTGGGCGGTTTTCGCCAACTGCTCGGAGCCGGCGTTCTTCGCCAGCGGCGGGCGGCCCTTGTCGAGGCGCACCGTCACTTCGGTGCCCTCGATGAGTTTCTTCTGTACGAGCCGTTGCGCGTCGGCCAGCACCCGGTCGCTTTCGCTCAGGTCCGAGTAGCGCATGTCCGCCTCGGCCGTGGCGCTGGCGGGAATGATGTTGCGCTTGTCGCCCGCCCTGACCATCGTCCAGTTGACCGTGGTGCCTTTGGCCGGGTCGCCGAGGTCCTTCAACTGCAGCATCTGGTGGGCCAACTCCATGGCCGCATTACGCCCAGCCTCAGGTGCGGACCCTGCGTGGGAAGACTTGCCTTTCACTTCGAGAAATACGCCATTGATGCCATTGGTCGCGACTGTTACCGCGTCCTTGTCCGGCGGCTCGTACGAGAACACGTAGTCATGCTTGCGCGCCAGTTCCGCGATGATCGCCTTCGAGCCGCTGGAGCCGGTTTCCTCATCCGGGTTGAACAGTACGGTCAAGGTGCCGAAGCCTTTGAACTTCTCGTCCTGCAGCAGCTTCAGCGAATGCAGGATCATCGCCACACCCCCTTTGGCATCGGCCACGCCAGGACCATAGGCACGCTCGCCCTCGACCTTGAACGGCCGCTTGGCCGCAGTGCCGGGCAGGAACACCGTGTCGTAGTGGACCATCAGCAAGAACGACTTGCTGCCGGTGCCCTTGAAGGTGCCAACGATGTTGTCACCCGCCGACGGGCTGGCCGGGCTGGTCTTGACCTCGGCACCCAACGCCTTGAGCCGCTCGACCAGCAGGGCGCTGACGGTTTTCAGCCCCGGCGCCTGGCCGGTTCCGGTGTCTACGTTCACCAGTTGCTTGACGGTGGCGAGATAGGCCTTCTGCTCGGCTTCGGCCTTTTTCAATAGCGCGTCGGGAGCCAGGTTGGCGGCGAGTGCGGAAAACGACAGGAATGACAAGGCGATGGCAGCGGCGATCGATGAGCGTCGGATGGGCATGCGAAGTCCTTTATCAATGCAAGGGGAACCTGCAGCTTTGACCATCGATGGCGCTGGCGCCAGCTTTGTAGACCATTTGATGAAGTGCAGGCCATTGGCCTTGATCCACGAAGCCCCGCGATTGCGGGGCTGGGAATTCAGGCAAAGACCTTGATTGTCAGTGCGGTGATGCCCGCCACTGCTGTCACCAGACCGGTGGCGATGCCGATCGGGTACCAGAAGGTTTCTCGGGTCAATTTGCCTGCTTCGGTATTGAGCTTGCGAGTCTCTGCCATCAGTTTGGCAATCTCGACGTGAATCTTCTCCGCTTCGGCTTGGGGCATGTCGTATGGATGCATGAGTCTTCCCTTCGGATGCCGGCTGTTTGTGGGTTTCGACATGGCGCGAGTTGATTGAGGCGAACAATCTATCGTAAGGCGGATGCTCGGCAAAGTCAGCGGGAAGCTATCCAGGCCGTAAGGGGTTTCGCGGGCAATGTTTCCCTGACGGACTGACCATCGGGGCCGCGGCAAGCAAGGCTCTACAGGCCAATACCTGGTGCTCTTGGTAAACTGGCGTCTTGAACGCCTCCTGTGCAACTCTGTTGGTATAGCGCCCCGAGCGAAAAGCACAACGCGACAAAATTGTTGGTAATCGGTATTGAATACGTTGAACGAACGGACTGCATCACAAGCCTCAAAGCCACAAACCACGCGCCCTGAACCCTCCCGCCGGTTCAGCGTTGCACCCATGATGGATTGGAGTTCTACTTCCTAAAGCCCTTTCAGTTCAAGGCTTTCCGCCAAGTCATCCTGACTACGTAACAATTTCGTACCACCCTTGCGTGTCTACCCAATCCGCTTTAGGCCATAACTCCTTGGCCGATTCACTTGTGAACGCCATGGGTGACCACTTTCGACCCAGAGCTGCCTTTCGCAGAGGGCTGCAAGCGACCATAAGTGAGCAGCTGCATTACATCCCCAGGCAATGGCCTTGCAACAACTTATCAGAATCGTTGGCCGTCCACTGCCAGTCGAAAAGCAGGTCTGGACTGAACGCCGCCCCTTGATCGCGACGCTCTGCCATAGGCAGTTCCAGGTCGAAAGCCGGTGCCGCTACAGCGGAGGTCGCTCCAACTGAACCCACTCCTGCACGGTCGGACGCTGCCATTGTCGCTGAGCATAATCCTCTAGTCGAACGGGAAGGCGATCTCCATTTAGTAACAGTCGATTCAGCATCAAAGCGAGATCGACATCGGCGATAGACCATTCGCCAAAAAGGTAGTCCGGGCTATCGTCCAGCAGCAGTTGCGCTGCCTCCACCAACTTTTGCGACGAGGACTCAGCCGAGACTGACAAAGCACCGTATTTAACGCCGTAGAACACGCCAAGCGTGGAGCGCTCCTGGCGGATAGGTAGCAAATCACTTCGCAGCCAGGCTTGAACTTGCCGCGCCTTGGCACGTTGCAGCGGGTTTGTCGGGTAAATCGGCGCCTGAGGGAACAGGTCTTCCAGGTACTCGGTGATTGCGGATGATTCAGACAATGCAAATTCGCCATGCCTCAGAGTGGGTACTCTCTGAGTCAGCGAAAGACGGGAATAGTCCCGTGCATGATGCTCCAGTGTGTCCAGGTCAAGGGTATTCATCTTGAACTCGATTCCCTTTTCACGAAGCGCCACAAAACATGACATGGCGTAAGGGCTGGTGAATTGAGCGTCAACGTATAAGCACAGCCTTGAATCGTTCATACCGTCATCTCCATATGCAGGAGAAACTACGATAGGGGTTCAGGTGCTATAAATAAAATTCATGTTTTTTATAGAGCCATTCCTGTTAGGAATGCCACAGAATTTCAAAATGGCTGTGTGCGGGGGACAATGGCGGAACTGCACGGGCCGCTGGGTTTTCTGCTGCATCACTACCGCTCGCGAGTATTCGTGGCTTGTCCTCCATGTGAGGGAGGACAAGGATGGTCAGTTCGACTCAGACGCGCTTACCGACCCATTGCCGCCTGTGGTGACGTTTCGCAAATCAGGCAACGGTGGACACAAACAGGCCCGGTGCAGTCAATCAAAGCCTCACAGGGATGCCCAGGAACGACTGGCATGGATTGTCTTCCGACGCTGATCACAGATCGGCTGGTTCCCACACCCCTTCAGTAAAGGATTCATCCATCATCCAAGAGCTGTTCCCCTGCTGGGAGGTGGTTCGCTACTTGGATCGTTGTGTCCCATGGCCGTACCCAGAAGACGGGGCTCTGATCTATGTCCGAGATATCGCCCTGCCTGCCATCGCAGCGGATCGTGAATGGCACTGGATGATCCGCATGCGCAACGATGCTGGCTGCACCCTGAGTAGCATCAGTTCGTATGATCAGCCTGGAAACAACAGAGGCTTCTGGCTCGTACCACAATGATGGATTGGGCAGCTGTTTTCTAAAGACCTTTATTCATGAAGCCTACAAACGACAACTCCAACCTTTGTACCAATGTTGTACCACCTGCTTTGAACCCCTCCCCTGATAGCAGCCTAGTCAACGCGCCTGCGGCATGGGGATTTGAACCTACTCTCAAAAACTCCATGTAAAAAGAACCAACCTATGAAGTTAAAAGATCTCACCGACACCTAATGCCTATGTTAGATGATGCACACTGGGCTGAGGAAGCAATGGCGTGTGACGACAACCAGTTTACCCGACGCGCCTATATCCGAAGTGTCTTCGCGATGATCGAAGGCACTACCTGGGTTTTAAAGCAAACCTTATTGAAAGCTATAGAGATAAAAGGGAAGACATTCCGCCCGGGGGAGTACGAGCTCTTATCAGACAGGAGCTACGAACTTAAGTAAAACGAAAACATATAAGAGCAGACCAAATTCCTAAAACTTCCAGACAATATCAGATTTACCTACAAAGCCTTGGGAAAATACACCAAAACAGAATTTGACCTTGGGATAGGAACGACCGCCTGGGAGAACTTTCTAGAAGCCCTTAAAGTCAGAAACAGAATTACCCACACTAAAAACACTTCCGAATTCTCCGTATCCAATTCGGAAATTGCCATCTGCCAGCAAGTTACGTCTTGGTTTAACCTTTTGACGCTCCAATCAGTAAAAGTATTGTTCAAACACCCTTGAAACCTTAGCCAGAACCGGACACAAAGCTCACTTCTTGCACACCCCGATTGTGCCGGAGTATTAACGAGAAAAAGCGCCCAAGCCCTATATACAAAGGACTTGAGCGCTTTTTTGCGTCTGCAGCCCCCCCCTCGAGCGGAATACAGGAGCATCAAATGGCGCTAGGTTTGCCTCCATTTTTGCCCCACCCTTCTACCGAACTCGCCACAATTGGCCGATCTGCGTGGTATATGACCCACTCATCAGCTCGCGGCGCATCCCCCAATCGGGGCTGCGGGGGACGCTGCCCGCCCTCATTGTCCCTTGCCCATACCGCTCGTTGATCTGGTCCACCACCGACATCAGTTTGTCACTCGCCACAGGCTGCGAGATCGCGAATAGATCGTCCGTGAACTCACCTGGCTGTCGTAAGTCGAGTAGTAACACTTCGGCCTTGCTGTACCGGTAGCCCGCCCTGAAAACACGCTCTACTGCACTGGTCGCCGCCCTGGTGAGCAGCAGCGTGTCGTTCGTGGGGTAAGGCAGCTCCACAAGCGCTCCCTGCGCATGGTGCAGCTCATCAGGGTTGAACATACCGGTACGGATACTCACTCGCATACGCTTGCATACCGAGCCCTGCGCCCGCAGCTTTTCAGCCGCTCGTCCGGTGTAGGTGGCCACGGCCTGCTTGATCGGGGCAAGCTCACTCAGTCGCTTGCCAAACATCCTGCTGCAGCAGATCTCCTGCTTCGGTGGCGCCGCCTCTTCCAGCTCGAGGCAGGGAAAGCCAGCCAGCTCGCGCGCGGTCTTCTCCACCACCACGCTGAACTTGTCCCGCAACATGCTCGGATCAGCCTTTGCCAGGTCCATTGCTTTCTGAATCCCCATGCTCTGCAGATGCTCGGTCATCCGCCGCCCAATACCCCACACCTCTTTGATCTCGGTATTACGCAGCACCCAGTCACGCTCGAAATCCGTCGTGATATCGACCACGCCGCCCGTGTGCGCGTGCAGCCGCTTTGCGGTGTGGTTGGCCAGCTTCGCGAGGGTCTTGGTGCGTGCGATGCCGACACCGACCGGTATGCCGGTACGCTGCAGCACCTTGCCCCGTACCTCGCGGCCGAACTGGGTCAAGCTGCCCTGCACACCTGTGAGATCGGCGAAGCATTCGTCGATCGAATAGACCTCAGCCGCAGGCACCATCGACTCGATGATCGACATTACGCGCTCACTCATGTCGCCATACAGCGCGTAATTGGAAGAGAACGCCACCACGCCGTGCCGCTTAAGCCTCTCGCGGCATTGGAAGTACGGTTCTCCCATCTTCACGAACGGTTTGGCGTCGTAGCTGCGTGCGATCACGCAGCCGTCGTTGTTGCTCAGTACGACGATAGGGGTCTTGGCCAGATCCGGCCGGAACACGCGTTCGCAGCTCGCGTAGAACGAGTTGCAATCGATCAGCGCGAACACCTGGTCACTGCGCATGATCGCGCACGCTGTAGCGAACAACACCCCAGATGACCAGGTCATCGCCCTCCATCACGTACCGGGGCGGATAACTGGGATTCTCGGACTGAAGCATCACCACCCCACCTCGCCTATGCAGGCGTTTGCAGACAGGCTCAGCGTTGATCGCAGCGATCACGATGTCGCCATGCTCTGCGTCCTTGCTACGGTCTACGATAAGAAGGTCGCCGGAGAAAATGCCAGCACCCTGCATGCTGTCGCCCTCCACCTGCACCAGGTACACATGGGGCGCCCGCAGCTCGAATAGTTCATCGAGCGAGATGTGACGCTCCAGATGATCCGCCGCTGGCGAGGGGAAGCCTGCAGGCACTCGAAACGAGTACACGGGCAGCAATGCAGGGCCACCGGTCGGGACTCCCAGGAAAGTGATGGTCATGAGGGGTTATTCCAGATAGATAACTGTATATATGTACAGTTAACTGTCAGATCTTTCCCCCGTCAACGCGAGGCGTGCGGAAGCCGACGAACGAGCGAGGTGAGGTATGTGCGGGCGTTACTCGATCTACGAATCCATGGACAACTACCTCCGACAGTTGAGCCTCGACCTGGTCGTGATCAATGGTTATGACCACGAGCAGATCAATCGATACAACGTCGCCCCCTCCACCCGAGTGGAGGTGATTCGACCTGCGCCGGAAGGGGTGAGGGTGGATCGAGTGAAATGGGGATGGGCGCCGTTTTGGGCGAAGGGGAAGCGTCCTGACCCGATCAATGCGCGGGCAGAAACGGTGGTGACGGGGAAGTTCTTCAAATCGCTTTGGCCGAATGGCCGAGCCTTGGCACCGGCGAATGGCTGGTACGAGTGGATAGCCGATCCTGCGGACCCAAAGCGCAAGCAACCCTACTACATCCAGGCAGCGGACGAGGCCCCGCTGTTCTTCGCGGCGCTGGCCGAAGCTCACCCAACACTTGAACCAGACGAACGGGACGGCTTCGTGATCATCACCGCTGCAGCTGACCAAGGTCTCGTCGATATACACGACCGCAAACCTCTTGTGCTCTCGCCCGAGGTTGCTCGTGAGTGGATCTCGCCAGATACATCGATGAAGCGCGCAGAAGAGATAGTGCGGACCGGTTGCCGAGCCGCAGGCGATTTCAAGTGGCATGCAGTCCGTAAGGATGTAGGTAGTGTCCGTAACCAGGGTCCTGAATTGATATTACCTGCGGATTGAAAGAACCTCAGCCAGTCCTCGGATAGCTCTTGCGCCTGTCTTGATACTAGGCTTGAGTTGCTTGCGTTCGGACGAACGCCTGACACTCTTGATAGACTAGGACACCTTTTTTCTTGAGGCCGATCTGGACGGTATAGCTGACCGTTCCATCGGCCTTTTTCCTTGCTTTGATCGTTGCCATTTTTCCGGTGGTACAAGGGTGATTGGCGGTGGTAAATCGCGCCACTGTCACACCAAAACACCTGAAAACTCCGGGAAATGGCACAAACCGTGTAGAACAGAATGTCTCTAGAAATAGCCTCAAACCCACAAACCACGCGCCCTGAACCCTCCCGCCGGTTCAGCGTTGCACCCATGATGGATTGGGGTGGTACTGCTCAGAGGCCTTGATCCACGGTCGTTTTAACGCAACACTCCACAATCCGTACCAATTTTGTACCAACCACCCTCGCGTTGACGGCCATAAAAAGCCCAGCTCTCGGCTGGGCTTCTACAGATACCTCTATGCAGCTTCCATCACTGCCTGGCGAGCTCGATCCACGCCCCAAGCCAGCGCAGTAGTCATCGTCTCCCCTGGCCGATTGTCAAATGACTCTTCGTAAACGACCTTGCCTCGTGGCGAATACACGCCAATGAACAGCTGCGTACTGCCAGTTCGTGACAGACGTACTTGAACGTCGATGGATGTCCCGTCGTCCAGCACTTCTACGTGATCACGGTGATGCAAGGTCGGGTCAGCCCAATCCCAAAAGATCTCGCCTCGAGCTCTCATATGGCCTCCTTCGGCCTGCGATTCCTTCCAAGAGTCATACCACCTTAGACCTACTGCGCCGGCTGCCCAATGGTAGATGGGGCAAAATACGTCGTTTCCTGATCGACGGGCCAAATTCTTAGACAAAGCCTAATGCTTGTACAGCTTTCCGTTCATGCTCATGTCTTAGACCGCTGACGCAGCAACGAGAGGATGCATCATCTAGGCCGCCCAATTTATTCGATCTGAGCAGATTCGCGACACCACGTTGAAGACTCGCAAACGTCCGATATCAAAGATCTCGGACTTCAAGACGCAACCTCGAAAAAGCAGTTAAAAACGCTGTCGGAACAAACTCGCACCCTTGCTCGACCATTAGCCTAGCAAGCCTCATCATCACCCGCGAATTATTCTGCCCGTATTTTTTTTCGAAGATAGGATACTTCTTGACTATCTCAGCCGCCAAATCATGACCATTAAAATCCAAATATTCTCTAGGCAAAAGTATGCTAGCACCGCCAGCGAACTCAAGTAACTCATAAGCTTGCCCTTTTGCACCAAGCAAATCTTCTACAAACCAATCCACGCTGGCCTGCCTGAGCTCTTTAGCAGATAGCCATTGCGAAGCCTCTACTGGCACTGGACTATTACAAAACTTATCCAATGCATAACTTTGCGGATCCAAGATATTTAGTGCATAGATAACATTCAACGGATTGAAAATTAAGTTTTCAATTGCATAGCACAAGCCATCACCGAGAACAGTTATTAGTCCTCTAGACCTTTTACGAAACTCTACCTTATCCCTATCAATAAGCCCCCGAATTGTAGTTGCGCCTTGTTTCTTTAAATCGCCGACCTGACCTTCCACCATACTACAGCAGCCAACTCCATTCAAATGGGATATGAACTGCTCTACGAGCTCATCGTCCAGTGGCACCTCCCTAAAGGTGGCACGAAAGACATCATTGACCTGATTCTTTGGCAGTTTTTTGGCAGCAGCGGAGAACGTCAGACTTACTTTTGAGTCAGAAAGGTATCGCTGCACCCCTGAATATAGCGCCGCATAGCATTCAGCATCATAATAACTTTCAACATAGACCTGGCGCCTATTATGCGGACTAATGGAAATCTGAGTCACGCCCTCAAGCAACTCCGCAATACCTTCGTCCTTCGACACCCTCGACACTCTTCCGTCACGAAGAACGATAACGCCGGATGATGGAGCTAAAGCTACTGTACTGGGAGAATGCGTTATGAGTACAACCTTTGAATTAAACTTTTTTGAAACTACATCCAGGAAATCAAAAAACTGGATTATCATCGACGGATGTAGAAAGGCATCTGGCTCATCGAACAGCATCAGGCCGGGCGCATCAAGTCCCACTCCTTCTCGATAGTGGATATTGAATAGAATCAACGTTATATAAAATAACGTTTTTTCACCCGAAGAGAGCTCAGCAAACGAGATCTTCTTATTACTGCGCCTATCCCAAAGCTCAGTAATATAATTGGGCTCATTACTCGCCGGAATGGAAAACTCAAACTTTCCATAAAAAACATCTCGCAACAATTTGTTCAATGCAATCCAAGGCGGCGGACCAAAATAGCTTACTTCCTTCTCCTTAGGCACCGGCTCCCAACCTAACTCTTCGCCATCAAGAACCCTGAGCCGATCGAATCTATTATTTTTCAACCTCCAAAGATAGACATTAAAAAGCTTCGAAACATTCGGCACTACCACAAGAGCACTCGAAGGATTGTCAAAATTCATTTCCACTTGCTGCGCAGTTAAATCCTGAACCTCCACCCCTAATTTATCCGCTATACGCCTGACAATTATATGCATATCTTGACGAGGAGGCACTTGATACTCGTGCAAATTGACTCCTGCCACCTGACGCAACATTTCATCCCAGGGTTTCACATAAGTATCTTTATCAAGCATAAAGTGCTGACCTGCTTCTTTTGCCTGCTTGGCAAAGGCTTCGATACTGAACTGCTGCTCTACAGGCGCAGCCAGGCTCTGGCCTTCAATCAACTGCACTTTATGCGGAAATATTTCCTCCCCATTACAAAAGACTTGAATGCTTCCATTTTTGATTGCACCGAACAATCTGCTCTTGCCGCTTCCGTTTTTACCTGTTAATACTGCAATAGCCTCATCTAACTCAAAATTTTCAACAAGATCAAACCCTTGAAACTCTGCTCGCCTAACAAACTTCAACATACCCCCTCCTACTTTCGATCTCAGTCTATTTAAAATGTCTAGCACGCCAATCTATCTAGCAACGCATTCAAAACTAGCCCAACCTTACTGGAAGTCAACACCCGAAATTAGTACTTTAAAAATCTAAAGAAGCGTCCCCAATGATGATAGCTCCCAATTTGTGATTACAAGTTCACCGGTCATCTCGGTCTTACCATGTCGCTGGTTAGCATTGCTATAGCGGATATCCAGGCATTCAAATTGGAAACCGTCGAAGACGCGCCGGATGTCAGGGTGGTCGTTGATGCTGACCATTACCCTACCCTTGCAACGGCGCATGAAGTCAGCCATGCGCTCGTACTCCTCGAACGGAAAGTCCATGCCGTATCCAGCGGTTTGCCAGTAAGGCGGGTCCATGTAGAAGAAGGTATGGGCTCGATCGTAGCGCTCCGCGCAGGCGCGCCAGGATAAATTCTCGACGTAGGTACCGGCGAGACGCTGCCACGCGGCGGACAGGTTTTCCTCAATGCGCAGCAGGTTGATGGCCGGCCCGGTGGTGGCTGTACCGAACGTCTGCCCGGTGACCTTTCCACCGAAGGCATGCTGCTGCAGGTAGAAGAACCGGGCAGCACGCTGGATGTCGGTTAGGGTCTCGGGGCGTGTCATTTTCTGCCACTCGAAGATCTGGCGGGAACTGAGCGCCCATTTGAACTGGCGCACGAACTCCTCCAGGTGGTTCTGCACAACACGGTAGAGGGTGACCAGGTCACCATTGAGATCGTTTAGCACCTCCACTTGGGCGGGCTGGGGACGCATGAAGAACAACGCGGCACCGCCGGCGAAGACTTCGACATAGCATTCATGAGGGGGAAATAGGGGGATCAAGCGGTCGGCCAGGCGGCGTTTGCCACCCATCCAGGGGATGATTGGAGAGGTCATAGGTGTGCAAGTCTTTACTGTATGGATAAACAGGTGTTAGGCTCGCCGCGCTTTGTGCACAAGGCAGAGGCCACGGCTGGACTTGCAGGAAGGGTCTGCGGGTTCGGTGGGCCGGGCTGGATGTTGACGCATCCGCCCGGCTCGCCTCTTTACTACTGAGTGACTTCGCGCACGTAGGCCTGGCAGGCCTGCAGCGCGATCAGTCCCCGGTCGCCTTCGTCAGTGATGGCGACAATTCGTTGAGCATGCGCTGGGTCAAGTTGGGCGCGTACGGCTCCATGTACCACGCCTGCGGTGCTGGTGGATTCTCGCACCCTACCGTCACAACCCTGGGCGGCGAAGGTTCCGGCGTCGACCAGGACTGACAGCCGCAGATCAGCGGTAGCAAGCCGGTCACGCAGACGAGCCTGAGCTTGTTGAGCATCGTTTAGTTCCTTCCAGTGCGTTTTGGTCTGATCCTGCAGACGAGCCTCCAGGGCGCGACGTGCATGCTGCTGCTCAGCCAGCTGGTCGAGCGCAGCTGCAGCAGCCTCCTCACGCTCACGGCCGTGCAGGCGGTCCTTCTCAGCCAGCTGTCTGCCGTAGTCGTCGGCCTGTTCGGCGAGCTGCTTCCCATAGACGTTGGCCTGCCACACCCAGGCTGCCCGGGCACCGAGGGCACACACGAGCACCAGAACTAAGAGAGCGATCAGACGACCACTCCAGGCGCTCACTGCAGCACCTCTAGGGCTCGTTTATAGATGGCCATGCGATCATTCAAGCCGTTGGTACCGCCGTTGATCCGCTTAGTGATGGCCAGCATGTCACCCTTGTCCGCCAGGCTGTTCAGGCCCTCCTTCTGCCAGAACCAGCCGGCCGACATCGCGGCGTATACCGGCTGCTCGAGCAACTCAGGGGTGTTGAGCAGGCGGCTGTCACCGAACAAGGCCTCACTACAAGCCTCGTAGTTGTATCGGCCCGTGACCTGAATCAGTCCGCGACCACGGTAGAACTGGCCGTCGCCATCAGCCTCAGGCGTGTTACCTAGGCGCTTCGCGAGGCTGCCGGTGTCGTACTTCGAAAGGTACTTGTCATTGCCAAGCTCGCGCACGTACTGCAGCTGGCACGACTCATGCCCCACCTGGGCAAGGAAGGCCGCCATGCGTAGGCGCGTGATGACGCTGTACTTGCCCATGGTGGCATTGAGACCGGGAACAAAAACGCCGGCTTTACGGCCGGCGTCGGGGAGGATCTGTTGCAACTGTTTTTCAGTAATCGGCATCGTCAAATTTCCTTCACTCATGAAAAAGCCCCGACGGTGCGGGGCTTTATTGGGTTTGTTCAGCGATCCAGGGCAGCGCGACAGGCCGCTGCTCGATCGCGGGGAAGGCCTCGGACTGGGGCCAGTCGCGCAGCGCCTGCAGGTAGTTCAGCAGCTCGGTGAACTGCTCCTGGGTCAACGTGGTGCTGCGCTGCAGGTCTTGTTCGTCGCGGTGCCGCTCGCGCAGCCAGAGCACTGCAGTGACGGCCGCGTCGCGCCACTCACGCTCACGCGCCTCCAGCTCTGCCAGCGAGACAGGGACCTCCTGTAGGGCCTCTACTTCTGCCCCCGCCGAGATCGCCTCAATTACCTGTTGGTAGACCTCGGGCGTATCGCTTTCCGTGGCATGGAATGGCAAGCCGTCGCACGTCACGACGTAGCTGCCATCTACCCGTTGCTGGATATCGCTGATCAGCCGGCGCGCCGGCGCCGCCTCGCCAAGTTCTTGAACCTCTACTGCTTCCATTACTGAATCCTCCAGGCAAAGCCCACTGAGTTGCTGTTGTAACCGACGACCGCTCCCCCGGCGGACACGCCCGAGGTACCGCCCACGGCCCCGCCTGAGCCGTTGTAACCGGTGGTGAAGTACGCCCAGGTACCACCGGCCGGCAGTTGCCCGGCGCCCTGCAGCACCACAAACTGACCCGCTACAGGCTTCAGGAAACTTGCGGCGGTATGACAAACCGCGCCGTTGGAAAGGACTGACCCAACCTCCAGGTCTGCCGAGTTGTTCGCTGCGTTTCGGACAGCCAGAATGTTGGTGTTCTGACTATGCAGCAGAGCCACAGCGCTGCTGGGCGTGGACAATCTGAGAATGGCTGCGCCGCCCGCGAGCGGATTGTTGAGGTTCAACGCGGCCGAGCTAACATCCTGCCCTTCGACGGCGATCTTGATTGCACCCGAAATGGTGCCTCCCGATTTGCTAACCGCATCGGTGATGCCGTAGCCATCCAGCGTGGTGGCCTTTGCCGCCTTGGAGTTCAGCGAGCTATCCAACTGCGCCTTGGTGTAAGCGTCTGTGATGCCGTAGCCCGCGATGGTCGTTGCCGAGTTGGCTTTGGATGCCAGCGAACTATCGATCTGCGCTTTGGTGTAGGCATCGGTGATGCCGTACCCGGCCAGCGTCGTCGCAGCGTTCGCCTTGGAGTTCAGCGAACTGTTGATCTGCGACTTCGTGTAAGCGTCGGTGATGCCATAGCCAGCAAGGGACGTGGCGTTGTTCGCCTTGCCCTCCAGCGCAGTATCCATCTGCGTTTTGGTGGCGTATTGGGTCGGGTCAAAGTTGCCCGTGTGCCACAGCTCACGCCAGGTGCCGGTCCCATCTACGGCGTTCTTGCGGACAAAGAATCCCTCTTTGTCGACGGCCGACAGGAAGTCAAACCCCATCTTGCCTTCGGGATAAGGGATGTGAAACCCAGAGCCGTAGCTGAATCCTGCAGGCTTATCGGTGGTGGCATCCCCAGCAGTGACAAACTGCGTCACCGCCAGATCGCGCATCGCCCCCGATCGAATCCCGGGCACGCTGCTCACGCCGCTGGATGTTTTGACCGCGTCGGTGATCCCGTAGCCATCCACCGTGGTCGGGTTGCTGCCGGCAGTCACACGGCCCTGCACGTCAACGCTCACCGAGCGATAGGTGCCAGCCGCCACGCCGGTTTTGCCAAACATGCGGGTGTAAACCAGGGCCGTGGTGCCGAGCGTCGGCAACGTGGTGTTCGACAGCTGCCAGATGGACCCCGCGTTGGCCGTGCCGTTCTCGACCAGTACCAGGTGGCCCGGGGTGCACTCGGCACTCTCGTTCAAGTCCAGGGCGCGCACCCAGGCGCCGGTCACAACGCTGTAGATGCCGTTCTGCGAGGCGGCCGCCTGATCCTTCACCAGCACCCGATCGCCCGTGCCAACCATGATGCCGTCGATGGTCTGCCCGCCCGACAGCGCAATGGCGCCGGTGGTGGCGACTCGCACGGTGCGTTTAACGTCGCTGGCCGCCAGGCTTTGAATGGCTTTCTGCAGCTGGGTCAGGTCGCCTTCGCTGGGCACCAGGCCGGCCGCCTTGATCACCGCCAACAATTCATCGGTGACCGCGTTGCCCCAGCTGGCCGGGATCAACGAACCGGGTTGCCCGGTACCGGCGTTTTCGTCGACGAACTTGCCGCCGACCAAGCCCACATTGGGCGTACTTTTCGGGTAATCCATGTGCTTATCCGTAGTTAATGGTTTCGAGTGTGTGCGCCGGCGCCGATCGGCTGACCAGGCATTCAAGGGCGCCATTCGAGGCGCCGCCGAAGGTTTGCCCCCAGTGGCTGAAGCCGAAGCGCCGACCGGCGGCCAGACGTGGGCCGGTTTCCAGGGTCCACATGAACTGCGCGGCCCAGGTGCCGAAGCGGGCCGAACCGAAGCGAGCCCGACCGAAGCGCGGCGCCCGGTGCTCAATGACCCGGGCTTGCCGGTAACCCAGGCTGAATGCCAGCTCCACGAAGTACGCCGGCGTCTGGCCGCCGACTTCCAGCAGCCGCCGGCGCACGGCTACTTGCCGATCCTGGAACGACGGCGATTCCCCCATGCAGGGGTCGGGCAGGTTCATGACCCTTTCCCAGTCCGGTACCAGTTCGCGCACGGTAGCCGGCTCACTTTCGGCCAGCAGCGCCATGGCGCGCAGATCCTCGCGGGCCAGTTCCTCGGCCGCCGCCTGCAGCAGCTGGTCAACGCCTGGGTTGAACTCGCGATCCCAGGCCGGCCCCGGGGGCAGCAGCGCGCGCAGCTGGGCCAGGTAGTCGTCCACCGTTCTCACGACCACAGCACACCCCCGTAGGTCAGCAGCTCGTTAGTGGCCGCCACCACGTCGCCCGCCGGCGCAAGCACCTGGTGGTCGCGCTCGCCCACGGCGCCGCTGATGGCCTCGGCGATATGGGTAGCCAGCAGGTCGCCGCCCAGCTCCGATTCCCGGTTGTGCAGGTCGATCAGGGCGGCTTCCACAGCACGGCGCACGGTGCTGCTGTCCGGGGTCACTGACAGCTGGTACTGAACCGGCTTTTCCACCGGGGCCAGCACGTAAACCTCGGCCGTTACCGGGCGTTCCTGCTCGATGTAGGCGGCCACGGTGGCCAGCGCCTCGGCGTTCGGAATGATGTCGTCATCGCCGTCACGCACGAAGAACACCGCAACCGTGCCCGGGCCAAGCCACTGCCGCACGACCCAGGCCCGGGTCACGCCGGCCACCTCCAACGCCCAGGTTTCGTAATCGCTCTTGCTGCCGCCGTGGGCAATGACCCGGTAGGAACGAATCACCCGGGCGCGCAGGGTTTCGATGCTCTCCTGCTCAGTACCACCGGCGAGGCCGGCCGCGCCGACCGTGAACACCTCATTGACGCCCAGCACCGGCGAGACCAGGCGCAGCTGGGTACCGGCGGGCGTGTTGCCCAGCTCGCCGGCGTCCAGCGCCTCGATCTCGGCCACCCCCGTGGTGGCGGTCAGTTTGACCGTGGTGCGGACCCGGAACAGCATCTGATCATCGCGCTGCAGCAGCGTGCCGGCGTCCAGCAGCGCGGTCACCGCGCCGGTGAATGCCGCCGACCCGGTAGCGGCCACCGCCTCCAGGCGGTCACGCTTGAGCCGTGCTCGGGCCATGCGCAACAGCGTTTCTTCGTCGGCGGTGTCCGGCAGGATCTGGTCGGCGATGTACTGCTGATGGCCGTAACGCCCATAACTGGCAGCGCCCAGGACGCGGGCCAGCACTTCGGCGTCGGAGCGCAGCAGCGCGCTACCACCGGACAGGTCGGACTGTGCCCGGGCGATCAGCGCGGGCAACGTAGGGGTTTCAAACGGCATTGATCACCTGCCACAGCTTGTCTAGTTGAACATCGATCACTGAGCCGTCGGGCATCGACAGCACCACCTGCAGGTTCAGCCGGGTGACCTCCCGCGACGCCGTTACGGTAACGGTCGCCACCCGGTCGTCATCGTCCAGCCAGGCCAGCGACTCGCGGGCGAACGCTTCGGCGTCGCGCACCGTGTCGTCGGTCAGCGTGCGCCGGCGCAGCTGCCAGAGGCGTGAGCCGATGCGGTCGCGCTCGACCGTGGGGAAGGTGTCGCCCCACCAGCCATAGCGCTGGTCGTCATCCAGTTGGTCGCCATCCTCGGCGCGCCGCCAGGTCAGCAGGCTGATCACCACGGCGCGCTGCCAGGCCTGTTCCGAGCCGTCATCGCTGAATAGCTGCATGTCAGGCCCCTTTAACCGGCTTTTTGTCCGAGCCTTCGTGAACGTGCAGCGAAGTGCTGACGCCGGCGGCGATCTGGTCGCCGTCCGAGACGATGCGGCCGGTGGTACTGATCAGCGGTGTGTCGAACTCCACCGCCGTTTCAGCCTTGACCCGAAACGTCGCGGTCTGCACCTCGATCACCCGGCCGCGCTTGAAATGCAGCACGTCGCCTTCGTCGGTGTGCAGGGCCACTTCACCGCTCTGCAGGCCCTGCAGGCGAAAGCGGCGGTCTGACACGCAGATCACCACCCCATGCGAGCGGTCGCCATTGATGAAGGCCGCCAGACCCTCGGCGCCCGGGTGCGGGTTGGATGTGAACCCATAGGGTTCGAAGTGCTCCATGCCGTCTTTCACTTCGTCGGCGGTCAGGCGCATTTGCAAGCTCTGCAGCATGCGGCCAGCATCGACCAGGGCGACGACACCCCGGGCGAGGAAATTTCTGATGGGTTTCATGTACTAGGCTTCCAGTCTGCAGGGATCAGGTATTCGAAGTTGTCGGCCTTGCCGCCCTTCTTGAGCTTGCGCGACTTGTGCGGGTCTTTCGGTTCAGGGTCGAAGCCATCCGGCGGGCCTACCACGATGTTGGCCACCGTGCCGGCGTCATCCATGACGTACTCGATTTCGCTGATCAGCATGTCGCGGTCGATGCCCATCAGCGGGTCGACCACCCGCACCACCATGTTCGGCAGCCAGAGCGCGCCATTGGATTGCCGCCAACCCTGCACCTGATAGTTCAGGGTCAGCGCCTTACCCATGCGGCTGCCGCGTTCCCAGTTGGCCCTGGCCTGGGCCAGCTCCGGGGTCATCTGGCCGCTCTCGTGGATCAGCAGCACGCGGTGCCGCGTCGCCCGAGGGTCGGCCAGTTCCGCCTTGACCTCGCTGGCCTGCTCGCCGTAGGCACTGTCTGACCCCGAGCGCTGGCCAGTGACGCGGTACTCCGAGAACACCCCCGAAAAATCCAGCTCGGCGCGGCCGGTCAGGATGTTCTGCCCCAGTTCCAGGCGATCGACCGCACGGCCGGCGCTGCCGGGCTTGATGATCACCACCCGGCCCCGGGCGTCGTCGGTCGACAGCAGACGCGAAAGCGTCAACAGCCGGTCGATCGACTCGAACACCGTTTCGCCCGGCTCGATCTGGTGGTCGGCCAGCTTGGTGGTTTCGGCCACCTCGCTCAGCACCTTAACCCCGTAGGGTTCGGCCAGCGCCTGGACGATCTTCTGCACGCTCTGCCCGCGCCACTGCCCGGGTTTGTTGACTGCCGAGCTGTCCACCAGGTCGGCGGTCAGCGAGCGACCGGACACCGACCGTTCCACGCTGCGGCTGTCGTAGCTGATCGGCGTGGCGAACACCCACCCGGTCAGCACCAGGTCGTCGCCGATGCGTACTTCGCAGTAGTCACCCTGCCGCACTGGGATTTCCACCGCCTGGCCGGGCCAGCGCCACGTCACCCCCAGGCGGAAATCACGGCTCTGCCGCTCGATCCCCGCGCTGATGCTGACTTTCTTCCAGCCGCGATAGTCCAGGCCGTTCACGCTCAGCGTGACAGCATTCATGTCATCCATAGGCTTACTCTTGAGCGACGGACAGCACCCCGGCAGGCAAGAACCCCGGGTGTGCGACCTTGTTACGCGTAACGATTTCAGCGGCGCGGGTCGCGTCGCCGTAGCGCTGATAGGCCAGCACCACCGCCGGCAGGCTCTCCAGCGTGGTCACCTCAGCCAGGCGAACACCGGCGCGGGCCACCTCGGTCAGGTGGACGCGCACTTGCTTGCGCACCACCTCCAGCACCTCGAAATGCTCATGCGGGGCGGTCTGTTCGGCGGCCACTAGCGCGGCCTCGATCGCGTCGCGCACGGCCACCACGTCAGCGGTGACCGGCACGTCAGGCCGGGCGATCGGCGCAGCCACTTGCTGCTGCAGGGACGGATACCCCGACAGTGGCGCCGGCGCCTGCACCACCGGCATGGCGGCGGCCGTACGCACGGCCAGGACAATCAGCGCATCGCGCACCAGCTCGCGGGCGGCCTCGATCACCGCCGCCGTGGCAGCCCCGCCGGCGGCACTGCTGCCGGCCTCGACCGCTGCAGCCGCGGCTACCACCTGCGCCGCCAGTGCGCGGGATTGCTCGACCTGCGAGGTAATGGCCCGGCTCGATGCGGCGAAGCTGGCAAACTCCGGGTCGGCCTCGGGCAGGCCGGCCACGGTGCTGGCGAACTCCGGGTCGGCTTCAATGCTGGCAGCGCTGGACGATGCCGCGCTGCTCGACGGCCCCCAGCGATAACCGGTCGAACGGCTACCGCCGACGCTGGAAAACTGCCCCCGGATCATCGCCGAAAAGTTGCCCGGGGCATTGATGAGCATGTCGGCCAGCGCTTCTACCGAACTGACCAAACCCGTCAACTGGCGCAGCTCCTGGGCAATGGCCATCTGCACCCCGGCGATACCGTTCTGCAGCATCACCACCGCCAGGCGCGCCCGGTTCACCACCGCCATGGCTTCCTTGTAACGCCGGATCGCCGACTGCAGCAGGGTTTCCGACGACTCTTCCAGTTGCCGCGCCGTGTTCGGCACGCCGGCGGGAAAACCCTTTTCGCCGTCTTCGACGAACACCAGGTCGAAGCGCGCCATGCCTCCTTCGCGGCGCTCATGGCCTACCGAACAACCGGTCGCCGTGACCATCAGTCGGCCATACCAGGGGTGAATCAGCTCCCCGGCGCCGGGCTTGTCCAGCGCATTCAGCAGGTCATCACGCTTGATCAGGAAGTCTTCGCCGATCACGAAGGCCGCCATCTTGATTTCACGGGTTACACGGCCCAGGTCCTCCACCAGCGGTTTGTCCCGCTGGGGGTATTCATGCACCTGGGTGCGCCGACCGACTGGCATGCTGTCGCTGTCGACGTGAAACGGCACCCCTCGAAAGGAGGCCGGGTGTAGCTCATCCCGCCACGTGGTCATCCTGCCCCCCTACCCAATGAGCGATAGCCGACCTGCGGGGTGACCTGCAGGCCGGGCTGATTGGATTCGCCCTGTTCGACGCGCATGCCCTGCGGGGCATTGTCGAAGCGGACCACCATCGACCCTTCCAGCTGGGTCTTGTTGGCCGCTGCCGACTGCTGCACCAGCGAACCCCGCGACGCCGGCAAACCACCCGGCGCCGGGGCAGCCACGGACGTCAGGCCAGGGCGCTGCACAACGGCCGTTTCAGCCTGTTTCAAGGCCTCAGCCTGGGTCAGCCCCTTGGCATAGCTTTCCTTGGCTTGTTCGCCCAGCTGCGAGGCCGTGAGCGCCGGCGCCGATGACACCAGGCGCAGCGGCGGCCGCGCCGGCGCTTGCCCAGGCACACGCAACAGACTGGCTGCGCTGGTGGCCTCGGGCATCAGCTGCACCGGCTCAGCCATCGGCCGCACCAGGGCGCCCGGCACCGGCTGGGCCGCTACGTTGCGCGCCTGCTGCTGCGCCGTCCAGGCGTTGACCTTGTTGGTCGCGGCCTCGATCACCCCGCCTTCGGAACTGAACCCCAGGAATTTCATCATGGGTTCAACAATCGGCCGCAGCTTCTCCCACAGCCCTTTGAAATAGGCCGTGATCGGCTCCCAATGCTTGACCAGCAAGCCCAGCGGCGACCAATCAAACAGGGTCTTGAGGAAGTCGAGGAACGGCACCGACAGCGCCTTGATCGCCTCCCACACGCCTTGGAAAAACCCGCTGATCGGCCCCCAATGGTTGATGATCAAACCGAGCGGGGAATAGTCGAACAGGGTCCGCATGAAGCCCATGAACGGCACCGACAGCGCCTTGATCAGGCCCCACAGGCTGGCAAAGAACCGGCTCAGCGGCTGCCAATTGGCGACGATCTGGCCGAGCGGCGTCCAGGCAAAGGCGGTTTTCATCCACCCCCACACGGCCATCGCCGGGCCTTTGATCTCATCCCACAACGCCACGAAATAGCGGCTCAGCGGCTCCCAGTTGGTCACGATCAAGCCAATCGGCGACCAGGCGAAGGCCGTTTTCATCCAGCCCCACAGGGCCATCGCTGGCCCCTTGATCTTGTCCCACACCGCCTGGAAATACGGCGCCACGGTCGACCAGTTGGCGATCAGCACGCCGGCGGCGATGGCGATGCCGCGCACGATGATCCCGATCGGGCTCATGCTGGCCACCCCGTTCATCATCGCCAGGGCAGCCGTGGCGCCGGCCGTGGCCAGGCGCAGCACGGTGAAGCCCACCGCCGCCCCCAGCACGCCCTTGATCAACCAGGGGTGCGCTGCTGCCAGGGCGCCGACACTGCTGATAATCGGCCCCACGGTAGCCATGAAGTCGTTCAGCGGCGGCAACAACATACTGCCGACCGTGATACCCAGGCGGGTCACGCGGTTCTGCAACAGCTGCATGGCGTTCTGTGTGGTGGCTGCCCGGGCGGCATACTCGCTGTTCATCGAACCGGCGTACTGCGTTTCATCGCCGATCGACTTAAAGTTTTTCTGCAGGGTGGCCAGGCTCGTCAGCAGCGGCGCAATCGCCCCCACCGATTCCTTGCCGAACAAGTTGGTCAGCACCGCCGCCTGCTTGCTCTTCTCGACCTTGGCCAGCGTCTGCAGCACGCGGTTAATCGTGCCTTCGCTGTCGCTCTGCATGCCCTTGGCCAACTCGTTGGCGTCCAGGCGCAGCGCCTTGTACGCCTCCTTTTGCGACTTGGTGGCCGCTGTGCCGGCGGTCAGGGTCAGCATGAAGTTCTTGATGCCGGTGGCCGCCACGTCCTGGGCGATACCCACGCCGGCCAGGGTCGAACCCATGGCGGCCAGCTGGGCCGCGCTGACACCGGCCACCTCACCCAGCGGGCCGATGGCCGTCAGAATGTTGGAAATCTGCCCGGTGCTCGCGGCGCCGGTGTTGCCCAGGTAGTTGATCTGATCAGCGAGGGTCACCACCTCGGCCTGATTCATTTTGAAGGCCGTGCGCCACTTGGCCATCATCGAACCGGACTCTTCGGCCGTCTGGTCGAAGGCCACGCCCATTTTCACCGCGTCCTCGGCAAAGCGGTTCAGCTCTTCCCGAGCAATACCCGATTGGCCGCCTGCCGCGACAATCTGCGCGATGCCCTCAGCCGCCATCGGCAGCCGTTCGGACAGGCCCAGCACGTCGTCGCTCATCGCCTTGAACTGCGCCGGCGTGTCGAAGTTGACCACCTTTTTCACGTCGGCCATGGCACTCTCGAAGCCCATAGCCGCCTTCACACCCATGACAAACGGCGCCGCAATGGCACCGCCCTGCAGGGCCTCGCCAAAGGTGATCTTGCCCAGGCCCGAGCTGTTCAACTGCTTGCGCAGCATCGCCGCGTTCTTGCGCACGCCACTGAGCACCGGCGACAGCTTGTCGACGCCGGTGATCAGGGCCTTTAGCTGGAATTTATCCGCCACTGCCACCCCCAGTCAGCGCGTTGATGCGCCACGCGTTTTCCTCGCTCTCGAACAGCGTGTCGAGGGTCCAGCCCAGCACCTCGCCCGGGGTGGCTTTCCACCACCAAGCGAGGTCATAGGCCAGCTCGGTTAGGCTGCCGACTGATCCGAATCGCGGGGCATGAAAAAACCCACGATGAGCCAGGCCACGTTGTTCAAGTCGGGCAACGCCAACTGGTTCACCGAACTGGCAGGGATGGCTGCGCACACGGCGATGTACTTGGCCGCCACTTCTACGTCGAGGATCGGATAACCGCTCTCGCCGATGTTGTAGGGCAGCGCCTTGATGGCCCGGCATTCCTGCACGGTGGGGCGACGCAGGGTCAGTTCTTTGACCTCTTCGTTATGGGCCTGGATCGGTTCGGCGAGGGTATGGGTTACGGTGCTCATTACTGCCAGTCTCCTTGGATGCCTTCGAATTTGAGCGAGACCTTGGCGTCGTCACCGGTCACTTTGGCTTCATCGACCAGATACGCGCCGCTCAGCACGTACACGGAGCCATCGGCCAGTTCGGCCGTTACGGTCATGGCAATACCGGCGGCCAGCTTGGCCCGGGGGAAGTTGGCGGTTTTCACCGCGTCAACGACGACGTAGGGGATCAGGTCTTCTTCTTTGAAGTAGCCCCGCGTGACGGTCTCCCGCTTCACGTCCGACAGCGGGCATTCCACACCGCCGGTGATGACCAACTGATCGCCGTCGACCTTGATGTAGCAGGTGCCTGCGACTTTCTGACCCATAAAGGGATCTCCCATAAAAAAGCCCGCACAAGGCGGGCCGGGGTTGAACGATGCGGATTAAGTCGCTTCGGGGTACTGCAGGCGGAACTGGTACAGCAGCGCGAACACGCGCAGCTGATTCACCAGGTCCGGCGGGAACAGCACGCTGAGCCGGTTGGGGTTGTTGGCGTCGCGCTCGACGATCAGGTACTGATTGAACATCTCGGCATTCTCGACAATGCCGTCACGCTCAAGCGCGCCGTAGGCCGCGATCAGTTCACCGCGAATCACCTTCGGCGTGACGATCGCCTGGCCGGGGCCAAAGCGGGTGCCGTCGTTGGCCAGCTTGTGGCGGCCGTACTTGCTGGTGATGATGCTGCGCAGGTAACGGATCACATACGCCGACTGGTGCAGCGTCTCGCTGTCCAGGTACGAATCATCGGCCTGCCCGTAGGCGTTGCGCTGATACGTGGTAATGGCGCGCTCGATGCGGTAGCTGCCACCGTTGTAGGCGGCGGTGGCCACTCCACTGGTCAGCAGCGACTGCCGTTCGGTCAGGGTGAAACGATCACTCGCGGCGGCCGGATCGATGCCCACCAGCACGCCGGTTTGCGTCGGCCGCGCCGGGTCTGCACTGATGAACACGGCGGTGCGCGCCGCCCAGGCGGCCGTCACCTCCCACGCTGGCTGCGGCACGCCCCGTTCGAAGCCATGGACGGTGACATGCGGGTCATTGCGCAGGCGCCCAGCTGCGACCAGCTCACCGAGGGTGCCGCGCTTGGCGCTGTAGACATGGCCGTACAGCTGCTTAGCCCAGGACCAGCGACCGGCGCTGTCGTCCATGGTCTCTTTCCAGGCGTCCAGGGTGTCGGCGTCGGTCCACGGCTGGGCGATGAATTCGAACTCTTCGTCGCCCAGCGCAGCCAGCGCGGCAGCGGCGTCAGGGCTGCCGACACCGCCGGTCATGCCCGTGGTGACGATGGTCAAACCCGCCGGGGTAACCTCGCTGTTCACGCGGCCCAGGCGATTGAGCTGCAGCTGAATATCGTTGCCCAGCTCGCCCTTGAACTTGGCTTTCAGGCTGACCACACCGGCGGCCACCGTCGCGGTCACCGGCAGGTCGATCGCCTCATTGATGGCCGCCGACAGCGCGGTGGCCACCGCATCGGCCGAAGCACCCGCCACGGCCAGGGCGCGCACGCGCTGACCCGCGATGTACAGATTGACCAGGCCGGCCGACTCGACCGACCCCGTTACGGTAACGGTGCCAGCTGCGGCCACGCCGGTGGCAACCTTGAGCGGCAGGCACCACACCTCGCCGGCGACGTCGATGGCGCGCCAACGGGCGTGCATGCTGGCCAGCATCGAACCGGCGCCGCCAATGTCCTTGGCCTCGCTGGTCCGCGACACCAAGGTCAGGCGGCCAATCTCGGCGCCGTCGGCGTCATCGTTGACCTGGCCAATGAGCAGCCGGCGCAAGCTCGATGCGCCGCTGTTGGCCATGGAATTGTCGACTTCGGCATAGAACAGCGGTACGCGAATGTCGCTGGGGATGTTGCTGAAACTTACGCTCATTCCGCCGTGCTCCCCTTGGGTTTGCTACTAGCTTTCTGCTCGACGGCATCACCGTCGCTGATGCGGCGTTCCCAGTACGCATTACGCGGCACCGGGGCGCCACCGGCGGGCAGCAGCTCGCGGGGGTTGTGCGGCATCGGGCACTCGCGCCCGGGTGCCGGCTTGAGGTTGATGGTCTTCATGGGGTCAGGTTCTCCCGGGTGGTGAACTCGACTCGCCCGTCTGGGCCTGGGGCCGTGACGTTGGAGTCTTTCAGGGGGTTGATGAAGTCGAAACGGGTGTCGATTCCGTCCAGCGCCGGCAATCCGGCCAACTGCCATTCCTGCCAGGTCTGCGGCTTGCCCTGGCCGGTCTGCTCCCAGCGACCCAGCTGCAGGTCGGCATAGAAGCGGTAGCGGTAAACCACCCGCTCGCGGTCGAGCAGCAACAGCTGGCCACCGTCGTACAGCAGCGGACCCGACTCGGCGTCAGGCACGAAGCCCACCAGGGCGCGCCACAGCTGGGCGCGCACGTCGTGCAGCACGTCGACCACCGACTGCCCGCGCTCATCCACCGTTGGCAGCACCACGCACACGTCGATCGCGTCGCGCACGTCCTGGGTGATGACGTTCTGCGCGGCGGGCTCGTCGGCCGAGTCGCCCACCGCGATCACGTAGGCCGCCGGCACTTCCAACTTCGCGCTTTCGGCGGTCGGGTCCCAATCCAAGCCGCCGGCCACGCGTTCTTCGAAGCCAGGCGCATAGGCGCGCAGCTGCTCGATCACAGGCGTGATTTTCATGTGGGATCTCAGTTGAGCAGCGCGGCGGCGAAGGCCTGCTGCAGGATGCGTTGCACGTCGGCGCGGCTGTCGGTCAGCGCGTCGGTCATGTAGTTGTCGCGGGGCTTGATGCGCCATCCACCGCCCTGCTTGCGGCGCACGCCGTAATGCAGGTACGCCGGGTAGAACGCCCGCATGCTCGCGGTCTTGTTCGGGGCAATCCGCACCAGAAAGCCCGAGCGCGACAGCTTGAAGCCGATCGAATCGGTGGTGGCACCCGACCGGTTGATCGGGTAGCCCTCCTGGCCGCCACCCAGCGCCAGGTTCATCTGCGCCCGGCCGGTGATCAGCTGGCCCACCTTGCGCATGCCGGCGCGGATCTTTCGCTTGTTGAAGGCCTCTTGGTCGAACTTGTCGAAGCCGTCAACGTGCAGGTAGCCGTCAATCGAAACGGAGTTGGCCACGGCCACCTCCCGCCTGAGCAGGCTGGGCTCCCAGCTCTTCCACCTCCACCACCGACCAGATCTGCTCGCCCGCAAGCTCCGTGGGGCGCTTCACCCGATAAACCCGCCCACGGCCAACGAACTCACAGTCCGAAGCCAAGCCGTCAATGAAGCGACAGTACAAGCGGTGCGTAACACCGGTGTTGGTTTGCTGCGCTGCGGCATAGGTTGCAGTGCCCAAGGGCTCAACCTTGACCCAGCGCCAACACACATGCGCCAGGTCAGACTCAAGCCCGGGTCCAACCGGTTTATCGGACCTTCTTCGCACCTCCATGCGATGCTTCAGCTCACCCGAGGCGGGTGCCCGTGTGCTCACTCGCAATGCCATGGCTAGAACCTCGGCGGGACGGTGATATCCGCCAACAGGTGGTCGACAAAGCTCGCCGGCACTTCGGCCAAGGATTGCCCCACAACCAAAAGCCCCCGATGGGTGAATGCCGTTTCCGCCGCCATCAGTAGCCAGCTGAGCACACCGGGATAGGCTTCCAGGTCCGCCCCGGCCCGGTAACGGATACGCAACCGGCCAGCAGGCCTGCCGCCCGGGAAAAGCAGATAGCTCTCCTTTCCACCCTGGCTAAGCTCTACCGGGCCATCGTAAGGGCTCACCTGACCTGCCTCTCCCAGCACCACCACGGACTCGACGGCAACCACCTGGCCAACGTCCAGCGAATGGCCCGACGGATACATCGCCGGCCATTCCTCCTCGTAGATCGCTTCACGAATGGCCGCCCCCGTTTTCGATTCGCCCTGTGCGGTGACGCCAGGGATGATGATCAGGTCGATCAGCTCGGGCTGCAGGTCTTCTGGCTCAGCCCGGCACTGAAATGCCACCTGTTCCAACGTCAGCACGGGCGCCCCCGTGTAGGCGATACGGCGCGCCATGATCAGGGTTTCTCTTCGTCGTCATCCGGATCAGTGGTGGTCGAATCCGAATTCGGTGATGGCTCCGTCGAAGGGCCGGGCTGGACTGGCTCTTTCGCCGCCGGAGCGGGCTTGCTCTTACCACCACTGGACTTGCCAGCTTTCTTGGGGTCGTGCAGCTCAGCACGGCCGCCTTCGATCAGCGACTGCGCAACATTTTCCTCGAAGCCCGCTACTTCGCCCTTGCTGTAACCGCGCCAGGAACCGGTGAACACAACAATTATCTTTGCCATAACTTCCATCCAGTCGAGCGGCCCCGGCCAATCCGGGGCCAGGGATTACATGCCTGCGCCCCACTTCACGCCGACCGCCACAATGATGCTTTCGACGTGACGCGGGCCGAAGTCGTGTTTCGCGATGACACGCAGCAAGGTCTGGTCACGCTGGAAGGCGCTGACCATGTTGCCCTCGGCATCCTTGTAGGAAGCTTCGTTGCTGAAGCTCAGGGTCAGGTCCATGTCTTCGCCGATCATGCAGTCGGCGAAGTTCACAAAGTAGATCTCGGTCTCATTGCCGTCGGCGCCGAGGTTGACCGGAATCTGGTTGCTCAAACCGACTGGGTAGCCTTTCAGGAGACCCTGATCGATTTCTGGATAAGCCTTGTTGCCGTTGCCGTCACGCAGCGCCTGCAGCCAACGCAACACACGCGGCGCCATCAGCCAGCCGCACGACTTCATCATCACGTTCGCGGTTTCGAGGCGCAGCATCATGCCGCCCAGGAACAGGTCGATCTTTTCCAGCGTCAGGCCATCGACCGCGGGCGCTGGCAAGACGTTGAACGGCAGCGCCCAGTAGCGCATCCCCTTGGGCAGCGAGCCAGAGCCATCAGCGCGGATAAAGTGCAGATCCTCCGACAGGCCCATGCTCACGGTCAGGTCACTGAGCACCAGGCCATCGACCCGAGGGTTAACCCCGCTCATGGCCAACAGGTCATTGGAAATCGGCACGATAGCGGCGGCCTTTTTCGCCGACAGCTTGGTGTCGGCGAACGCCATGCCGGTGATCGGGATATCGGTATCGCTGCCGATGTACGTCACCACGGTGTTGCCGGTGATACGCGGCTGGGTCAGGTTGCCGTTGTTCAGCGGCAAGCTGGTGACGCCCATCTTGCGGACAATGGACACCGGCCGAAGCGACTCGATGACCTCGGTAGCGAAGTTCTGCGGCACCAGCACACCGCCGGCACCCGGGGTTACGACGCTCAACGCCATGTGGACATCAGCGGGGAAACCGCCGTCCTTCGCCATCTGGGCGGCTGTCTGCTGGTTGCCGTGGGCAGACGCCAACAAACGAGCCATCTGCGCCATGCCGGTACCAGGCTTGGCCTTTTCGCTGAATGGGCCGGAAATGTTGCTGCCCGGCGGGCCAGTGACGCCTTGAGCCGACTCGGTGACCGGTACCGCGCTGGCTGCAGCCAGCTGTTCAGCCGACTCGGCCCGCTTGATCTTGGCCGTCAGGTCATTGATCTGCGTTTCCAGGCTGGTGAATTGCTGCAACTGCTCGGCGGTCAAGCTACCGCCACCTGCCTCGATTTGGGCAAGGGCCTGTACCTGGGCGACCAGGCCGGCGCGCTCGTTACGCATTTGAAGTACAAGGGACATGCTGCCTCCTGGGCATAAAAAAACCCGCACTAGGCGGGTCGAGATACAGTTGATACGGCGGGATCAGGCGAGCGACTGCATCGCTAACGCTGCTGCTCGCACGCTGATTCGGCTCGTCTGGCGTGTTGCACGGTTCTGCGCAACGGCACGCGACAGCTCGTCAACGGTGTGTTGCGGGTTCTGCAGGCGATCCGCCAGCCCCGCATTGATGGCGGTCTGTCCGCGATACAGAGCGGCCTCGGTGCCAATCACTTTGGCGACCGGCAGGCCACGGTAGTCGGCAACAGCACTGACAAACATCTGGTAGCTCTCCTGCACTAGCTCGTTGAGGAACTTCATCGATTGCTCGGTGATGGGTTCATGCGGGGAAAGATCGTTTTTGTGTGCCCCGGCGTACACCGTAGTCACCTTCACGCCCATCCCCTCCTCCATCTTTGAGCGATCCATATGGCTAGCAATCACCCCGATCGAGCCGACACCGCTGGTGCGACTCACCACGATCTCGCTGCACGCCGAGCCGATCAGGTAGCCGCCGCTGTACGCCATGAAGTTCACCAAGCCGGTGATAGGCTTCTGCGCGGTCATCGCCCGGATATCCTCGGCCAGCTCGAAGGCGCCCACGGCAGAGCCACCAGGACTGTCGATATCCAGCACGATGTGTTCGACCAATGGGTCAGCTACTGCGCGCTGCAGCTGGGAGCGCAGCCCTTCGTAACTGGTCATGGTTTCGCACGCGTTGAGGTGACTGCCGCGACTGACCAGCACACCGCTGACCGGGATGACCTCAATCCCGGTCTGGGCAATGGCATTGCGCCGCTGCTCGTCTGCGTAGGCCACCCGGTCGATCGGATCATCATCCTTCCAGAGCTGGGCCGAGCTGCCTCCAAGGTTGATGATGTTGAGGCTCATGGTCTGATTGGCCCAACGCACGCCCAGGTCGAGCATGTCTGGCGTGACCAGCAGGGGTTGATTGAACAGCAGGCTGGAGGCCCGCAGATAGCGCTTACTCATTGGGCGAGGATCCTCCCGATCTCGGCGTGCTGCAGCTCCAGATGGGCGCGCACGGTGGGGTTGTTCAGGTCGGGCTGCTTGCCAGCGTCAACCATATTGAGGGGCTGCAGGTAGATATCACCGCCCTGCACGGGCGGCATGTTCTCCAGCCGCCGGATGTCGTTCACGCTCAGCCAACCCCACTGGCGACCGATAGCGTAAGCCTCATAGCGGCTTTTCTGGTCACCGCGCAGCAGCCCGGACAGGTTGAACTCAATGAAGTATTCCCGGCGATCCTTCGGCAGCAGGAAGTCGCGCATCATCGCTTGTTCATGGCGCTTCACCCAGGGCAGTAAGGCGAACACCACGAACTGGATCATCAACTGCTCCAGAGTGTTGTAGTTCGACTTCTCCAGGTCGTTCACCATGGGCAGGGGAATCTTGTAGATACGCGCAATGTCCAGGCCGGTCAGCTTCATGATGCCGACGATTTCAGCGTCAACGTTGGTCATCGACACCGGCTTGAAGGTCATGCCTTCCTGTAGCAGGGCGACTTTCTTGGCGTTGTCCATACCGCCAAACTTCTGCCCCCACTGATCGACGATCTTGTCGATGGTGCCCTGATCCTTGATCGCGGGTGCCTCACGGGGTCGCTCGATCACGCCGGACACGGCCACGCCGTTGGCAAAGCTTTTGCCGGTGTACTGGCGTACCGCCTGAGTCAGCCCAATCGCGTCAGCATGCAACTCAATGGGTGACAGCCCAACATAAGGGTTCGTACCGAACCAGCGAACGTGATGCACCATCCGCATGGGCACCGACTCGCTGGTACCAATCCGGTAGTAAGGCAGCAGGTCGGCGCCCTTAAGCACCTGGACCTGCTCGTTCTTTAGTGACCACAGCGCCGTGACGTTGCCGTCTTCGCGCCGGTCGATGAAGCTGAAGGCGTTACCCCGCAGGCCGGCCGCACCCTGGTGCCGCTCCATGTATTCACAGGGTGTCTGGAACGGGTTGGGCTGATAGCGCAGCACGTCGTATAACGGGTGATTGATCGCCGCATCCCGCTGCCCCTTATCCTTGCGCTGGAACAGTTCCAGAGGCAGCTGCGCCACCGTTTCGGCCAGCAAGGTGACGCAGTTTTGCAGGATGGGCAGGGCAAGCGCAGACTCTGGCGTTACCGCTACACCAGCCGAGCTTCGACCGCCACCGAGCAGACCGCGCCAGAAGCCGCTGTCCGGATTGGTTAACGTGCCCGCGCCCGAAGCGAGCAAGCTGGAAAAGAACATGGTCAGCCTCCTTCCCTTGCCACCTGGTGCGCCGCTGCCTGATCGGCCAACTTAGCCCAGACCAACAACCCTACCCCCGCGACGATGAATGCGGCAGGTCGATGCACCATCCAGACACCCGCGACCAGCAGCGCGAAGCCCAGCAGGCCCGCCACCCAGGATGCAATTACCAACTTCATATACCTACCCCTTCGTCGTAAACCGACGTGCCTGATGCTTCGGAAATGTCGCTGCTGATGCCAACCGCCATCACAGCAGCGACAATGCCGTCGATACGGCCCGTGGCTTTGGATTTGTCGACCTTCCGATTGTTGGCTGGGTCGAAGACGATCACCGCGTTGCCTGCGTTCCAGGTCATCACGGGGTTGTCGTCGTGCAGCAGGGTCTCGACCACCTCTGAAACCGTGGTGACCTCCGACACAACCTCGAAATCCTCGGGGTCCAGCTCGATCACCTCAGATGGCTCGGCCTTGCGGCCCAACAAGCGCCGCTCGAACTCATCCACCGCCGGCCCCATGTCCTTAAAACCTTGGCCAAAAGGCTTGAGCTCGGGCAGCGTGATGCCGTTGTCGGTCATCAGCTGCAGTAGGTCCTCGATCCGCCATCGATCGTAGGCAATTCGCCGCACGTCGAAGAAATCGCAGATCGTCTGTAGCCGCCTGAGCACGTGCAGCTTGCTGATGGCCCGACCCGGCGTCGTTTCAAGGTGGCGCTCTTTGATCCACTGCAGGTACGGAACACGGTCGCGTTTCTCCCGCCCCACCAGGTCCTCGTCGGGGATCCAGAAATACGACAGAGAGCGCCAATGAGGGTCGTAAGGCGTTGGGCTGAACATCAGCACGAACGCCGTCAGGTCCGTGGTGCTGGATAAGTCGAGCCCGCCGACGCATGGCCTGTTGCGTAGAACTCGCATCGGCACCCGCTCGGCCGCACCGCTCCAGATTTCCCACGACAGCCACGGCGATGTCGCCTGTGTCCATTCGCAGAAATTCAGGCGCCTGACCACAGCCTCCTTGGCTGGCAACCCCTTAGCCTCGGCCACCTGCTCACGCAGATACTTACGACCAGGAATGCCATCGGTTTGCCCCTCAAGGATGTAGTCCAGCGACGGGTTCACCTTCGGCCAGCACGCTTCGTCCTTGAAAGGGTCGTCTCCCTTATCGAGCGAGCAGATGAAGGCAAAGAACGCGTCGTTATGCTCTTTTCCTTCACAGATTCGCACGCCAAGGTCGTGATACTGGCCACACACCGAGCCCTTATCGGAACCACTGTTGGTGATCATCACGATCAATGCCCGGCGCCGGAACTTGGTACCGGCTCGCATCATGTTCACGGCACTGGCGGTCTTGTGCTCATGCAGCTCATCGATCAACGCCACATGGGGCCGGGGGCCGGACTGGCCGTCGTCGGAGCTGATCGGGCGGAAAAAACTGTTGGTCGCGGGATAGAAAAGGTTCCAGACCTTCTCATCACGCCCGGACTGGACAAGACGCCCGGCAAGATGCGGCGCCATGTTGACCATCGCTACCGCATCGCGGAACAGGATCTGCGCCTGGTCCTTTTTCGTGGCCGCTGCATACACCTCCGCTCGTTGCTCGCCATCAGCAACCAAGCCATAAAGGCCGATCCCGCCAACCAGCGGCGACTTGCCCGAACCCTTGCCGGTTTCGATGTACGCCTGGCGAAACCGGCGGTAGCCATCATCGGTGTACCAGCCAAACAGGCTGCCGACGATGAACGCTTGCCACGGTGCGAGGCGAAAGGGCAGCCCCTCAAAGTCGCCACCGTTCAATCGAAGCACGTCTTCGAAAAAACCTATGGCGCGTAAGGCAGCTTCGGCATTCCAGATCAGCCCGCGCTCATGCCCGCTGTCCAGGTCCAACAGATGACGCCGCGCAGCGTTGCGAACATCCGGACCGGCGACGATTGAACCAGCCAGCACCTGGTCCGCAAACGCCTTTACCCGGCAGTCAGCTGAAATACTTTGAGGCAGCGTCTCGTTCTGCATTCGGGAACAAATCTCCTTGTGCCGCCGGTGCGGCTCTCATGTTCCGGCGCGCCAGGGGAGATAACCCGAACTGAGCACCGGCCGCGTTGGCCCGCTTCTCAGCGTCGTTGGCCAACTGGCGCAGCACATGGGTCTGCTGCGCGCCGGTCTTGAAGGTCTGCACCTCACCGCCTAGGCCGTCTAGCGACTGGGCATTACGCTCAGCGATCAAACGCTGGAAGCGAAGCCAATCGCCGTAGGCCTGGCAGTACGTTGCAAGCGCCAACTGGTCGAGGCGTGACACCCAACCCAGTGCAAGTAGCGCCTCAGTGATGCGTGTCCACTCGGCGGCCGCGTCGCCCGTGAGGAAGTCCGGCATAGGCGGCACGCCGACCGGCACCGCAGGGTCTTTGATTTCGTTCATCAGCTGCGCGGGTGAAAGCTTGCTGCGGTTGCCGTTGAGCAGATGCACCGATGCGGGCAGCCCAGGCCGCCCGGAGTTACCGTTTCCGGCCATGGAAACCTCCAAAATCTGATACCCCCCTCCTCCATTTTTCCCGGTTTTGCACACGGAGGTGGGCATGCGGTCAACGAGAGGGCGAGCAAAAAGTTTTTTACCCCCCCTACCCCGGCAGACCAGGGCGGGCGGGGCTCGGATCAACGACGGTTCCAGTGGTGGTTGGGGTCGAGCGGCATGCCCGACGCGCTGCAGCCAGCCACCCGGCCGCTGCGCTCCAGCCTCTGCTTCACCGAGTCATGGCACAGCTTGCACAGTGGCTGCCAGTTGTCCTGATCCCAGAACAACTTCCACGCAGCCTTGATCTTGTCAGGGTCACCGGATTCCTTTGCTTCCTGCAGGCGGGGCGCGACCTTGTGGTCTACCACCGTGGCAGCCACCGGCCGGAAGGCCGTCGAACACATTGAGCAGAACGGGTTGGCCCCGAGAAACACTTCCCGAGCCAACCGCCAGCGGTGACCGTAGCCGCGCGACGCGCTACTGCCCCGCCGTTCGTTACCCTTCACGGCTGACCGGCGGCACTTCGCAAACGCCCAGCCGCTTCGCTGCCCAACGTTCGTACAGGCTGATAGCGACATCGGCACCTGCCATCGCTGTAAGACACCCGAATGCTGCAGCCGCCCAGAGCGATGCGCCCATCGAGTACAGCAGCATGATGGTGGAGAGGCCGCAGACAATGCAGGCACCCGAGCGCAATACGATGCGACGGACCAGCGCCCAACCTCGGACGCCCGCTTTGTCAGCCCTCCACATCTCACCCGACACACCGCCAACCAGGGACAGAATGATCACCATCCAGATTGGCATCTCGACTAATGCTTGTTGCTCGCTGTTCATGCAGGCCTCATTGGCAAAAGCACGGCGCCGGAAAAAGAAAACCCCGCCAGATGGCAGGGTTCTCGATGCACCGACAGGTCGGAGCGGGTTGCACAGCACAGTGCTTATGGGGGAAGCGCCTAAGCGCACTTTTTACATCGTGGAGCCTTTTTACCGAGGAACTGCAAAACCGAAAAGAGGCTGTTTTCGGTACTCCGCTTCGGCGCTACTTCGGCGCAACTTCGGCGCACGCTCGGCGCATTCCAACCCGACGAACGGTAGTGCTCCGATTCAGCCCGGAGCGGGCGACGATGATCCTGGCCACCTGCAGATGCAGCGCATCCAGCCAGTTCCAGTAGGTGCGCTCTGCATCCTCCGCTAAGCCGACAGCCCTCATTTGCTCACGGATCGTCGCCTCGTACAGGTAGCGGAAGGTAGCCAGGCGAGCCAGGGTCTGGCCTCGAACATCGCGACGCTCCAACTCCGCAACCGCTGCCTCAACCTCGGCAGCGGCTCGATCCATGCCCAAGCCGTTGACCGGGATCCTTGAGCCCGATGCGCCGCCGCGAGGCGCTGCGCCCTTCCATTCCATGATGGTACCCAATTGGCTGCCCAGCCCTGACACCAACCCACACCGCGCACGCTGCTCGCCCCAGTGGCGCATGAGGTCATCAATATCCTTCTTCATCAGCAGAATCCCCCGGAAAACAGAACCCAACACACATTCAAGCAACCCAACACAAACCCAACACAGATAAAACCCAATAAATTCAATGCTTTATTAGTAATTGTGTTGAGTGTGTTGGGTTTGTTGGGTTTTTGAGTCTTCGCATAGGATTTTTTCTTGATCTGCTGAGGCATTAGAAAAAGTTCACCCGCACGCGCGCGCGCGCGCAAACCCAACACACCCAACACAGGCGCACGGGAAGCCTTGAACTTAGGGGGTTCTATGCGTGTTGAGTTGCTCAAACCGACCCAACACAAACCCAACACACCCAACACGGGAGCCCTTGGTTTCATGCAGCGACCCCCTTCACGTGTTCCCATGCGTCGACGTTCCACCCTGCAAGTTTCGCCTTGCTGCGCCAGGTGATAACGGCCTGCCCCAGCTCGGCCGCATTGAACGATGGGGGCAGGGAAGCCTCGGGATCATCAGGGAAGAAGAACGCCGCAAATCGGCGATTACTCCCCTCTGTCCATGGGATCGAGCGCGTCTTGTCGACTGTCGCACTGAGCATCAGCGAGAACTTCGTCTGGCTCATGGCATGCTCCTTGTTACGGGAGCACCACTCAATGAACAACGCATATAGGTCGGTCGCGAGACAGCAACCCCATAGACCTCGGCCAAGCTCTCCAGTTTGCCAGAGATGAAGAAAAGTTTGCCACGCAGTTCTGCTAAGCGCGACCAAGCGCTGGCGAGCCTCAGTCTTGGGGGGGCGAGTTCGTTGGTTGAAATCGCCGAGGTCGACCGCAAGCAGCCAGCCGTATAGCGCTGCCACCCCACCGCTGCTCAGCTCCCGACCGATAGCCTTCTGGCGATCTACCGGCAATGTTTGCATGGGCCACATCACAAGCATCCGGCGATCATCTTCGCTGATAGGCCACGGCATGATTTCGTTACTCAGGAAGACAGCATTCATGTGGTTTGCTTCTTCCCAACCGTTGATGAACTTCGACTCCATCCGCACGGTCTTGCCAGTGATCATGTGCTTGATTTTGCCGACCTGGTTGTAGCGCTGGTCTCGACTGACAACCTCCTCGAACACAGCCCACAGCTTCCGGCTCTGCCAGGCGTTGAAGCTACCCTCCAACTGCGTCTGCCCAACAGTTGCAGCGTACTGGCCGTACAACTGGCCGAAAATGTCAGCGAACAATAAGCTCTTGCCCGAGCCCTCCATGATGGAATGCATCAGCACCGCCGTGTCCATCTTGGCTCCCATGTTCTGTAGCGGGTATGCCAACCATTTCGTCAGCCAGCCCAGTGCTTCCTCGTCATGGTTGCAGAGGAACGAAATCAACCAACGCAGGTTCTCGCAGGCAGCGTCATCACGCACAGGCGCCAGGGGCAGCCCCTCGAATGTGTTGATGTAAAGATTGGGATCCTTGGTCATGGTGGGGTCGAATACGATGTGATCGACATCCACGACCCGGCGATCTTGGCTATTGAGCCACCACTTGTACTCTTCTCCCATGGCCATTTTTACGGCCCCTTCAGCGATACGACGCTTCTTCTCCCTGTCCCACACGTCCTTGGTACCGTCGATGTACACGTACCGCTCAATGGGATCGAGCTTCAGGGCACCACCTTTCTTGGCAGACATACGCCGGGCCTGATCAAGCTCCTGTGCCTGCTCTGTCGCGATCAGCTTCTTGTCAGTCCGTTCCATCCACTCATTCGCGAGTGGCTTGCCGACCAGGGCCTCGAAGCCTGACCGCTTCATCGACCGCCCTTTGTCCAAGTCCCACACGCTTGTAGTGCCTTCGACCAAGGCGAAGCGACGCATCGCCCCACCAATATCCAAGGCGACACCCCCTGCCCCCCCAGTTGCCGATGAGCCGGCCGGGCTGGTGGCATCGACGTCCGATGGGGAGTGGGGAAGGCCTTCGACATCGCTGTCGGCGACGGTAGGCTGATCGGCCTGCTCGATCATCGATGGGGGTCGGGGAAGTTCGCCCAATGGCGGCGGTGCCGGCGAACGGGATTTCGCGGCGATGCCGAGGATACGAGCGGCCGCCTTGGTCGCAGCCTTCTGATCACCGTTGTGCACCAGGATGCAGAACACATCGAACGCATCGTTCTTGTGTCCGTTCGCCAAAGGATCGGAGCTGTGGTGGGAGAACAGCTTGTCGTCGATGATGCTGACACCTGCCAAGCCACTGGTGCTCTGCGGGCAGAGCCACTTGTCGCCTCGACGCTCGTAGCCATGGGCCTCAATCAGCGTAGCGATGTCGTGGGCCTGGTTAAACAGCGCGATCACTTCTGGTAGATCACGCCCACTGCGCCCAACTGCTGGGCGCGGCCGTACAGGTTCAGATCTTGGCGCCGGCGATGCTTTGGGCAGCCAAGGACAAACAGCCTCAGCCTTGGGCTTAAACTCGTCCCAACTCTGCCAGATAGCGAGTAACTGAGGGGGCAGCTCTGGCAGACCTTCCGCAGATGGCGGTGTACGCCAAGTGTAAGGCAGGCCAGTACCCGGGTGGATAGAGGGCGGCAGCACGTCTTGCACCAGACCGGCACGGAGCTCGAAGACGGGGATCTTCTTGAACGGCTCAGCGGCCACCTTCAACGCAGCCTCCCGGTCAGTGTCCCCTGCGTCTCTGGCAGCCTTGACCTGCGCCATGAGCGCCTTGTGGATCGAGCCATCTGGATCCGCCTGGCTTGGCCAGGTCAGTGGGTGCCAGCTCAGATCAACTCCATCGGGAACCCGGAACATTATGCGGAAGCGTGCAGGGTTGCCCACCGAGGTCGGGTAGGCATCTGCCAGCGCGTCCAAGTCCATCCCAAGCAACTCGCTCAGGATCTGCCGGGTGCATTGAACTTCATCAACGTCCAGCGAGCAGACACCACTCGGCCCGAGCACTACCCCAAGGTTGTGACTCGGACGCTTCTTCCAGAATGACTCAGCATCAGCAGCGACCGTGAAGTAGCCTCCGGGCTTGTTCCAGCCGTTACCCTTCGGCCCCTTCTCACCTGGCTCGATGGGAACCAGAGCCAGATTGAAGGTTTCAATGTACCGGCGCGCCCAATCAGCTGTTGTAGGAGTTGGGCGCTCACTCATCGACGACGCTCCCGCAGCTCCTGGCAATCGACGCAGGTTTCGCAACCAGCAACCGACTGTTGACGCGCCAACGGGATTGGATCTTCGCAGTCCATGCAGATCCCTGCACTTGGCTTTTCAGGAAGCCGAGTGAGGCGTTGCAATGACAGTTGGAGAAAGTATTCGGCCTGGTCATTAGCGAAATCGACTGCATCAGCCATGGTTCTGGTCCTCCATCGACTGACGCGCGCCCGAAGTGATAGCCAGTACCTGGCGAATCACATCAAGCCCGCAAGCCTCAAGCTTCTGCACCTCGTGCAACTCCCAGACATTGTCAGCAGCACCTTCATGCATGCTGCTCACGAACTCAGCCGCTTCCTTCAGCAGGAGGCCAACCGCCTTGAGCTGTTCATTGGTTGCAGGGACTGGGCAAGGGCGATACCAAACAACACCAGCGGCCCGCCCCAAGGCATCAAGCACCCGGCGGTCGGCCGTCCACTGCAGAACCTCTTCAAGTTCATCGGGGCTGAGCCAGCGGCGCTCTTCGTCATGCTTCAGCTTTTTCTGCAGGGCATCGAGATCCATGCCCATTTCAAATGCCAGGCGGGTGATCCCACCTTTGTAATCGCGACCGGCGCGGTAGAGCGCCTGCTTGAGGGATAGTGCCGGCCCTGCGTCCGGCAGAGTGTCGATGCGACTCATAAACCGTTAAACCTCGATTAACGGTGTAGTCACAGGCGTGAGTAAGTCCTATCCTGTGAAAACAACCGATGTGCTGTGCTTTGCGTGCTGTGCGGGCATTTCACGCGGTTCTAGTCATCCGGCGAATCTTGTGGTGAGAGGCAACCGGATGGCGGGCTACACGGCGCTCTGCACCGTCAACGTTGAGCTGGGGGATTCTTGTGGTGAGAGGCCCCAGCTCAACGATCCTTCCTTTCTTCGGAGTTCCGCCGCTTGCCGATCAGGCGGATCTCAATGAACTCGTACCCACCTTTTCCGTCAGAGCGAACCCGGATGTCGCGTTGGGAGTTGAGCATTTGCGAGACAGCGCTTTGTGAAACTCCGAGCAATTCAGCCAGTTGAGGCTGCGTCCTACCCTCCGCAAATTCGCGCAGAGGCACTCCTATCTTGCGTTCCATCCCTAAATCCTCAATGAGGTCTGGTAACGGATATTAGCGTGACTTCTTTTTATGAGCAACGAAAAAAGACGCCCTACTGTTTTGAAAGTAACAGCCACGCTTATACAGTTGAAGGCATGAGAGATGACACACCACAGGGCGGCCAAGCCCAAGCGCCTCACGAGGCAGATGAAGACGTTCGCAGGGAAGAGGCGGCGCGTCTGAAGAGGATTTACCAGGAACGGAAGCGCTCAGACCCAAGCCTTAATCAGGAGCGCATAGCCGACCTGTGCGGGTGGGCGGGCCAAAGCGTTGTGAGTCAGTACATGAACGGTAAGATCGGATTGAACATATCCGCCTTGCTCAAGTTCGCTGGCGTTCTCCGCTTCGATCCACGAGAGGTAAGCCCCCGACTAACGCAGGGACTGCACTACAGCATCGATCATCTCCGACCAAACCAAGACAGCCCGGTCGAGATCGTGCTTGACCCGATTGAGACCTGGGACGACGAAACCCCTCTTGACTCAGACGAGGTCGAAATCCCGTTCTTCAAAGAGGTGGAAATCTCCGCCGGTACCGGATCTGCAGTGATGCTGGAAACAAATGGCAGGAAGCTCCGCTTTGGCAAGAGAACACTGCAGCGCAAGAACGTGAATCCCGACAGCGCCGGCTGCGTCCCCGTTAAAGGCAACAGCATGGAACCAGTGCTACCTGACGGAAGTACCGTAGGGGTGAACACTGACGCTAAAACCGTGGTCGACGGGAAAATGTATGCCCTCGACCATGACGGTTTGCTTCGCGTCAAGCTGCTGTACAGACTGCCAGGCGGCGGCCTCAGACTACGAAGCTACAACACTGCCGAGTACCCGGACGAGCACTACGACGCCACCTACACCAACGACCACATCAGGATTATTGGCCAAGTATTCTGGTACTCCGTACTGCTTTAATCCCTCCCCTGCACGTTCGATCAAAGACCGCCTTTCGCGGTCTTTTTTTTTGGCCAATCAGCCCAACTCATCCAAAAAAGATTGACAGCTAATATTAGCCAGACTAATTTCCATGCCCGTAGCGCCTCTCACCACAGGAAAAAGCTATGGCACACTCACCGACGACCCCTTGCAAGGTCTACTTGCACCCTACCACCTGCACTCGCCCGGCCATTGTTGAAGCATTTCAGCGCTCAACGGGCCTGCAACTGATTGTTTCCCCCGCCGGAAACGTTCGCGCCGTACCCAATGGGGGTGCGGCATGACCGAATTCACCATCAACCTGCGACGTGTGATGCTGCTCGAACGCATCTTGGAGAACGGCGGCAATACCACATGCCCTCTGCGACGCCCCGAAACCTCTGTCGACGCCCACATCCAGGTGGAGAACGATAGTCGCGATCATCACCTGCACGTGCGCTTTGGCCCTTACACCGGCTCGATCACACTCCGCCGCGAAGACTCGACAAAGTACATGTCGCTGCGCGATTTTCTGCAGGACGTGGCCAATGGCCGAACTGAATCAGGCCAACAGACCCAGCGCGCCATCGCCTTGATGGAGGCGCTTGATTGCGTGAGCGACGTTCTCCCCGAAGGCCTGCGCGCTTACATAACCCCCACCACCAATCAAGAGCTCCCCTTCGGCACCGTTGTCACCAACGACCTGGGCGAAATCCGCGCCACAGCCTACGGCAGCTGCAAGCACGCCCTCGCGGAAGCTGTGCGCGCCAAGCTCGGCCAACTCCCCGAGGGGCATGGGGAGCGCGCATGACCGACACGCTTGGCCAGCTGCGCAACGAATGGACGACTCCCTGCCCGACGCTAACTGCCGTGCGGGAGCGCTACTTCCCGCACATCAGGACAGATCGCCGATTCAAGGAACTGATTAACGCAGGAACGATTGGGCTAAAGCCTACAAAGCTGCACAACTCAGCCCGAGCGCAGTACGTGATCTACCTGCATGACCTTGCCGACTATCTCGACACCCAAGCGAAGAAGACGGCGTAACGGAGGCAGCCCCGGCCATCAGGGGCGACCCATCCAGCACCAGGCCACCACCACATCACCGGCCCGGTGCTGGGCACTAGGAGCACAGCACATGCAACCGCACCAACAAGTTCTCGCCATGGGCATCCTTTGGCTGATCTCACTGATCGCCCTGACTTTCATCATTCCCAAAGCGCGCCACCGCGCCTTCAACCGCGGCCTTGAAGTGGGCAAGCATCTGCATAAAGCAGACCTCAAACTGCAGATCAAAGGCCTCAGGGACGATCTGGACGAGGCTCGGATCAATACTGAGGCCGAACAACGCAAGCACCACGTGGTCGTGGCAGCTCTCAAACGCACGATCAACGAGCTAGAAGAACGGATCATGTCCTATAACGGGCTTGCCGTGACCAGGTCCGACTACGACATGCTGATCAATGCCAGCGAGACACTGGTCCTGGCTAAGAAAACGTGGAAGGCCGCCCAAGGCACAGAGCCATGGTGCATTCGGGCAATGCAACAGCAGCAGGATATCCAAGCGCTCGCAATGCGCATCCACACGCAACTACGCTCGACTCCTGCCCGCTCCGCAACAGCGGGGGCTGCAGCATGACAGCTGTCCAGCAGATCAACGTTGCAACCGCGCAGCACGCACTCCCATTCCAGCGCGAGTTATATGTAGACCTGTTCGCAGGGGCAGGCGGAGCCAGCAGCGGCGGCGCCCGCGTCTATCGCGACCCTGACGTGGCCATAAACCACAACCCCATCGCCATCGCCGTGCATCGGGCCAACCACCGCAAGACTCGGCACTACATCTGCGATATCTACGAGGTCGACCCACTGGAAGCCACTGGCGGCCAGCCAGTGGGCATCCTGTGGGCATCCCCGGACTGCCGACACTTCTCCAAGGCCAAAGGTGGAGCCCCACGCAGCAAGAGCGTTCGCTCCCTGCCATGGGTCGTGGTCCGCTGGGTCTTCGCTACCAGACCACGCCTGTTTCTCATGGAGAACGTCGAAGAGTTCCAGGCTTGGGGGCCGCTGGACGATGCAGGCAAGCCGATCAAGGCCGAAATGGGGCGCACCTTCAAGGCATTCGTCGCCTGCCTCACCACCGGCCTGCCTGCCGATCACCCCGACATGGCCGAGATCGTGGACTGCATCGGCCAATGGGTACCAATGGACGCGCTGGTGCGCGGCCTAGGCTGTAATGTGGAATGGCGTGAGCGCCGCGCCTCGAACGCCGGCTCCCCAACTATCCGCAAGCGCCTTTTCCTCATCGGCCGCACGGATGGCCGCCCGATCGTATGGACGAAGCCGAAGCGACACGAGAACCCAAAACCAGGCCAATTGCCTTGGCGCACCGCCGCCGAGTGCATTGACTTTTCCGACCTGGGCAAGAGCCTGTTCGCACGTAAACGTCCGCTGGTGGACAACACCTGCCGGCGCGTGGCTAAGGGTTTCTGGCGCCACACCGTCATGGCCGAGCAGCCCTTTTTGCTCCAGCTGGACGAGCACCAGCTGGCCGCCGCAAGCCTCACCGAGTTCGCCAACGCGAGCACGCAGCGCACGTTCAGCGCAGACGAGCCGCTGCGCACTCAGGTGGCACAGATCAAAGGTGGCCATTTCGCCCTGGCCGCCGCCCACCTGACCCACCTCACCTATCATGGGGACAGGTCGGGCCACCCCGTAAACGCGCTGACCACCGGCAGCGGCCACCACGCGGTTGCTGCATGCCACTTCGAGCAGGCCAACGGCGGTTTCTACAAGGGCGACGGGCGAGCAGCCAAGGTGCCGCTGAGCACAATTCTCGGGCGCGGCACCAACCAACGCCTGGCCAGCGCGTACCTGGTGAAGTACTACGGCACCGGCGGGCAGTGGCAAGACATGGGCGAACCGATGCACACCCTGCCGACCAAGGAACGCATGGCTCTGGTCACCGTTGTCCAGGTGCCCGCCGCGATCCTACCGCCCGAACTGCTGGTGAAGGCCCGCAAGTGTGCCGAGTTCCTGCACAAGTACCTGCCGGAACACTTCCCTGAGCCGGTCGACCTGGTGCTGCTGGGCGAGCACGCCCTGGTCGACTTTACCCTCCGCATGCTCAAGGCCCCAGAACTGAAGCTCGCCCAAGGCTTCAGCCCCGACTACATCCTTGATCGCGGCCTGTTCGAGAACAAAGAAACCGGCCTGCTGGAGTGGCGCCCGATCAAGAACACCGACCAGATCCGCCTGATCGGCAACAGCGTCTGCCCTGACGAAGCGGAAGACTTGATTGCCGCCAACGCGAAAGACCTGATCGACCTGTACCAGCAGGAGGCCGCATGAGCACGTACCGCCATGATTGGTACATGAGCGAGGGCGACGACGGCGGCCTGTATCACTGCAGGAAGTGCAGGCGCACCCACGAAGGTACTGTCCCTGAAGCCCAAGGCTGCCCAGTGTCCAACGCCGAACACAATGCCGTCGCTTGGCTCGGCCAGGCCGGGCTGTACCGCACTCGGTTTGACGCCGTGCGCAACTGCGAGCAGTCCGTCACGCCAGTATCCGCTAACGAACTGTTCGAACTAGCTAGCAAGCAGGTGCACCGCCAGCTCAACGAGGGCCGTCAACATGCCTAACCCAACACGCAGCTGGCAGCTGATCAGCCTTGCGCTCGCCGTTGCGCTGATCGCCACGCTGATCAAGCTGTATCGCAGCAGCGCCGCCCACCCCACTGCTACGCCCACGTTACCGACTGTAAACAGTGCCACGAACCTTGAGCACCTGGCCCTGAGCCCGAACGCTCGCCGAGTCCACGAGAGGTATTCGCTGTGATTGACACATCGACATACACCCCAACCACTCGCACCTCCAAGGGCATGCAGCCGATGCTTCGGCCCGCCATGTCGTTCATCTGCGATATCTGCGGCAAGGCTCGCGTGAAGGGCAATCACGACCAATGCTCCAAGACCCGTCAAGCCGCTGGCTTCATCATCATGCGAGGGCGCAAATCATGAACACCGATCCACGAGACGTGTTCGTCAGCCTCAATCCCCTTGGCTTGGGCGAGCGCGAACTGGAGAAGGACAAGACTGGCTTCGCCGACGCGCGCACGCATAACGACTACCTGGTGTTCCTGGCTGGCTACAAAGCAGGCGCGGTGGACGGTGAGCAACGCGAGTTCCGGCGCCACCTCCCTATAAACGCCGAGGGCTGCAAGCCCGAAAGCATCATCATGCTCTCCGGCATGCCCCCCACCGGTGCTGCTGTTAAACGCGATCTCAACAAGGCGGAGGGCGGCACGCCCGACAGCAACATACACTCCGACAGTACTCCCACCTCGAACGCCCTTTGCGAGGCCAAGGCGGCAGATAACGAATTGCTGATGGCACAGGTCGGCTTGCTGGCGGCAGTGAGACGCATCTATCCGACTGGCAGCCGGCTACTGATCCAAGCCAGCGGGAACAAGATTGAAGTTGAGGTGACAGGCCACTGCGCAGCCTGGTGGTCTCGCCCCGGCTACATCTATGGGAAGAATCGCAAGACCAATAAACCCCGCACCTTCCATCACAGCGCTGTTATGGAGGTGCTGCCATGAACACAGCATTCATGCTGATGGCGCAATACAACGGACTCGCTATCATCCCAATCGAACAGGTGTGCACCGACTACTTCACGCACCTGACCCCCGACATGTTCCAGCGGAAAGTGCTCGCTGGTCAGATTCAGTTGCCCATCACCAGACTTGAAGCGAGCCAGAAAAGTGCGAAGGGCATACACCTGGCCGACCTTGCAATGTACTTGGATCAACAACGAGATGCTGCGCGCAAAGAATGCGCGCAACTGAACAGAACCTACCGAGCCAGTTAACTATCAACCCGGGCGCCGAGTTTAACCGGCGCCTGGATAATCTGATCCAACCACTTCCAACCCGTGTACCGATCCCCTCGCCCACGCAAGTGTGTATAGCGCCGCAATGAGTTCCAATCGCGGTGCCCGGATACACTCGAAACCCTTGGGATATCCCAATCCATTTCAAACAACCGGCTCACCCCTTCGTGTCGCAAGTCATGGAAGTGCAGATCCTCGATGCCGGTAATCTTGCATGCCTTGGACCAGGCGGTGCCGACTGAGTCTGTGTTGTACGGAAAGATCTCAGCGCACTCTCGCGGCATGCTCTGCACAATAATCCAGGCCTCATCTGGCAGATAACACCAGACATCATTACCAATCTTCTGACCCGGATTTTTCATATCACGCACTTTCACAGCCTGCTGATGCTCGTCCAAATCTTCCCAACGGATGCGTGTGATCTCATCCATCCTGCGCGTGGAGTAGATCGCAAACGCCACGACCTTAGGCATGTGGATGACGCTGGGTCGCCGCTCCAGCATCTCGAAGAAATGCTTCATCACCTTATCTAACTCTTCCAATACCGGCCGTCGATCCCTTTCCCGGCTCCGCATGTTGTAGCCGAACTTCTTCAGTACAAGACGAGCATCAGCCATCGCTTGCGGATCGATCTCATAACCCCATGCCGCCCTGGCCAGCGACAACACCGCCCCCAGGTGCGCCATGTCATTGCCGGCCGTCTGTGGCTTGATGCCACCACCTTCAGGACTCATGCGCCACAGCGCGTAGTCCACCAGGACCTGCTGGGTGATGTCGGAATCCACTTTCTCACCCAGGTAGCTGTCCTTGATGGCATTCAACGTGCGCCGCTTCGTCTCGCCCAGCGGCCGGGCTTTCTCCGCCTCGACCAGGTAGCGGTCGATCATCTGCTTGACCGTATGCCCTACCCGGCTGGCCCGCTCGATTGCACCAGGTTCTGCCAACTCGGTTTCCCGTCGCTTCGCCCAGGCCACCGCCGCCTGTTTGCGGGCGAACGTCTGACTCTCTTGGTAGACTGTCACCTTGTCGCGGTTGATGCGAATCTGAGCTGTGTAGCTGGTGGTGCCGTCGGCCTTCTTGCGGGGTCTGATCGTTGCCATGAGAATTGGTACACGTCCTGATTCGGTTGGTACATTGTACCAAGCGCTTGGTAAAAATGCCCCAAAACCCCCGAAAATCGGTACAGAACACGTTGAACGAAATGACTGCAAAATCAGGCTCAAAGCCAGAAACCATGCACCCTGAGCCCTCCCGCCGCTTCAGCGTTGCGCCGATGATGGACTGGACCGACCGCCACTGTCGGTACTTCCTGCGCCTGCTCTCCCAACGCGCCCTGCTCTACACCGAAATGGTCACCACCGGCGCCCTGCTCCACGGCGATGCGGAGCGTTTCCTGCGTCATGACGAGTCCGAGCACCCGCTGGCCCTGCAGTTGGGCGGCAGCAACCCGGCTGAACTCGCCGCCTGTGCTCGCCTGGCCCAGGAAGCGGGTTACGACGAGGTCAACCTCAATGTCGGCTGCCCCAGCGACCGGGTGCAGAACAACATGATCGGGGCCTGCCTGATGGGCCATCCGGCGCTGGTGGCCGACTGCGTCAAGGCGATGATCGATGCGGTCGAGATTCCGGTGACGGTCAAGCACCGCATCGGCATCAATGGCCGCGACAGCTATGCCGAGCTGTGCGACTTTGTCGGCCAGGTGCGCGACGCCGGCTGTCGCAGCTTTACCGTGCATGCGCGGATCGCGATCCTCGAGGGCCTGTCACCAAAGGAGAACCGCGAGGTGCCGCCGCTGCGCTACGAGGTGGCGGCGCAGTTGAAACAGGACTTCCCGGACCTTGAGCTGGTGCTCAACGGCGGGATCAAGACCCTCGACGAATGCCGCACCCACCTGCAGACCTTCGACGGCGTGATGCTGGGGCGCGAGGCTTACCACAACCCGTACCTGCTGGCCGAGGTGGATCAACAACTGTTCGCCAGCGACGCGCCTGTCGTGACGCGCAGCGAGGCGATGGCGCGGCTGATGCCGTATCTGGTGGCGCATGTGGAGAGTGGCGGGGCCATTCATCACATCACCCGGCACATCCTCGGCCTGGGCCAGGGCTTCCCGGGGGCGCGCCGGTTCCGCCAGTTGCTGTCGGCAGACATTCACAAGGCGGCCGAGCCGCTGAAGGTGGTCGAGCAGGCGGCAGAGTTGCTGGTCGGACGCTAGGGAACCCTGGGCGGGGGTTGGACTCGAAGGGGGATTCGACGCCCCCATCCTGGGGCTGCCATGTGGCCAGCGCGGGGCCAGCCCGCGCCCGCATGACGCAGGATTGCCTTAGCCTGTGTTTGGCCTTGAGTGGCCGTCAGGGCTCGGGTAATGTCAAGACACTCACAGGACAGAGCATCAGGACAGAGCACGCCCATGACCTCAAAGCTGGAACAACTCAAGCAGTTCACCACCGTGGTCGCCGACACCGGGGACCTGGATGCCATCACCCGTCTCAAGCCGGTCGATGCCACCACCAACCCTTCGCTGCTGCTCAAGGCCGCGGCCATCTCGGGTTACGCCGACCTGCTCAAACAGGTCAAGGCCGACGCCAAAGGCAACGTCGACCTGGCCTGCGACAAGTTCGCGGTAGCCGTGGGCGCGGGCATTCTCAAGGTCATCCCCGGCCGTATCTCCACCGAGGTCGATGCACGCCTGTCGTTCGATGAGCCGGCGTTGCTGAACAAGGCTCGCCAGTTGATCGACCTGTACGAAGCTGCCGGCATTTCCAAGGATCGCGTACTGATCAAGCTGGCCTCCACCTGGGAAGGCATCCGCGCCGCCGAGAAGCTGGAAAAGGAAGGCATCCAGACCAACCTCACGCTGCTGTTCTCCTTCGCCCAGGCCCAGGCCTGTGCCGACGCCGGGGTGTTCCTGATCTCGCCGTTCGTGGGCCGGATCTACGACTGGTACAAGAAGAGCACCGGCAAGGAGTACGTCGGCGCCGAGGATCCAGGCGTGCAGTCGGTGACACGCATCTACGACTACTACAAGACCAACGGCTACGACACCGTGGTCATGGGCGCAAGCTTCCGTAACGTCGGGCAGATCGAGCAACTGGCCGGGTGCGATCGCCTGACCATCAGCCCTGAACTGCTGCAGCAGTTGAGCGACGACCAAGGCGAGCTGCCGCGCATCCTCACACCACGCAATGCTGGCGAAGCCAAGCAGGTGCTGAACGAGAGCCAGTTCCGCTGGGCGATGAACGAAGATGCCATGGCCACCGAGAAGCTGGCCGAAGGCATTCGCCAGTTTGCGCGCGACCAGGAGAAGCTCGAGGCGTTGATGGCCGACAAAGGCTGATACATATCCGAGTTGTGGAACGGGCGGGAAGTACTGAGTATTTCCCGCCCGTTTGCGTTTGTGTATTCGAAAAAGAGGCTGCCGGCCTATCGCGGGACAAGCCCGCTCCCACAGAAGCATGTTCCCTGCCATGGGATAGGTGCCGCTGTGGGAGCGGGCTTGTCCCGCGATGGGACCGGCAGCCTCCCAACAGATGGAAGCAATGACCACCACCCTCCCCCTCGTCCTCGCCGGCCCCGTGCTGCGCCGCCTGGAACCGCAACGCCTGGCCATCTGGCTGGTCGGCTCGCGCCCGCTGAACCCTCGATTCGTGCTGGACGGCGCGCAGGTCAGTACCCACCTGGAGTGTCGGGTCGTTCCGATCGGCCAGCATGCCTTCGTCCATCTGCTGGAAGTGCACATCGACCAGGCACTGCCCGAGGACGTCGCGCTGGGCTACGACCTGCACCTGGACAATGGCCAGGGCATCGCCGACTGGGCACCGCACCTGCTCTACCCAGGTGCCTGCCGCCCGAGCTTCGTTCTGCGCAAACGTATCGATCCGTTGCTGCACGGCTCGTGCCGCAAACCCCATCACCCCGCCGCCGACGGCCTGCTCTGCGCCGACCGCCTGCTGCTCGACAATCCCCCTCCCGAACAACGCCCGGCACTGCTGATGATGACCGGCGACCAGGTCTATGCAGACGATGTCGCCGGCCCCACGCTCAAGGCCATCCACGGGTTGATCGAACGCCTGAAGCTATTCGACGAACCCCTCGACGGCGCGCTGGTCGACAGCAGCCAGGCGCTCTATCGTCACCCCGCCTGCTACTACCATCGCGCCGACCTGCTGCCCGCCCAGCAGGGCAATGAGCCGCTGCGCCAACGCTTCTTCCGGGGCAAGCGCAAGCCGATCTTCTCGTCGAGCAATGCCGACAACCACCTGGTGACCTTTGCCGAGGTCATGGCCATGTACCTGCTGGTCTGGTCGCCCACGCCCTGGACACTGGTGGAGCTGGAGGCGCCCGAGGGGCTCACTGCCGCGCGCCAGCAGCGCTATCAGAACGAACTGCCGCTGATCGAGGCCTTCCGCGACGGTCTGGGTCAAGTGGCGCGCGCCATGGCCCACCTGCCCTGCCTGATGATCTTCGACGACCACGACATCACCGATGACTGGAACCTGTCGGCGCAATGGGAACAGACCGCCTATGGCCACCCCTTCTCACGCCGGATCATCGGCAACGCCCTGCTCGGCTACCTGCTGTGCCAAGGCTGGGGCAATGACCCCGAGGGCTGTACGACGCTGGTCGAAGGGTTGCAGGCCCTGACTGCAAATGCACCGCAGGGCGCATTGGACGGTGAGGCCCTGGATACACTGATCGGCGACCTGCTGCGTTTCCAGGGCTGGCAGTACGACCTGCCCAGCAACCCACCGTTGCGCGTGCTGGACACCCGCACCCGGCGCTGGCGCAGCGAAAGCAAGCTGGGCAAACCGTCCGGGCTGCTCGACTGGGAGGCGCTGTGCGAACTGCAGCAGGCCCTGCTCGATCATCCATCGGCAATCATCGTGTCACCGGCGCCGATTTTCGGGGTCAAGCTGATCGAGACGGTGCAGCGGGTGTTCACTGCGCTGGGCTACCCGCTGCTGGTGGACGCCGAGAACTGGATGGCCCATCGCGGCTCCGCGCAGGTGATCCTGAATATCTTCCGTCATTCCCGCACGCCAGGGCACTACGTGATCCTGTCCGGGGATGTGCATTATTCATTCGTCTACGAGGTGCTGATCCGCCACCGCCAACGCAGCCCACACTTGTGGCAGGTCACCAGCAGCGGGATCAAGAACACCTTTCCAGTGCGCCTGCTGGATGTGCTCGACCGCCTGAACCGCTGGCTGTACTCACCACGCTCGCCACTCAACTGGTTCACAAAGCGTCGATCGATGGAGGTGGTGCCACGCGTGCCAAGCCGAAGCAAGGCCGGGGAGCGGCTGTGGAATGGCGCGGGCCTGGGGCAGGTATTCTTCGACGAGCAGGGGCGGCCGGTGCGGGTTGTCCAGCTGAGTGCCGAAGGAGGTGAAGCGACGGAGTTCGTGCACAGCCATGAGGTGGAGCGCTAGCGGATACAGGGCGCCGTTGGCGCCGAGTCAGGAACGCTCCAGCGCACTCACCAGGTCACGAAACGCTTCGCGGTTGGAATCGTTCAGCCCCATGAGGATCTTGTGCGCTTCCAGCACCTTGGAGCGCACCACTTCTTCGTTCTGATCCTGCGATGGCAAGTCGCTCAGGCAATCCGGGCATGGCAGCGGACGGTCGACGATGTTGAATACCTGGTCGAACCCCATCGACTGCAGCAACCGGGAAATGTCCGGATTGGTGGTGACCACGGTCGGCAGCAGGCCGACCTTCTGCCGCGACAGGATCGACAGCTTTGCCAGCAGGCCCAGGGTGGTGCTGTCGATGCTCTCGGTTTCGGTCAGGTCGATGACGATGGCCGAGAAGTTCAGTGCGGTGAAGATCTTCTCGATCGTCGCATCCAGCGCCGAACACAGGGTCAGGCGCACTTCACCGACGAATTTCAGTACGAAGGTACCGCTCTGCTCGGCGAACTGGATTCTACCGGTACTCATTGAAGGTTCCTGCTCAACACCAATAGGGCGATATCATCCGGCATCTCCCCAAGCGTAGCCAATCCGAATCGTTGGCGCAGCCCGTCCAGGCTGCCCCCCGCGGTCTTGACGATTTCCGGCAAGGCCGCTTCCTTATCTTTGAGTGTATCCCCGGGCAAAAGGTCCAGAATGCCGTCGGACATGAGCGTGAGGCTGAAGCGCGGCGGCAGCTCGAGCACATGGTCCTGGTAGGTGGCTTCATCGAACAGCCCCACCGGCAGGCCACGGCCTTCCAGGTAGCGGGCCTGGCCCGGGGTGTAGAGCACCGGCAGCGGCAGATGGCCGCCGACGCTGTAGGTCATCAGGCCGGTCTCCTCGTCGATCACCCCGCCGACCATGGTCACATGCTTGCCCAGCTTGCAGTTGATCAGGCCACGATTGATGTGCGCCAACACCTGCGACGGCTTGAACTCGCGCATCTTGCCGTTGCGCTTGAATTCGAACAGCAGGCGGGTGGTCATGAACTTGAGCAGCACGGTGACGAATGCCGAGGACGCCCCATGGCCGGATACGTCGGCCAGGTAGAAGGCGATGCGGCGCTCGTCGACGCGGAAATAATCGGTGAAATCGCCGGAGAGGTAGAGCGAGGGAATGATCTGGTGGTCGAACGACAGGTCGCCCGCGGTCCACGGCTTTTCCGGCAGCATGTTCATCTGCACCTGGCGGCCGGCGGTCTGGTCTTCCTGCAACAGGTGCAGACTGGCCTCCAGCTCCCGGTTGGCAGCTTCGAGCTTGTCGCGGTAGCGCTGGTTTTCGAGCACCAGGCGCGAACGGTCGAGCGCACGGCGCACCGAGTGCTCGAGCACGGCAAGGTCTTCCAACGGCTTGATCAGGTAGTCGGCCGCGCCCAGGCGCAAGGCCTCGACCGCATCGCTCATGACGCCGGCACCGGACACCACGATCACGGGCAACTGCGGAGCGTGCTCGGTGATCCGGCGGATCAGTTCGAGGCCGCCCATCTGCGGCATGCGCAGATCGCAGATCACGAGGTCGGGCTGGTGTTCTTCGAAGACCTGGAGCCCCTGCTGGCCATTACCGGCCTGGAGGACGCTGAAGCCACTGTCTTCCAGATAGGCGGCGAGGCTTGCACGAACCACGTCGTCGTCATCGATGATCAGCAGCGTTGCACTGGTTTTCTGCATGTGGGCGAACGGCGCCGATTGGTTGGCGTAGCGGGCATCGGCAAGGGCGACGGACGGCTACTGGAATACTCTGTGACCACTTCTCTTTGAGGTGTAGGACAAGAAAACCTGTCCAGCAAATCGCAGTGGTGCCCTGTAAGGCGCAGACGGTACTCCCATCCGCGGGGCGTTTCAAGCATACGAGGGTCGAGTTCGCTGTGCTAATCACCAGCGGTTATTTGGCGGGGCCGTTTGGCGTACGGTTGGGCATAGAAAAGCCCTTGAGCGGCCAGACAATTACAGGATGTAAATGCCTGGAGCCACTCGAGGGCAAGTCTTGAAAGGATCAGGGTTCAGCGACGACCGATGTTCGACGACACACTCCACAGGTCGACACCACCATCGGTGGCATGACGGTCGATGGCAGCCAGCTCGTCGGCGGTGAACTGCAGATTGCCCACCGCATCGAGGGAGTCGTCGAGTTGCGCCAGTGTGCGAGCGCCGATCAGCGTCGAGGACACCCGCGAGTCACGCAGCACCCAGGCAATCGCCATCTGCGCCAGGGTCTGGCCGCGGGCCTGGGCGATGTCATTGAGGCTGCGGATGCGCGCCAGGTTGTCATCGCCGAGCATGCGCGAGGGCAGCGAACCGCCACGGGTGGCGCGCGATTCACTCGGCACGCCCTGCAGATACTTGTCGGTGAGCATGCCCTGGGCCAACGGCGAGAAGGCGATGCAACCCACGCCCAGATCGTCGAGCGTGCCGAGCAACCCCTGCGATCATGTCCTGGGCACGGTTGCACCGAAGCGGATACCGGCATCGAAGCCTTCGGCAACGATGTCGAGCATGCGGTCGTCCATCACCAGGTCGAGGTGCACCTGGGGAAAGCGCGACAAAAACTGATCAAGCACCGGCAGGATCAGCAGGCGCCCGGCGTCATGGGGAATGTTCAGACGCAGGCGGCCGACTGGCGCCTTGCGGTAGTCTTCGAGGGTATTGAGGCCGTGGCCGATGGCCTCGAAGCCTTGGGCCAGGGACTGCATGAGATCGCTGCCGGCGGCCGTCAGTGCCACCGAAGGTTGGTACGATTGAGCAGGCGGACTTCGAGGCAATCTTCGAGCTTCTTCATCGTGTGGCTCAACGCCGAGGCGGTCAGCCCGAGTTCGTTGGCGGCATCGACGAAACTGCCGCGGCGAGCAATGGTGAAGAACACGTTCAGGTCCGCCAGATCGGAGCGCTTGAATGCCGCCATGGGGCCAGCCACCCTTGAGAATGAGAACGACCGCCATTGTGCCGCCAATCGGAGAGAAGCTGAACGCACCAGGCGTGAAAAGGATTCAGTGCCCCAATGCCCCATTCTCACATTGCGCCAAAATGAAGAAGGCGACCCTTGCGGTCGCCTTCTTCTGTTCGCCTGACTCAGAAGTCGTCTTCGACTTCGCCGTCCTTGACCTTGAACTCGCGGTTCTGCAGGTAGGCGTTGCGGATGAAAATGTACTTGTCGCCCTGCATCAGCTTCTCTGCCGACAGCAGGCTGGCGCGGGTATCGATCACGTTCAGGGCGAAGATCGAGTTGCGGGTCGGTACATGATCGATATAGCGGTAGGGTTCGGTGAAGGAGTCCGGGTACTTGGACAGGCCGTCACGCACCGTGCTTGGCCCAAGCAGCGGAATGACCACGTATGGCCCGCTGGGCACGCCCCAGTAGCCAAGGGTCTGGCCGAAATCTTCGTCGTTGCGCTGCAGTCCCATGCGGGTGCCGACGTCGATGAAGCCACCCAGGCCGAATGTGGTGTTGACGATCAGCCGCGCCGTGTCGATGCCTGCGGCGCGAGGCTTGAGCTGCAGGACATTGTTGACCAGGTTGCCGACGTCGCCCAGGTTCAGGAAGACATTGTGAATGCCGTCCTCGAGGAACTGCGGGGTGACGGCCTGATAGCCCTGGGCCAACGGCTTGAGGGCGTAGGTATCAATGGTGTCGTTGAACCTGAAGATCGGTCGATTGACCACTTCCCAAGGATCTTCCTCGGTCGCCGCCTGGGTGGCGGCCACAGGCGCCAGCAACAGGCTGGCACAGACACAGGCCTGGGTGATTCGCTCGATCACACCGGCACCGATCCTCTGCATAGATGTTTCTCCATCGGATTTCACGGTGGCAGCCGCCTGAAGGCGGTGCTGGATAGTGCGCCAGTATAAAGGCAATCTGGCAGGCAGCCAGCATTACACACCTTTGTTCAACATTTTGTGAACAAGAGTTTCATCTTCCAACTGTCATCCGACCGTCATGAAGGGTGTTTAGCCTGCGGTGTATTTCAGGGATGTTGCCATGCACGAAGCACCTGCCCTCACTGCTGTGCTGTTCGGCCTGCGCGGCTGCCTGGTCCAGACCGCGAACGGCAGCCCCCTGCCCGCCCCTGGCGCCCTGGACACCCTAGAACAGCTGCGGCGCCAGCAAGTACCCTGCATCTGGCTGGACGATCTGCACAACCATCAAGGCGAGCGTCTGGCCAGCGTGCTCCCGGACTGGCTGCCCGGCCAGGTCGCCAACGGTTCGCCATGGCCTTCACCGAATGCCTGCTGGCATGCCTTGATGTCATTGAACAGTGATCGCCTCGACGGCTGCGTACTGGTCAGTGGCGAGCCGCGCCTGTTGCAGTCGGGCCTGAACGCCGGATTGTGGACGGTCGGCCTCGCCGCCTGCAGCCCGTCGTGCGACCAGGCATCGAATCTGTGGCAAGCCATGAGCGTACAGGAGCAGGAGTTGGCCCGCGGCAAAGCCACCCTCGAGCTGTTCGGCCTGGGCGTGCATTCGGTGATCGACCACCTGGAATCACTGGAAACCTGCCTCGCGGACATCGCTCAGCGGCGGCGCAAGGGTGAAAAACCCTGACACAGCGTCGTTGATGCCGGTCATGCAAAGCGCCGGCAAGTGGATTACGCTTGAAGTCAGGCCAGAACCTTTGCCGCTTCGCCGAGGTCCATGGCTTGCCAAGTCATTGATGGAGAACAGCCAATGCCCGCCCGCGAATTGCAAGAGCGCCTCAACAGCCTGCGCGAGCAACTGGATCGAAACGTACCGCTGTCGGAAGAAGAACTCGCCAGCCTGCATGAAGAAGCGCGACAGATCGAAGCGCAACTGAAGCTCGAAGAGGCCACGCCAGACAACAACCTGGTCGATGGCGTGAACCTGGCCATCGAGCGCTTCGAAGCCGATCACCCGGACCTCACGGCGACGCTGCGCAGCATTGCCAACTCGCTGCACAGCATGGGGATCTGATTTCACCACCCGGCGCCGCCCTGCAGTCAGCGCAAGCTCTGCAGGAGCGGCCTCGCGCTGGTTGGGGCGCCAAGCATTGACCTTACTGCCGCACCAACCGCCCGTTGCGCGCACTGATCGGCCCGTTGCTGCGGTACGGGTTGATGTCCAACCCACCCCGGCGCACATAACGCGCATACACCGTCAGATGCTCAGGCTTCAGCAGGCGCAACAGGTCCAGGTAGATCCGCTCGACGCACTGCTCATGGAAGTCGGCATGCTGGCGGAAGCTCACCAGATAGGTCAGCAGGCTGGCATGATCCAGCGCGCTGCCCTTGTACTCGACCACCACACTCCCCCAGTCAGGCTGGCCGGTGACTGGGCAGTTGGACTTGAGCAGGTGGCTGTGCAGCGTTTCTTCGACGATACGCTCCGAGTTGCAGCTCAGCAGCTCAGGCTGGGGTTGCTCGTAGTTGCTGATGCTCACATCCAGCGCATCGATGCACTGGCCCGGCAAGGCCACCACCCCCTGCTGCTCGACTTCACCCAGCGTTCGAACCTGAACACTCACAGGCTTGCCTGCCGCAGCGGACAGGTCCTTCTCCAGGCATGCCTGCAGCTCGCCGATCGATGCGAACACCGTCTGGTTCAACGAGTTGAGGTAGAGCTTGAACGACTTGGACTCGATGATGTTCGGCGAGTCGGCCGGGATGGCGAACTCGCCGATGGCCACCACCGGTTTGCCGGAGGGCAGCAACCACGACAGTTCGAAGCAGTTCCAGTAGTCCACGCCCTGCCACGGCAGGGTCTGTGCGGTCACACCCAGCTCGGCCCATTTGGCCGTGCGTGGGATCGGAAACAGCAGCGACGGAGTGTAGGTGGCGATGTATTCGCTGGACTTGCCCAGCGGGGAGTGTTCGGCGGCGGGATGCATGTATATGACCTGAAAGCGCGGGAATGGCGCCATTCTACCGGTTTTGCAGCCCGCCTTGGGGATGAAGTCACTCGATGGTCAACTGACCGACCATGCCCGCCTGATAGTGGCCCGGCACATTGCAGGCGAACTCGATGGGTGCCGACTTGCGGAAGGTCCAGGTCAGCTCGGCGCGCTGCCCGGGCTGGACCAGCACAGTGTTGCCCTGATCATGCCCGTTGCCGCCATGGCCCATCTGGCTGTGGTCCATCCCGGCCATGTTGCCATGGTCCATGCCCGCCATGGCCGCCATCTCCTTCTGGTGCTCGACGTGCATGGCCTTGTCACCCAGGTTGAACTCATGAGCCAGCTTGCCTTCGTTGATCACCACGAAGCGCACCGTCTCGCCGGCTTTGACCTGCAGGCTCTTGGGCTCGAAGGCGATATCCTTGAGCACCACATCGACGGTACGGGTGGCCTTGGAGGCCGGAGCCGGCTCGCCGAAGCCGAAGGTCTTGGCGCCATCGGCGAAGACCGGCAGGCTGACCACGGCGAGGGTAGCGGCGAGAATCAAATGTTTCATGGCAACTCCGGTTTGTGCGCTAGAGATGGACCCACTCTAGGGCCATAGGACTGGCGGCTGGCTGACAGGCAGATTACAAGTTTGTCAGCTTGGGCGCGCTTGCCGATCGTCACGTATCATTTGAGCCAATGCTGCGGCACGACACTCCGGGCTGTTCTATGAAAACTGGAGTGCTCGTGCGTTTACCTTTTTGACAGTGGACAGTGCATGAAACTGCTGATCGTCGAAGACCAGGCCAAGACCGGCCAATACCTGCGCCAGGGCCTGAGCGAAGCCGGTTTTGCCACGGAGCTGGCCGGCGACGGCGAAACGGGTCAATTCCTCGCGCTCACCGGCGACCATGACCTGCTGATCCTGGATGTCATGCTGCCGGGCCGGGATGGCTGGCAGATCCTCCAGGCTGTGCGCCAGGCCGGGCTGGACACGCCGGTATTGTTCCTGACAGCGCGTGACGCTGTCGAAGACCGCGTCCATGGCCTGGAGCTGGGTGCCGACGATTATCTGGTCAAACCCTTTGCCTTCTCCGAACTGCTGGCCCGGGTACGTAGCCTGCTGCGCCGCGGTGCCAGCCCCTCCCAGGACACCACCCTGGCCCTGGCCGACCTGCGCCTGGACCTGATCCGTCGCCGCGCCGAGCGCGCCGGCAGCCGCATCGACCTGACCGCCAAGGAATTCGCCCTGCTCGAGTTGCTGCTGCGGCGCCAGGGCGAGGTGCTGCCCAAATCGCTGATCGCTTCGCAGGTGTGGGACATGAATTTCGACAGCGACACCAATGTGATCGAGGTCGCGATCCGTCGCCTGCGCCTGAAGATCGACGACAACCACGCCAACAAGCTGATCCATACCGTGCGCGGCATGGGCTACGTGCTCGAGGAGCGCCACGACTGATGCCCCGACTCTCCCTCGGCGGGCGCCTGGCCCTGCTGTTCGCCGCCTGCACCGCCGCCGTTTCGCTGAGCGCCGGGTTGCTGTTCAGCCATGCCAGTGAGCGCCACTTCGTCGAGCTCGACCAGCAGTTGCTCAGCGCTCGCCTCTCGCAATTGCGTGCGCACCTGGCCGATGTCGACTCCCGCGCAGCCTTGGACGACCACCTGCCGGCGCTGCGCAGCGAGCTCAGCCACCAGTCGGACCTGGCCCTGCGCATTCGCGGCAACGACGGTACGCTGTGGTTCGACAGCCGCGCAGGCTTGCCGCAGGAGCCCCGCCAGCCGGGCCTGGCCACCCTGCACAGTGACGGCATGGACTACCGCAGCCTGTGCCAGGCCTTGCCAAACGCCCAGGTCACCTTGTTTCTCGACATCACCCACCATCAGCACTTTCTGCAACGCATGCAGCAGCTGATCTGGCTGACCGTCGGGCTCTGCGCGCTGGCCACAGCCCTCCTCGGCGCCTGGGCTGCACGCCGAGGCTTGCGACCGTTGCGCCAGATGGGCGCGGTGGCCGCCAGCGTCAATGCGCGCTCGCTGACCACGCGCCTGCCAGTGGCGCAACTGCCTGAAGAACTCGCCGAGCTCGGCCAGACCGTCAACGCCATGCTGCAACGCCTGGATGATGCCTTTCAGCGCCTCTCGGCGTTTTCCGCCGACATCGCCCATGAGCTGCGCACGCCGCTGTCAAATCTGCTGACCCACACCCAGGTCACCCTCACCCGCCCCCGCAGCCTGGAGGAATACCGCGAAGCCCTTCACGGCAACCTCGAAGAACTGCAGCACATGGCGCAGATGGTCAACGACATGCTGTTCCTGGCCAAGGCCGACCACGGTCTGCTGATGCCCAGCCGACAGGCCCTGGACCTGGCGACCGAGACCGACGCACTGCTGGAGTACTACGCGCCACTGGCCGAGGATGCCGGCATCACCCTGCTGCGCCGCGGCGAAGCGCAAACAGCGGGCGACCGGCACATGCTGCGCCGAGCCCTGTCCAACCTGCTGGACAACGCGCTGCGCTTCACCCCGCCTGGTGGGACCATCGAGGTGACGCTGTCACCGGGATTGCACATAGAGATCGCCAATACCGGCCCCGCGATAGCAGCGCAGGCGCTGCCGCGCCTGTTCGACCGCTTCTATCGGGAGGAACCGATGCGCCATGAAGGAAGCAGCGAGCATGCGGGGCTGGGACTTGCGATCACCCGATCCATCGTACTGGCCCATGGCGGGGGGATTCAGGCTCGCTGTGAAGGGGGATGGACGCGCTTCGTGATCGACCTGCCCCAGACAGGCTGAGGCAGGCTGGCGTGGGCCACACGTCACTCGTAGCGCAATGCCATTGCAGGCTCGATCTGCGACGCGCGATAGGCCGGATACAACGTGGCCAGGAAGCTCATCACCAAGCCCGCGATACAAATGATCGCGACATCGCCCCACTGCAACTGCGACGGCAGGCTGCTGATGAAGTACATGTCGGAGGTGAAGATATGCTGGCCGCTGGTGCGTTCCAGCCAACCGACGATGGCGCTGACGTTGAGCGCACCGATCACGCCCAACACCCCGCCGATCAGGGTGCCGACGATACCGATCAGGCTGCCCTGGACCATGAAGGTGCCCATGATCTGCGCCGGCGTCGCCCCGATGGTGCGCAGAATCGCGATGTCGGCGCCCTTGTCGTTCACCACCATCACCAGGGTGGCGATGATGTTGAACGCTGCCACGGCAATGATCATCAGCAGCAGCAGTCCGATCATGGTCTTTTCCATCTTCATCGCACTGAACAGGCTGCCCTGGGTGTGCGACCAGTCATCGGCGCGGTAGGCATCGCCCAGGCCCGAAGCGATCGCCTTGGACACCTGCGGTGCAGCGTACAGATCGTGCAGCTTCAGGCGTACGCCCTGCACCTGGCCCGGCGCCCAGCGTTGCATCTCGCCGGCGTCGGCCATATGGATGTAGGCCTGCGAACCATCCAGCTCGGCACCGACCTTGAAGATGCCGACCACGGTCAGGCGCTGCATGCGCGGGGTGATACCACCAGGCGCACTGCTCACCTCCGGGACGATCAGGGTGACCTTGTCGCCGGTGTTCAGACGAAAGCGACGGGCCGTCAGTTCCCCGAGCACCACGCCATACTCACCCGGCTGCAGGGCTTGCAAGGCCCCCTGGACGATATGCTGGCCGACGATGGAGACCTTGCCCTCCTGCGCCGGGTCGATACCGCTGACCTGGATCGGCTGCATCGCGCCCTTGTAGGAGAGCATGCCTTCCATTTCCGTCAGAGGCGCCGCGGCGATAACCGCCGGGTTCTTCAGCGCGGTTTCGGCAACACTTTGCCAGTTATCCAGCGGCTGTACGCCAAGGATGCTGGCATGGGGCACCAGCCCCAGCACGCGCGAGCTCATCTCACGCTGGAAACCGTTCATCACCGACAACACCACGATCATCGCCAGCACGCCCAGGGAAAGGCCGATCATCGAGGTCATGGAGATGAACGAGATGAAGTGATTGCGGCGCTTGGCACGGGTGTAGCGGGCACCGATGAACAAGGGCAAGGGTCTGAACATGTACGCGAACACCCAGTTGAACAGTAGATTGGGGCCGCGCAGGCGGCCCCATGCAATCAGATCGAGACCAGACGACCGTCTTCCAGGCTCAGCACACGGTCCATCTTGCGTGCCAGGCTCAGGTCGTGGGTCACCACCAGGAACGCCGTGCGCGACGCCGTCGACAGTTCCTGCATCAGTTCCTGGATCCCCAGGGCGGTGTGGTGGTCGAGGTTGCCGGTGGGTTCGTCGAGCATCACCAGGCCCGGCTGGTTGACCAGCGCACGGGCAATCGCCACGCGCTGGCGCTCACCGCCGGACAGCTCGGCAGGTTTGTGATTCAGTCGATGGCCAAGGCCTACACGCTTGAGCAGCGCCTCAGCCCGCTGACGTGCTTCCGGGATGGGTGTACGACCGATCAGCAGCGGCATGCAGACATTTTCCAGTGCCGTGAATTCTGCCAGCAGGTGGTGGAACTGATAGACGAAACCCAGGGCGCGGTTGCGCAGCAAGCCGCGATCACGCTCGCCAAGCGCCGAAAGTTCTTCCCCGGCCAGCCAGACGCTGCCTTGGGTTGGCGTATCGAGGCCGCCCAGCAGGTTGAGCAGCGTGCTCTTGCCAGAGCCGGAGCTACCGACGATGGCCACCCGCTCACCCGGGTGCAGTTCCAGGCTCAGGCCCGACAACACCTGCACCGACTCCGGGCCCTCGTCATAGGACTTGCCCAGGTTGCGGCAACTCAGTACGGCTTTATCACTCATGCGCGACTCACTCATAACGTAGCGCCTCTGCAGGCTGGGTGCGCGCTGCACGCCAGGCCGGATACAGGGTGGCGAGGAAACTCAGGACCAGCGCCGCACCGCAGACCATCCACACGTCCTGGGCGATGATCTGCGACGGCAGGTAATCGATGAAGTACACATCGGCATTGAGGAACTTGTGCCCGATCAGGGTCTCGACGCCAGCGATCGCCGCACTGACGTTGAGCGCGGCGATAATCCCGACCACCGCGCCGATCAGCGTGCCGACCACGCCGATCACCGTGCCCTGGACCATGAAGATCGCCATGATCTGCCGGGGCGTGGCGCCAAGCGTACGCAGGATGGCAATGTCGCCACGCTTGTCATTGACCACCATCACCAGGGTGGAAATGATGTTGAACGCCGCCACCGCGACGATCAGCAGCAGGAGCAGGCCGATGATCGACTTCTCCATGCGAATCGCCTGGTACAGGTTGCCCTGGGTGCGGGTCCAGTCGCGGGCGTAGTACTGGTGCTCGCCCAACTGCTGGACGATGCTCCAGGCCTCGCGCGGCGCCTTGAACAGGTCATCGAACTTCAGGCGCAGGCCTTGCACCTGGTCGGCCTTCCAGCGGTGCAGGCGCGAAAGGTCGGAGAGGTTGGTCAGCCCCAGGTAGCCGTCGATCTCGCCGGCGCCGACATGGAAGGTGCCGACCACGGTAAAGCGCTTCATGCGCGGGAACATCCCGGCCGGGGTGATGCTCACCTCGGGCGCGACGAACGTGACCTTGTCGCCGACCTTCACACCCAGCTTGGTGGCGGCCTTGTCACCGATGAGGATGCCCCATTCGCCGGGCGCCAACTGGTCGAGGCTGCCCTGCTGCAGGAAGTTGTCGATGATCGACACCTCACGCTCGCGATCCGGCTGGATGCCGTTGAGCAGCATCTTCTGCACCTTGCCGTCATGGGTGAGCAGCCCCTGCATCTGCGTGAAGGGCGCGACCGCCTGCACGTGCGGATTCTGCTTTACTTGTTGAGCAAGGGCCTGCCAGTCGCCGATGGGCTGGTCGCCCTCGATGGTGGCGTGGGGAACCATGCCAAGGACGCGGGTGCGCATCTCGTGATCGAAGCCATTCATCACCGACAGCACCACGATCATCACTACCACGCCCAGGGCAAGGCCGATCATCGAGGTCAGGGAAATGAACGAGACGAAATGGTTGCGTCGCTTGGCACGGGTGTAGCGCGTACCGATGAATACGAAGAGAGGTCTGAACATGTCGGGGCTTGTTCGGATGAAAGGGAACGTCCTGGTGGCGAGGCGCCTACGGCGGCTTTACACTCGGACCACCGCCGCAACCATGGGTTCGCCATGACGACATTAGACGAAGAAGATCGCCGGGAATACTACCGCATCGAAGACAGGATCGCACTGGAAATCAGCCCCCTGAGTGCAGCCGAAGCCCTTGAGCCAGAACTGTTGCAGGATGATTCACCACTGTTCAACCTGCTCAGCGAGCTGCACCTGTCGGACTTCGAATCCCAGCACCTGTTGCGCCAGCTCAGCGACAAGGACCGTACCCTGGCTGCCTTCCTGCGCGCCCAGAACAAACGCCTCGACCTGCTCAGCGCGGTAGTCGCGCACACGCTGATCGGCGAGATCGGCCAGCCGCAGCGGGTGATCATCTCCGAAGGCGGTGTCGAGTTCGCCCAGGCGCAGCAGATCGCGCCCGGCACCCGGGTCAAGGTGAAGATGGTGCTGATGCCACGCGCCCACGGCCTGTTGCTGCGTGGCCGCGTCACCCACTGCGACCCGCGCCCCGAAGGCGATTTCGAGGTTGGCACCGAGTTCATCGACATGACCGATGCCCAGCGCCAGCTCCTGGCCCGCTACATCCTGCAGCGCCAGCAACAGCAGCGGCGTCAGCAGATCGAACAGAACAATCCGCAATCCTGAGCCTTTTCCCTTTTGACCTGAAGGAACGAACGTGACCCTGATCTACGGCCATCGCGGCGCCAAGGGCGAAGCGCCCGAGAATACCCTGACCAGCTTCCGCCAGTGCCTGTCGCACGGCGTCGACCGTTGCGAGCTGGACCTGCACCTGTCGGCCGACAACGAGCTGATGGTGATCCATGACCCGACCCTCAAGCGCACCACTGGGCGACGCGGCAAGGTCGTCGAACACTCGGCAGCGGACCTGGTCACCTACGACGCACGCAAGGGCGGCCCCGGACATGTGCAGCCCTGTCCTATTCCGCGCCTTGAAGAGCTGTTCGAGAAATGCGCCTTTGCCCACTGGCAGCTGGAGGTCAAGAGTGCTTCGCGCACCCGCGCGGCAAGCACGGTGCTGGCGATTCGCGAACTGGCCCAACAGTATGGCCTGCTCGACAAGGTGACCATCACCTCGAGCTCACGGGAAGTGCTGGGGGCAGCGCAGGAACTGGTGCCCGACATCGCGCGCGGGCTGGTTGCCGAGTACGCCTGGCTCGACCCGCTGAAAGTCGCACAGAACTATGGCTGCGAGATGCTCGCGCTGAACTGGACACTGTGCACCCCCGAACGCCTGGCCAAGGCACAGAAGCAGGGTTTGCATGTGTCGGTGTGGACGGTCAACGAGCCGGCGCTGATGCGCCGACTCGCCGATTTTGGCGTGGACAGCCTGATTACAGACTTTCCCGGTTTGGCCAAGACCACCCTCGGGTAGGGCTGAAATCGGTCTCCCCGACCGGCTCAGGCCACCGGCCGGAGCCGCTCAAAAAAGCCGGTTCAGACCGTCGTAGGCAGCTACCCGATAGGCTTCGGCCATGGTCGGGTAGTTGAAGGTGGTGTTGACGAAGTACTTGAGATTGTTCAGCTCACCCGGCTGGTTCATGATCGCCTGGCCGATGTGGACAATCTCCGAAGCCTGGTAACCGAAGCAGTGCACGCCAAGGATTTCCAGGGTTTCGCGGTGGAACAGGATCTTCAGCATGCCCTGCGGCTCGCCGGCGATCTGCGCACGCGCCATGCTCTTGAAGAACGCCTTGCCCACTTCGTATGGCACCTTGGCCTGGGTCAGCTCCTGCTCGTTCTTGCCGATCGAGCTGATCTCCGGAATGGTATAGATACCGGTCGGCACGTCGTTGACGAAGCGCCAGCTGCCGTTGTCGACGATGCTACCTGCCGCCGAACGCCCTTGGTCGTGGGCGGCACTGGCCAGGCTCGGCCAACCGATCACGTCACCGGCACCGTAGATGTTCGGCACACTGGTGCGGTAGTTCTCGTCGACCTCGATCTGGCCGCGGCTGTTCACCTTGATGCCGATGTTCTCAAGGCCCAGCTTGTCAGTGTTGCCGGTACGGCCGTTGCACCACAGCAAGGCGTCGGCCTTGATCTTCTTGCCCGATTTCAGGTGCAGGATCACCCCGTTGTCCAGGCCCTCGACACGCTCGTACTCCTCGTTATGGCGTACGGTGATGTTGTTGTTGCTGAAGTGGTAGCTCAGCGCCTGGGAGATTTCCGAATCCAGGAAGCTCAGCAGTTGGCCACGGTTGTCGACCAGCTCGACCAGCACACCCAGGCCACTGAAGATCGAGGCGTATTCGCAACCGATCACCCCGGCACCATAGACGATCAGCTTGCGCGGCGTGTGGCTCAGGCTGAGGATGGTGTCGCTGTCATAGACGCGAGGGTGGTGGAAGTCGATGTCGGCCGGGCGATAAGGGCGCGAGCCGGTGGCGATGATGATGTGCTTGGCGTTGAGCTTCTCGACCACGCCGTTGGGGCAGACCACTTCGACGGTCTGCTCGTCGGCGAAGCTGCCAGTGCCGACGAACACGTCGACGCGGTTGCGCGCGTAGTAGCCGGTGCGCGAGGCAACCTGCTTGGAAATCACCTTCTCGGCGCTCTTGAGCACGTCGGGGAAGGAGAACCAGCGCGGCTCACCAATAGCGCGGAACATCGGGTTGGTGTTGAACTGCATGATCTGCCGCACCGAGTGACGCAGTGCCTTGGACGGGATGGTGCCCAGGTGGGTGCAGTTGCCGCCGACCTGGCGACGGCTGTCGACCATTGCGACCTTGCGCCCCGCTTTGGCGGCGTTCATTGCCGCGCCTTCTCCGGCCGGGCCGGAACCCAGCACCACTACGTCGTAGTTGTAGACAGCCATGCGTACTCCTTCAGAACTGGCCCGCCGGCCGGCTGGCCGCGGGGCTCATCATGCCGCCGGGGCGCCATGAAAAAATTCGGGTGCAGTCTAATCAAGCGTGAACGCCGCGCACATTAACCCTTGGTCGCGTCGTAGGCCATCTTTGCCTGCACTACATGTCATTTCGCCGTTTCCGTGGCCGCGATCATCCGTGCCCTGCCTTTCACCCGCCTTTCAACACCCGCTGGAAACCTGGCGTGGAACGGGAGACGAAACCACCTTCGACCCGGGTCACCAATACGGCAGCGATGCCGTGGGCCACAGCAAAATCCCAGCCGCGCTCGGGCCCGAGAATCAACAGCAGCGTCGAGTAACCGTCGGCGATCAGCGCCGAGCGGTCCAGCACGGTGACCGCAGCCAGATCGTGCACCACCGGACGCCCCAGGCGGGCATCGAAGGTGTGCGAATAGCGCCGGCCATTGTCCTCGAAATAGTTGCGGTAGTCACCCGAGGTCGACACCGACAGGCCATCGATGGCTATCACCTGGCGAGCGATCTGGCGATCCTCGCGCGGCAGTTCCAGTGCAATGCGCCAAGGGCTGCCATCGGGCTTGCGGCCTGCGGCCTGCAACTCGCCGGTGGCTTCGGCGACAAAGCTGTCGATACCCATCGCCCGCAGGCGCTCGGCGATCAGGTCGACGGCGTGACCGGCAGCGATGCTGTTGAAGTCCAACTCCAGCGCAACGTCCTTGCACAGACGCTCGCCGTCGATGTGCAGGTGACGATAACCTACGCGCTGATGGGCCAAAGCCAGGGCCTGGGGATCGGGCACCTGCTCCTGGCGGGCCTGCGGGCCGAAACCCCACAAGTTGAGCAGTGGCTCGACACTGAGGTCGAACGCCCCCTCGCTCACATCGGCCAGGTGCTGGCCGAAGGTGACCAGCTCGAGCATGCCCTGCGGGATGGTCAGACATTGATTGGCCGGCAATTGGTTGAAACGGCTGACAACGGAGTCGTCACGGTAGGTGGAGTAATACGCGTCGATGCCATGCAGGATGGTTTCGACTGCCTCGCGCACCTGGCTCGGCGCCGGGCCGCCGGGGCTGCGAACATACTGGATGCTGTAGCTGCTACCCATGGTCGGACCGCCCAGGCGCTCCAGCGTGGGTTGCTGGTCGCAGGCCGATAGCAGCATCAGGATAAGCAGGAAGGCTTTGCGCAAGATTCAGATTCTCGGTTGCCTGTGCCGCTTCTGTGGCGGGACGAACGTTTACCTTTGCCGGGCCGGCACAGACACAACATAAAAAAAAACGGGAACCCGAAGGTTCCCGTTTTTTCATGGCCTTACAAGCCTATCAGCGTGGAAACGCTGGCGGGTTCACACCGGCCATTTCTTCCATCACGCGAACGACCTGGCAGCTGTAACCGAATTCGTTGTCGTACCAGACGTACAGGACAACACGGTTATCGTTGCAGATGGTCGCTTCGGCATCGACCACACCGGCGTGGCGCGAGCCGACGAAGTCGGTCGAAACCACTTCCTGGGAGCTGACGTAGTCGATCTGCTTGTGCAGTTCCGAGTGCATGGCGGTCTGGCGCAGGTACTCGTTGAGCTCTTCGCGGTTGGTGGCCTTTTCCAGGTTCAGGTTCAGGATGGCCATCGACACGTTCGGTGTCGGTACGCGAATGGCGTTGCCGGTCAACTTGCCCTTGAGCACTGGCAGTGCCTTGGCTGCGGCAGTGGCGGCGCCGGTTTCGGTGATGACCATGTTCAGCGGCGCGGCACGACCGCGACGGCTGCCCTTGTGGAAATTGTCGATCAGGTTCTGGTCGTTGGTGAACGAGTGAACGGTCTCGACGTGGCCGTTGACGATGCCGTACTGGTCGTTGATGGCCTTGAGCACCGGCACGATGGCGTTGGTGGTGCAGGACGCCGCGGAGATGATCTTGTCATCGGCGGCGATATCGCCATGGTTGATGCCGTGCACGATGTTCTTCAGCGCACCCTTGCCAGGAGCGGTGAGGATCACACGGGCAGCGCCCGGGCAGGCCAGGTGCTGGCCCAGGCCGTCGGCATCACGCCAGACGCCGGTGTTGTCGACGATCAGTGCGTTTTCGATGCCGTACTGGGTGTAGTCGACTTCGCTCGGGCTCTTGGCGTAGATGACCTGGATCAGGTTGCCGTTGGCGGTGATGGTGTTGTTGGCTTCATCGATGGTGATGGTGCCATCGAACGGGCCATGGACCGAATCGCGGCGCAGCAGGCTGGCACGCTTGACCAGGTCGTTCTCGGCGCCCTTGCGCACGACGATGGCACGCAGGCGCAGGCCGTCGCCGCCACCGGTCTTCTCGATCAGGATGCGCGCCAGCAGGCGGCCGATGCGGCCGAAGCCGTACAGGACGACGTCGGTGCCCTTGCGCGCCGAAGCGTTCTGCTGGCCAACCACATCAGCCAGCTCTTCACGGACGAACTGCTCGGCAGTGCGACCGTTGCCTTCCTGCTTGAACTTGTTGGCCAGCTTGCCCAGGTCGACCGAGGCGGCGCCCAGTTTCAGCTCGCTCATGGCTTTGAGCAGGGGGAATGTCTCGTGTACGGACAGTTCGGTCTCGTCGGTCTGACGGTGACGTGCAAAGCGATGCGCTTTGAGGATCGAGATAACCGAACGGTTGATCAGGCTGCGGCCATAGATCGAGCTCACCACATTGTTGTTGCGGTAGAGCTGACCGATAAGCGGGATCATCGCTTCAGCCAGGGCTTCACGATCGATCCACTCACCAAGACACTGGTCGGGCTTCTGAGTCACGGGAACCTTCCACATGTAGGGACAGAAAAAAGGGGCTACATTATGACGCCCCGATGCGTATCGGGCAATGAGCGCCTGTCGCTACCCGCAAAGCCAGCCGCCATGGCCTTTCGAGCCTGACAGCGAGCAGCGTCGCCGGTACAATTGACCTCTTTGCCGCAACGCTTGGAGTCGGATCTTCCGTGTCAGTTCTGCGCCTTCCGCAACTGTCGGCCACGGCCGGCAAACAAACCTGGGGCAACCTGCCCGGTGCCGCCCTCAGTCTCGCCATCGCCGAGGCCGCCAGCAGCGCCGGGCGCTTTACCCTGCTGCTGACTGCCGACAGCCAGGCCGCCGACCGCCTGGAACAGGAGCTGCGTTTCTTCGCCCCGCAGCTCCCGGTGCTGCCGTTCCCCGACTGGGAAACCCTGCCCTACGATCTGTTCTCGCCGCACCAGGACATCATCTCCCAGCGCATTGCCAGCCTCTACCGACTGCCAGAGCTGGACCACGGCATTCTCGTGGTGCCGATCACCACCGCCCTGCACCGCCTGGCCCCGACCCGTTTCCTGCTGGGCAGCAGCCTGGTGCTGGACGTGGGCCAGAAGATCGACGTCGAGCAGATGCGCACCCGCCTGGAAGCCAGCGGCTACCGCTGCGTCGACACGGTCTACGAGCATGGTGAATTTGCCGTGCGCGGCGCGCTGATCGACCTGTTCCCCATGGGCAGCAAGGCGCCGTATCGCATCGACTTGTTCGACGACGAGATCGAGACCCTGCGCACCTTCGACCCGGAGACCCAGCGCTCGGTCGACAAGGTCGACTCGATCCGCCTGCTGCCGGCCCGCGAATTCCCTATGCACAAGGATGAGGTGACACGCTTCAAGGCCCGTTTCCGAGAGCGCTTCGACGTCGACTTCCGGCGCAGTGCGATCTTCCAGGACCTGACCAGCGGCATCATCCCGGCCGGCATCGAATACTATCTGCCACTGTTCTTCGAAGAGACCGCGACACTCTTCGACTACCTGCCGGCAGACACCCAGGTATTCTCCCTGCCCGGTGTCGAGCAGGCCGCCGAACACTTCTGGAACGACGTACGCGGGCGCTACGAAGAGCGCCGCGGCGACCTCAGCCGCCCCTTGCTGCCACCGGCCGAGCTGTTCATGCCGGTCGAGGACTGCTTCGCCCGCCTCAAGCAATGGCCGCGCGTGGTGGTCAGCGCCGACGAACTCGAGCCAGGCGCTGGCCGCGAGCGCTTCCCGGCCCGCGCCCTGCCCAACCTTGCCATCGAGGCCAAGGCCAACCAGCCGCTGGCTGAGTTGTCGAACTTCCTCGACCAGTTCCCCGGCCGCGTGCTGTTCACCGCCGAATCGGCAGGCCGCCGTGAGGTACTGCTGGAGCTGCTCGAACGCCTGAAGCTGCGCCCGCACACCGTCGAGGGCTGGGACGATTTCATCACTGGCAGCGAGCGCCTGGCGATCACCATCGCCCCGCTCGATGAAGGCCTGCTGCTGGATGACCCGAGCCTGGCCCTTGTGGCTGAAAGCCCGTTGTTCGGCCAGCGCGTGATGCAGCGCCGACGTCGCGACAAGCGCGGCGAAGCGGCCAACGACGCAGTGATCAAGAACCTCACCGAGCTGCGCGAAGGCGCCCCTGTGGTGCACATCGATCACGGCGTGGGCCGCTACCTGGGCCTGGCCACCCTGGAAATCGACGGCCAGGCCGCCGAGTTCCTCACCCTGGAATACGCCGAGGGCGCCAAGCTCTATGTGCCGGTGGCCAACCTGCACCTGATCGCCCGCTATACCGGCAGCGACGACGCCCTGGCGCCGCTGCACCGACTTGGCTCCGAAGCCTGGCAGAAGGCCAAGCGCAAGGCCGCCGAACAGGTGCGCGACGTGGCCGCCGAGCTGCTCGACATCTATGCCCGCCGTGCTGCGCGCAAGGGCTACGCCTTCGCCGACCCGGCCGCCGACTACGCCACCTTCAGCGCCGGCTTCCCGTTCGAGGAGACGCCCGACCAGCAGGCCGCCATCGAGGCCGTGCGCCTCGACATGCTTGCGGCCAAGCCCATGGACCGACTGGTCTGTGGCGATGTCGGCTTCGGCAAGACTGAAGTGGCCATGCGCGCAGCCTTCATCGCGGTGCACAGCGGTCGCCAGGTCGCGGTCCTGGTCCCCACCACCCTGCTCGCCCAGCAGCACTACAACAGCTTCCGCGATCGCTTTGCCGACTGGCCGGTGACGGTCGAAGTGATGAGCCGCTTCAAGTCCGCCAAGGAAGTGGCCGCCGCCGCCGCAGACCTTGCCGAAGGCAAGATCGACATCCTCATCGGCACCCACAAGCTGCTGCAGGACGACGTACGCTTCAAGGACCTGGGCCTGGCGATCATCGACGAAGAGCACCGTTTCGGCGTACGCCAGAAAGAACAGCTCAAGGCGCTGCGCAGCGAGGTGGACATCCTCACCCTCACCGCCACGCCAATCCCGCGCACCCTGAACATGGCCGTGGCCGGCATGCGCGACCTGTCGATCATCGCCACTCCGCCGGCGCGACGCCTGTCGGTGCGCACCTTCGTCATGGAGCAGAACAAGAGCACGGTCAAGGAAGCGCTGCTGCGTGAGTTGTTGCGTGGCGGTCAGGTCTATTACCTGCACAACGATGTGAAGACCATCGAGAAATGCGCCGCCGACCTCGCCGAACTGGTGCCCGAGGCCCGCATCGGCATTGGCCACGGGCAGATGCGCGAGCGCGAACTCGAACAGGTGATGAGCGATTTCTACCACAAGCGCTTCAACGTGCTGATCGCCTCGACCATCATCGAGACCGGCATCGACGTCCCTAGCGCCAACACCATCGTCATCGAACGTGCCGACAAGTTCGGCCTGGCCCAGTTGCACCAGCTGCGCGGCCGGGTCGGACGCAGCCACCACCAGGCCTACGCCTACCTGCTCACCCCGCCCCGCCAACAGATCAGCGGCGATGCCGAAAAGCGCCTGGAGGCGATCGCCAACACCCAGGACCTGGGCGCAGGCTTCGTGCTGGCCACCAACGACCTGGAGATCCGCGGCGCCGGCGAGTTGCTCGGCGAAGGCCAGAGCGGGCAGATCCAGGCAGTGGGTTTCACTCTCTACATGGAAATGCTCGAACGTGCGGTCAAGGCGATCCGCAAGGGCACCCAACCCAATCTCGAGCAACCACTGGGCGGCGGCCCGGAGATCAACCTGCGCTTGCCGGCGCTGATCCCCGAAGACTACCTGCCCGATGTGCACGCCCGCCTGATCCTGTACAAGCGCATCGCCTCGGCGGCCGACGAAGAAGGGCTCAAGGACCTGCAAGTGGAGATGATCGACCGCTTCGGCCTGCTGCCCGAGCCGACCAAGAACCTCATGCGCCTGACGCTGCTCAAGCTGCAGGCCGAGAAGCTTGGCATCAAGAAGGTCGATGCCGGCCCCAATGGCGGCAAGCTTGAGTTCGAGGCCGAAACACCGGTCGATCCGCTGACCCTGATCAAACTGATCCAGGGCCAGCCCAAGCGCTATAAGTTCGAAGGCGCGACCCAGTTCCGCTTCCTGGTGCCAATGGAACGCCCGGAAGAACGCTTCAATACCCTGGAGGCGCTGTTCGAGCGCCTGGCCCCACAGTCAAATTAAGGAAGCTCCATGCGCGCCATTCGTTGCCTGACCTTGTTGCTGACGCTCATCGCGCCAGTAACGGCCTTCGCCGAAGGCCCTTATCAGGTGGAAATCCTCCTCCTGCGGCAGAACGCCGTGCCTGCCGTGACCAGCCCGTTCGCCCCCGAAAACTGGAGCGCCGGCGCGCCGCGCCTGGCCAAGGACGCCGAGCGCCCGCTGGCACTGGCTGACGAAGCCACCCGCCTGCAAGCCACTGCCGACTACACTGTGCTGCTGCACAAGGCCTGGCAGCAGCAGGTGGGCAGCGAGCCCAGCCGCATTGCCGTGGGCGCAGGCGACGAGCAGTTCGGGCACTTCCCCATCGAGGGCAACCTGAGCATCGCCGAGGGCCGCTTCACGCGCATCGAGGCCAACTTCTGGGTCAACGAACTGGACGGCAACGGCAGCGTGCTGCGCAGCGAGCAATTCAAGCAAAGCAACAGCAATGTGAAGAACGGCCAGCTGACCTTCCTCGACGGCGGGCACCTGGCGCTGTTGATCAAGGTTGCACCGTCCGGGATGCGCAAGCTGCCGACACTGGATCCGGAAATGATGGAGCAGTGACACGTGAGTGACGTGCAGAAGCAGGTTGCGGAAAATCCAAGCTGGAAGCGCGAATTCGACGCCGGTGCCCTGCAGCGTGGTGAACGCTATGCCGAGCAAGGCAGGGTAGAGATCCTCTCCCACGGCGATGCGCGCATCGAGGCAACCTGCAGCGGCAGCGGCGACAGCCGTTATCGTCAACGGATCATCATCACCTTCACCTCCGCCGGACACTGCCATGTTCGCGGTCAGTGCACCTGCCCGGTCGGCGAGAACTGCAAGCACTGCGCCGCCGTGCTCTACACGCTCGCCCACCGCCATACGGCACAACCGGCGGCCAGCGATCACCTGCCCCATCACCTGCAACACTGGCTGCAGGGCCTTGAGCAACGCCCCAGCACCCACCAGCCTGGCGAAGACAAACGCGGACGCATGGTCTGCTACCAGCTCATGCTGCTGGGCGATCAGGGCTGCGCCCTGCGCGTTCGCAAGGGCACTCGCAGCGATGACGGCATACGCTACAGCCGGGTGCACTCGCTGTACGAACTGCTCTACGAGCCGCCCAAGTTCGTCAAGGAAGAAGATCTGCGCATCCTGCGCCAGTTGTCGGCACAGAACGCACCCTACGGCCAGGAGCGCGGCTACGTGCTCAAGGGCCAGGAAGGCGGCGAGCTACTGCAACGGGTGCTGGAAACCGGACGCCTGATGTTCATGGAAGAATTGCCGCTGCTGCGCCGCGGCCAGGAACGCCAGGCGGAATTTCGCTGGGTGCGCCTGGACAGCGGCGAATACCGCGGCATGTGGTACAGCGCCGACAAACCGCTGCTTTGCGTCTTGCCGCTGGTGCCGTTGTTTTACTTCGATGTCATGACCAGAGAAGTCGGTACCGTCGCCCACAGTCTCGACCCGCACACCGCCATCCAGCTCTCGCTCGCACCCGATGTACCGGAACACCTGATCGTGCCACTCAGCCACAAACTCAACGCCCTGAACCACCGACTGCCAACCCCGACAACGGTGAAGCAGGAACTGCTCGACAACATCGAGCCCATCCCCCACCTGACCCTTGGCAGCCTCGAATTCAGCGCCTACATGCCCAAGACCGGACGCATGCAGCGCCAGATGCAACACCGCGCCGCGCTCTCGTTCGACTACGACGGGTTGCGCACCAGCGGCCCCGACGACAAGCCGCTGAGCCGCCTGGTAGACAGCACCAGCCAACGCATTCGCCGCCAGCCGCAGCATGAAAAACGCCTGCGCGACACCCTGCGCAAGCTCGGTTTCAAGCCTGCCACGCGCCAGAGCAAGGCCCTGCCCGACAGCGCCGGCGAGATGTTCCAACTGCCCGACGACGAAACCTGGCTGCGTTTTGCCCGCGAAGAGCTGCTGCGACTACGCGAGGCAGGCTGGAAGGTGGATGTCCACCGCGACTTCGCCTTCAACCTCCACGACGTGGAAGACTGGTACGCCAACATTCAGGAAGCCCCCGGCCACGAATGGTTCGACCTGGAACTGGGCATCGTCGTCGACGGCCAGCGCCACAGCCTGCTGCCGATTGTCCTGCAGTTGCTGCGCAGCAGCCCCGAACTGCTGCGCCCCAGCGAACTTGCGCGGCGCGGCGACGATGAACACCTGTTGATCGACCTCAACCGCGGCCGCCTGGACAGTCCGGCCATGCGTGTCGCCTTGCCCTACGGGCGGATCAAGGCAGTCATGGGCACCCTCGGCGAGCTGTACCTGCACGAGGATGCCACCGGCCCGACGCTGCGCATGGAACGCGCCGATGCCGCACGCCTTAACGATATCGAGCACCTGCCCCTGCAATGGGAAGGTGGCGAACAACTGCGTGACCTGGGTCGGCGCCTGCGCGATGCGCGCGACTTGGAGGTCGAGCCACCCAAGGGCCTGGCCGCGACCTTGCGCCCCTACCAGCAGCAGGGCCTGAACTGGCTGCAGGCCCTGCGCGAGATGGGCACCGGCGGCATCCTCGGCGACGACATGGGCCTGGGCAAGACCCTGCAGACCCTTGCCCACCTGCTGCTGGAAAAAGAAGCCGGGCGCCTGGCCCATCCCGCCCTGGCAGTGATGCCCACCAGCCTTGTGCCCAACTGGCTGGACGAAGCCCAGCGCTTCGCACCCGACCTGCGTGTCCTGGCCCTGCACGGCCCGGGCCGCACCCGGTTCTTCGGCGCACTGCACGAGTACGACCTGATCCTGACCACCTATGCCCTGCTGCCACGCGACCTCGAGCAACTGCAGGCCCAAGCCTGGCACGTGCTGGTGCTGGACGAAGCACAGAACATCAAGAGCAGCACCAGCAAGGCCGCCCAGGCCGCCCGGGAGCTGCAGGCCAACCAGCGCCTGTGCCTGACCGGCACGCCCATGGAGAACAACCTGGGTGAGCTATGGTCGATTTTCCACTTCCTGATGCCCGGCTGGCTGGGCGATCAGAAACGTTTCAACCAGGATTACCGCACCCCCATCGAACGTCATGGCGACCGCGAGCGCCTGGCCCACCTGGCCAGCAGGGTCCGCCCTTTCCTGCTGCGCCGCAGCAAGGAGCAGGTGGCCCGCGAGCTGCCGGCCAAGAGCGAGATGGTTCACTGGGTGGACCTCAGCGATGCACAGCGTGACACCTACGAAACCGTGCGCGTGGCGATGGACAAGAAGGTGCGCGATGAAATCGCCCGTAACGGCGCCTCACGCAGCCAGATCGTCATCCTCGACGCCCTGCTCAAGCTTCGCCAGGTGTGCTGCGACCTGCGCCTGGTCAAGGGCGTGGAAGCCAAGGGCAATCAAGCCGACAAGGGCAAGCTGGGCAGCTTGATGGAAATGCTCGAGGAACTGCTCAGTGAAGGCCGCCGAGTGTTGCTGTTCTCCCAGTTCACCTCGATGCTCGCACTGATCGAACAGGAGCTGGAAAAGCGCGACATTCGCTACAGCCTGCTGACCGGAGACACCCGCGACCGCCGCGCGCCGGTTCAACAGTTCCAGAGCGGCGACAGTGAAGTGTTCCTGATCAGCCTCAAGGCCGGCGGTACTGGCCTGAACCTGACCGCTGCCGACACGGTGATTCACTACGATCCCTGGTGGAACCCGGCCAGCGAGAACCAGGCAACCGACCGCGCCTACCGCATCGGTCAGGACAAGCCGGTGTTCGTCTACAAGCTGATCACCCGCGGCACGGTGGAAGAAAAGATCCAGCAGTTGCAGCAAGAGAAAGCCGCCCTCGCGGCCGGCCTGCTCGATGGTGGGCAGGCCGGTCAGTGGCGGCTCGGGGATGACGAGATCGAAGCACTGTTCGCGCCGTTGCCGGGCAAGCGAGGGCGCTGAATACGGGGCGCCTACTTCGCAGACACCCCGGTCAATCCACCAACTGCCCGTCCTTCAAAGCCCCCAGCGCCTCGAGCCAACGCGGCTGCTGACGGTAGTCGGTGCGCGCAAAGCCCCGCCCGCGCATGCCGGCGATACGTGGCGAAGGCCGCACCTTCAAGCGCTGCGCCGCGCTCAGTGCAAGCTCCGCCGCCGCCCGGTCATTGCACACCAGGCCCATGTCGCAACCGGCGCTCAACGCCGCCTCGATGCGATTGGCCGCATCGCCCACCACATGCGCACCGGCCATGGACAGGTCGTCACTGAAGATCACCCCCTCGAAGCCCAGCTCACCACGCAGGATGTCCTGCAGCCAGCGCCGCGAGAAACCTGCCGGCTGGTTGTCGATCTGGGGGTAGATCACATGGGCCGGCATCACCGCTGCCAGTTGCCCACTGAGGCGGGTGAACGGCACCAGGTCAGCCTCGCGCAATTGCGCCAGGCTGCGCTCATCGGTCGGGATCGCCACGTGCGAGTCGGCCTCGGCCCAACCGTGCCCCGGGAAGTGCTTGCCACAGGCCGCCATGCCTGCGGCGTTCATGCCACGAATAAAAGCACCGGCCAGTTGCGTGGCGCGCTGTGGATCGCCCTCGAAGGCACGACTACCAACCACCGCGCTGCGCTGGTGATCGAGGTCCAGCACCGGCGCAAAGCTCAGGTCCAGGCCGACCGCGAGAACTTCGGTCGCCATCAGCCAACCGCATTGTTCGGCCAGGTAATCGGCGTTGGCGTTGTCGGCGATGGCACGCATGGCGGGCAAACGTACGAAGCCCTGGCGCAGACGCTGGACCCGACCACCTTCCTGATCGACCGCCAGGATCAGGTCAGGACGAATAGCACGGATCGAGGCGCACAGCTCGCGCACCTGGCGTGGGCTATCGATGTTACGGGCAAAGATGATCAGACCGGCCACTTCGGGCTGGCGCAGGAGGTGACGATCCTCGGGGGTCAACCATTGACCGGCGATATCCACCATCAGGGAGCCTTGCAGGCTGGCAGTCATAGGGTGTCCTTCATTAAATATCCAGAGAGGCCCATTGCGGGCAGGCAGCCTCGTCTATGCGCACCGGACAATGGAGCGGTACGCGCTCGAACAGATCCGACAGCTCGCGGTTGCGCAGGCGCACGCAGCCATGGGACAACGGCACGCCCAGCGGTTCGCTGTCAGGCGTGCCGTGCAGGTAAATGTAACGACTAAAGGTATCGACTCGACCCAGGCGGTTGACGCCCGGTTCGCAGCCACTGAGCCAGAGGATTCGGGTGAGGATCCAGTCTCGGCCTGGAAATTGCTCATGCAGAGCGCACGACCAGACTTCGCCGGTCCAGCGTCGACTGCGGAGCACAGCCCCTTGCGGCAATCCAGCGCCGATCTTCGCCCTGACCTGATGCAGGCCACGCGGTGTGCAGCCGGAACCCTTGAGTTCACCCGCTCCCAGACGCGCAGTGGAAACATCCAGGCGCACGCACAACGTCCCCCGGAAAAATCCGTAAAGGCGTTGGTCTGCGAGGGAGATGTGCAGGAAATCAAGGTCGGGCATGGGCGCTAGCTTAGCCGAAGCGTCCTGCTGCGCCCAGTGCTCAAGCCTTGGCTGGCGTACCGCTGACTGCGCTCTTGCTGCGTGGTCGCAGTTGCGCGGCCGCCATGGCCTCGTCGGTCACCCCGGTATCGGCACGCATGCCGGCGGCGAGGAACGGCACCATCAGGCGCATGACCTGCTCGATCGAAGTGTTGATGCCAAAATCGGTTTCAGCGATGGCGCGCAGCGCCTTGATACCGGACATGCTGAACGCCGCGGCACCCAGCATGAAATGCACGCGCCAGAACAGCTCGATGGGGGGAATGCGCGGAGCAGCTTCGTTGACCAACAGCATGTAGCGCCGGAACACCTTGCCGTACATGTCTTCAAGGTAGCGGCGCAGGTGGCCCTGACTCTGACTGAAGGCCAGACCCAGCAGACGCATGAAGATCGACAGGTCGTTGTTGCTGCGCGGTTGCACGGCCAGGGCCTGCTCCACCAGCATCTCCAGCAGCTCTTCGAGCGTCGGCTTCTGCTCCGGGCGCGCCTGGCGGCGCTCGAGCTCACGCTCCAGGCTGGCACAGAACGGACCGAGGAAGCGCGAGAATACCGCCTGGATAAGCGCCTTTTTGGAGCCGAAATGGTAATTCACCGCCGCCAGGTTGACCCCGGCCTTGCTGGTGATCAAACGCAACGAAGTTTCCGCGAAACCTCTTTCCGCGAACAGCTGCTCGGCAGCATCGAGAATGCGTTCAACGGTTTCCGATTGGGCCATGACTTATCCGCCTGACAAACAGTTGTTTGAAACATACGTTTCAAGCACGCGCATGTCAAGGTTCGGTGACCCGACGGTCGCCCTTTTTAAAGCGCCGTGGCTCAAGCTGCAAGCCACAAATATCAAGGGCTGGGCACAACGCCTGGCAGATCGCGGCGATTTTCTTGAAGCGTGGAGCTTGCAGCAGCCCCTGCACTGTATATAATCCCAGTCACTGTATAAAAAGACAGAGCCACTCGCCATGCTGAAACTGACGCCACGCCAAGCCGAGATCCTGGCCTTCATCAAACGTTGCCTCGAAGACAACGGTTTCCCGCCTACCCGCGCAGAAATCGCACAAGAGCTAGGGTTCAAGTCGCCCAATGCCGCCGAAGAGCACCTCAAGGCCTTGGCGCGCAAAGGCGCCATCGAGATGACGCCTGGCGCCTCCCGCGGCATTCGCATCCCTGGCCTCGAAGCCAAGCCTGACGACAGCGGCCTGCCGATCATCGGTCGTGTTGCAGCAGGTGCCCCGATCCTCGCCGAGCAGCACATCGAGGAATCCTGCAACATCAATCCAGCCTTCTTCCATCCCCGCGCCGACTACCTGTTGCGCGTCCACGGCATGAGCATGAAGGATATCGGCATCGTCGACGGCGACCTGCTCGCCGTGCACACCTGCCGCGAAGCCCGCAACGGCCAGATCGTGGTCGCCCGCATCGGTGACGAAGTTACCGTCAAGCGCTTCAAGCGCGAGGGCAGCAAGGTCTGGCTGATTGCCGAAAACCCCGAATTCGCCCCCATCGAAGTCGACCTGAAAGATCAGGAGCTGGTGATCGAGGGCTTGAGCGTCGGCGTCATTCGCCGCTGATCCAGGAGGCGTCATGCAGCAGTCCGCCCATTTATCGCAGCCCGCACAATTGCCATTGTTCGAAGCCTTTCTCGCACAGCCGGTACTGCCAGGCCTGAAAAGTCGAGAGGAACCGCGCAAGCCCGGCCAACCTGAACTGTTCAGTGAACTGTCGCTGCGCGGCGCGCCAGGGCACTGCCAGAGCCTTTTGGCCCCTATCCTGCGCGAGCTGAGCGAAGAAGATGATGCGCGCTGGCTGACACTGATCGCACCGCCGGCCAGCCTCACCCAAACCTGGCTGCGTGAGGCGGGCCTGAATCGCGAACGCATCCTGCTGCTGCACCCCGGAAGCAACCAAAGCGCCCTGCAACTGGCCTGCGAAGCGCTACGCCTGGGCCATAGTCACACCGTGGTCAGCTGGCTCGGCAACGTCAATACCAGCATCCGCCAACAGCTCGTTCGTGCCGCCACCTGCGGAAACGCACAAAGCCTGAACATCCGCCTCGGCTGATGTTCAGGCTTTGCCTGTACGATCTGCAATGATGACTCAACTGGCGTGTTCAATGCAGAACACGCGGCCCCTCATCACGCTCGAAGTCGCCTTCGATCAATTTACCTGCCATCTGCACACCAACGCTGAGCATGGCTTTGGCCACTTCTACATGCTGCCCTTGAAGAAATGCCTTGGCATCTTCGGAGAAATCCAGGGTAACCAGCGAACCCTCGTCCTCGGCACGGCGCAGTTCGATCCGGCCATCAGGCAATTCGACAATTTCTAGAAAGGACGTTGACATAAAGGGCCTGCTGTTCACGAAAGGCGAGTAGTGTACCAGCCGCGCAGATTGTCAGCACTCACTCAACGCTTCCCGGAAACGTCTTACAAGCCCTTTGAGGTTCTGCCGCCACTCTTCCAACTGTTCCCGAGACAGCACGATTTCCTCGACTTCATCGAGATTGACGGCCTGAATCAACGGCTGGGTGACATCGGTCTTGGCGACTTTCTTCGCGACCGGTGGTTGGAACAAATCGGCATAAGCCTTGATCAACTGCGCCAGCCAGGTTTGCGGCTGGCGTGCCAGCTCAAGCATCTCGGCCATTTCCGGAATGGCAACGGTCTTCAGCGTTTCATCGTCAAGCAACAGCTCCGCACGGGACGCCTTCGCCTGCGGCAGGCGATAGAAACCAGCAATCTCGTGACACAGCCCGAGCAACGCCCCATACAGATGGAACAACGCCGCTTCGCGCTCAGCTTGGATCAGGCCCTGGGCGTTCATGGCCTGGCTCTGCCCTGCCTTGGCCATGGACTCGAGGGCCAGGCCTGCAAAGAACAGTTTCTGGTTGGTGCGGGTGTAGAGTTCCTGGGCCATTTCGGATGACCTCCCATAGGCAGCAAGGCGAATAGCTGCATCATAAATGATTAGGGCCGCAAAGCGGCCCTGATCAAAACACCGAAGAATCAGCGCTTGTCTTCGACCTTCCACGCCTTGCCGTCGTAGAACGCCTTCCAGCCTGTCGGCTTGCCGTCTACCTCGGATTGCACGTACTGCTCCTTGGTCTTGCGGCTATAGCGGATCACCGCCGGACGACCGTCCGGATCCTTCTGCGGCGCATCGCAGAGGAAGTGGTACTTGGGGTCGATCTCGTGCTTGTGCGGGATGATCTCAAGCACCAATGGCGCACGGGTCTCGCGATTCTTCGGGAACTGGCTTGCCGCCAGGAACAAGCCCGAGGCACCGTCACGCAGCACGTAGGTGTCATCGACCTTCTCGCACTTGAGCTCCGGCATCTCCACCTTGTCCATCTTCGGTGGCGCCGCCTCACCGCTCTTGAGCAGCTTGCGGGTGTTCTTGCACGCCGGGTTGGTGCAACCGAAGAACTTGCCGAAGCGGCCGGTCTTGAGCTGCATCTCGCTGCCGCACTTGTCGCACTCAAGGCTCGGCCCTTCGTACCCCTTGATACGGTAGCTGCCTTCCTCGATCTCGTAGCCGGCACAATCCGGGTTGTTACCGCAGATATGCAGCTTGTGCTTCTCGTCGAGCAGATAGGCATCCATCGCCGTCGAACAGATCGGGCAGCGGTGCTTGCCGCGCAGCACCAACGACTCGGACTCACCTTCGTCATCCGCCGCGATTTCGTCGCCCGGCACCAGGTTCACAGTGGCCTTGCAGCGCTCTTTCGGTGGCAGGCTATAGCCCGAACAGCCGAGGAACACTCCGGTGGACGCGGTACGGATCATCATGGGGCGACCACATTCCTTGCATGGAATGTTGGTCAGGGTCGGCTGGTTGGCACGCATGCCATTCTCGGCGGACTCGGCCGCCAGCAGCTTTCTGCTGAAATCGCCGTAGAACTCATCGAGCACGTTCTTCCAGTCACGCTCACCCTGGGCCACATCATCGAGGTTCTCCTCCATGCCGGCGGTGAAACCGTAGTCCATCAGATCGGAGAAGCTTTCCGACAAACGCTCGGTGACGATGTCGCCCATCTTTTCGGAGTAGAAGCGGCGGTTGTGCAGGGTCACGTAACCGCGGTCCTGGATGGTGGAAATGATCGCTGCATAGGTCGACGGACGACCGATACCGCGCTTTTCCATTTCCTTGACCAGGCTCGCTTCAGTGAAGCGCGCTGGCGGCTTGGTGAAATGTTGGCTCGGATCGAGCTGGATCAACTTGAGCGTCTCGCCCTGCCCCATTTCCGGCAGCACGTCGTCCTCGCCCGGCTTGGCCTGCTGAGGCAATACGCGGGTGTAACCGTCGAACTTGAGAATACGCCCCTTGGCACGCAACTCGAAGTTGCCAGCCGCCACGGTGACGCTCGTGGACAGGTACTGCGCCGGTGGCATCTGGCAGGCCAGGAACTGGCGCCAGATCAGCTCGTACAGGCGCTCGGCATCGCGTTCCATGCCGCTGAGTTTGGTCGGATGGGTGTTGACGTCGGACGGACGAATCGCTTCGTGCGCCTCCTGTGCCCCTTCCTTGCTGCCGTAGACGACCGGAGCGGCCGGCAGGTACTGCTTGCCAAACTCGCTTTCGATGTAGCTGCGCGCCATTTCAACGGCATCGGTCGACAGGTTGGTCGAGTCGGTACGCATATAGGTGATGTAACCGGCTTCATACAGACGCTGGGCCATCATCATGGTCTTCTTTACCCCGAAGCCCAGGCGATTGCTTGCCGCCTGCTGCAAGGTCGAGGTGATGAAGGGTGCCGACGGCTTGCTGCTGGTCGGGCGATCCTCACGCTTGATCACGCTGTAGCTGGAAGCCTTGAGCTTCTCCAGCGCCGCCATGGCCTGCGCTTCGTTCAACGGCTTGAAGGCTTCGCCGTTCTCGCGCGCCACTTCGAAGCGCACCTTGGCGTTCTTCGCAGTACCCAGGTCAGCATGGACCTCCCAATACTCCTCGGGATTGAACGCACGGATCTCGCGCTCACGCTCGACCACCAGTTTCACTGCTACCGATTGCACACGACCGGCAGACAGGCCACGGGCGATCTTGGACCACAGCAGCGGCGAAACCATGTAGCCCACCACGCGATCGAGGAAGCGCCGCGCCTGCTGGGCGTTGACCCGAGCGATATCCAGGTCGCCAGGCTGCGAAAACGCCTCCTGGATGGCCTTCTTGGTGATTTCGTTGAACACCACGCGCTTGTAACGGCTGTCATCTCCCCCAATGGCTTCGCGCAGGTGCCAGGCAATGGCTTCCCCCTCGCGATCCAAGTCGGTTGCGAGATAGATGGTGTCGGCATCCTTGGCCAGGCGGCGCAGCTCATCGATCACCTTCTCCTTGCCGGGAAGGATCTCGTACTTGGCTTTCCAGCCGGCCTCCGGGTCGACGCCCATGCGCGCCACCAACTGGCGCCGGGCTTTCTCCTTTGGCGTCAGCGCCGGAGCCTCACCCGCGGTCTTGCCGCGCTTGGCCGCCGGTTCCTTGGCCGTACTGGCCGAACCGCTGGTGGGGAGGTCTCGGATATGGCCGATACTCGACTTCACCACGTACTGGCTGCCCAGGTACTTGTTGATGGTCTTGGCCTTGGCCGGGGATTCCACAATGACCAGCGATTTGCCCATGGATCGGAGTATTCCTGAATCTGAAGATGAAAAACGCGTCAGGTGCCGGACGCGGCACCGCTATATATAGTGGCAAAAGAGTGAGGTCAAGCGCGGTCGATCACTCGCAGGGCTTCCCGGCCAGTGCCGCAAGCCCCTCTTCGGCCTTGACCAAAGCAAAGCGTGGCACCTGCTCGCCGTCAACCTCGACCGACTCCTGGAACATCGAAAGTGGACGTACCCAGAACCCATAGTCACCATACAGGCATTGGTAGAACACCATCCACTCTTCGCTCTCCGAGTGCCGCGCAACGCTGAAGACACGGTACTCAGGCCCTTTGTAATGCCGGTATACGCCTGGTTGTATCTGCATGCTGCCCACCCTCTTGAACAAATCCTGTAAAAAACAAAAAACCGGGGCACAAGGCCCCGGCTGCTGTTCTGCGAAGCGATCAGACGCGTTCGAAGACAGTGGTGATCCCCTGACCCAGGCCAACGCACATGGTCGCAACACCCAGCGTACCGCCATTCTGCTTCATGACGTTGAGCAGAGTGCCGGAAATCCGCGCACCGGAGCAACCGAACGGGTGGCCCAGGGCGATGGCGCCGCCGTGCAGGTTAACCTTCTCATCCATCTTGTCGAGCACTTTCAGATCCTTCAGCACTGGCAGGGCCTGTGCGGCGAAGGCTTCGTTGAGCTCGAAGAAATCGATGTCGGCGATGGTCAGACCCGCGCGCTTGAGGGCTTTCTGAGTCGAAGGCACCGGCCCATAACCCATGATCGCCGGATCCACACCGGCTACTGCCATCGAACGAATCACGGCCAATGGCTGGATGCCGAGGTCCATGGCACGCTGGCCGGACATGACGATCATGCACGAGGCACCGTCGGTGATCTGCGACGAGGTACCGGCGGTGACAGTGCCACCCTTGGGGTTGAACGCCGGCTTGAGCGCAGCGAGGCCCTCGAGGGTGGTCTCGGGACGAATGGTTTCGTCGTAGTCAAAGACCTTGAGGAAGCCGTTCTCGTCATAGCCCTGCATCGGGATGATCTCATCCTTGAACTTGCCTTCGACGGTGGCCTTGTGAGCCAACTGGTGCGAACGCAGACCGAACAGGTCCTGCTGCTCACGGGTGATGCCGTGCATCTTGCCGAGCATCTCCGCAGTCAGGCCCATCATCCCGGAAGCCTTGGCGGCGTGCAAGGACAGGTGCGGGTTCGGGTCGACGCCGTGCATCATGCTGACGTGCCCCATGTGCTCGACACCACCGACCACGAATACATCGCCGTTGCCGGTCATGATCGCCTGGGCAGCGGTGTGCAGCGCGCTCATCGACGAGCCGCACAGGCGGCTGACGGTCTGGGCGGCGGAGGTGTGCGGGATCGGGGTCATCAGCGACGCCATGCGCGCGATGTTCCAACCCTGCTCCAGGGTCTGGTTGACGCAGCCCCAGATCACATCCTCGACTTCCTTCGGATCGACCTTGTCGTTGCGCTCCAGCAGCTTGCTGATCAGGTGCGCCGACATGTCTTCGGCGCGGGTGTTGCGGTGCATGCCACCCTTGGAACGGCCCATCGGCGTGCGACCGAAGTCGACAATCACCACGTCTCTTGGATTCAGGCTCATATCAATAATCTCGCTCTAGCTCGTGGCCGTTCAGTTGAAGAAGCGCTGGCCGTTCTTGGCCATTTCACGCAGCTTCGCAGTCGGGTGGTACAGCGGACCCAGATCGGCGTACTTGTCGGCCAGGGCAACGAACTCGGCAACACCGATCGAATCGATGTAGCGCAGCGCACCACCGCGGAAGGGAGGGAAACCGATGCCGTAGACCAGGCCCATGTCCGCCTCGGCTGCAGTTTCGACGATGCCATCTTCCAGGCAGCGCACGGTCTCCAGGCACAGCGGCACCATCATCCAGTTGATGATGTCCTCGTCACTGACTTCACGCTGCTCGAAGATCACCGGCTTGAGCACGTCCAGCACGGACGCGTCGGCGACTTTCTTCGGTTTGCCGCGCTTGTCGGTTTCGTAGGCATAGAAGCCCTTGCCGTTCTTCTGCCCCAGGCGATTGGCTTCGTACAGGGCGTCGACGGCGGAGCGGCGATCGTCCTTCATGCGATCCGGGAAGCCTTCAGCCATCACGTCGCGACCATGGTGGCCGGTGTCGATGCCGACCACGTCCATCAGGTAGGCCGGGCCCATCGGCCAGCCGAACTTCTCCATGACCTTGTCGATGCGCACGAAATCGACGCCTGCGCTGACCAGCTTGGCGAAGCCGCCGAAGTACGGGAACAGTACGCGGTTGACCAGGAAGCCCGGGCAGTCGTTGACCACGATCGGGTTCTTGCCCATCTTCTTGGCGTAGGCCACGGTGGTGGCGACCGCCACTTCACTGGACTTCTCGCCACGAATGACTTCTACCAGCGGCATCATGTGCACCGGGTTGAAGAAGTGCATGCCAACGAAGTTTTCCGGACGCTTGAGGGCCTTGGCCAGCAGGTTGATCGAAATGGTCGAGGTGTTCGACGCCAGAATCGCGTCTTCCTTGACCTGCCCTTCCACCTCGGCCAGCACCGCCTGCTTGACCTTTGGGTTCTCGACCACGGCCTCGACGACGATGTCGACGTTGGCGAAATCGCCATACGACAAGGTCGGGCGAATGGCGTTGAGTGCCTCGGCCATCTTCGCCGGGGTCAGGCGACCTTTCTCGACGCGCTTGCCAAGCAGCTTGGACGCTTCGTTCAGGCCCAGCTGGATGGCTTCTTCACGGATATCCTTCATCAGGATCGGCGTGCCCTTGACGGCCGACTGGTAGGCGATACCGCCACCCATGATGCCGGCGCCGAGTACGGCAGCCTGCTTCACGTCACGAGCGATCTCGTCATGGGCCTTGGCTTTGCGCTTGAGCTCCTGATCGTTCAGGAACAGGCCGATCAGGCTCTCGGCGACCGAGGTCTTGGCCAGCTTGGCAAAGCCTGCGGCTTCGACTTCCAGGGCCTTGTCACGGCCAAAGTTGGCGGCCTTCTGGATGGTCTTGATGGCTTCGACCGGAGCCGGGTAGTTCGGGCCGGCTTGACCGGCGACAAAGCCCTTGGCGGTTTCGAAGGCCATCATCTGCTCGATGGCGTTGAGCTTGAGCTTCTCGAGCTTGGGCTGACGCTTGGCCTTGTAGTCCAGCTCTCCGCTGATGGCGCGCTTGACCAGGTCCAGGGCACCGGCCTGCAGAAGCTCAGGGGCGACCACGGCATCGACGGCGCCCACTTTCAGGGCGTCTTCGGCGCGGTTTTCCTTGCCCGAGGCGATCCACTCGATGGCATTGTCCGAGCCGATCAGACGCGGCAGGCGAACGGTGCCGCCAAAGCCCGGGTAGATGCCCAGCTTGACTTCCGGCAGGCCGATCTTGGCGCTGCTGGACATGACGCGGTAATCCGCCGCCAGGCACATTTCCAGGCCGCCGCCCAGGGCGATGCCGTTGATGGCCACGACGGTTGGCACCGCGAGGTCTTCGAAGTCGCTGAAGATACGGTTGGCTTCCAGGTTGCCGGCCACCAGCTCGGCTTCGGGCAGCTTGAAATTGTCGACGAATTCGGTGATGTCGGCACCGACGATGAACACGTCCTTGCCGCTGCTGACGATCACACCCTTGATGGAGGCGTCGGCCTTGATGGTGTCTACGGCCTGACGCAGCTCGTTCAGGGTAAGGCGGTTGAATTTGTTGACGGACTCACCCTTGAGGTCGAACTTCAGTTCGACGATGCCGCTTTCAAGAGCCTTAACCGTGATGGCTTTACCTTCGTAAATCATCAACTGATCTCCACGATATGGAAGCTGAACTGTACACGCCGATCACTGGCAGGAAGGCCGGCTTTACGCCCCTCCCCCAGGCACACCCGTCAGCGCGCTAGTCGGGATTCTGTACGAGCGATGTGAACATACAAACGCTCAATTCATACGCCCGTTTGATTTGGGTACGCACACATTCTCCGAAAAGGTCGGCGTTGTCAAATGCTCGAAAGCACCCGGAAAACGCGACTTTCCAGTCATTTTGTAACACCAGGGGATAAAACATGATGACAGTGATTGTCGATCATTCATGTCGACGATCGGCCAATGGCTGGTGGGGTCAGTTGCGCTGCCAGCCTGCTGATTTTTCATGTGCACATTGGAGACAAGGGTCTACACTGCCCTCGAATCGAATGTTTTCCCGGCCTGCCTGGCCAGCTTCACCACTGTGGGATCAGGGTTGCCCTGCTCCCACTTTTTTTTTGCGCATGCCTCAGGCGAGGGTTTCGAGGGTGTGGGCAATATCCTGCAATACAGATTTTTCGCCGCGCTCGCTCCAGTACAAGGCGATCATGCGGGTATCGGCCTCCACCTTGTAGACACTGGCCGGCAACCGCGCAAAACACTCCGCCAGACGTGGCTCCTGGCAGGGTTCGCGCCATTTGTTCCACCACACGCCCGGGCTGACCTGCCAGTAGCACCAGCTATCCTCTCGCCCCTTGCGCCGCCCGCGGTAGTACTGTGGGCACGGGCTTGGCGGTTGGTTTTCCAGCCAGTGCGGCCACTCCTGGGGCGCCAGTTGCATGGCCAGACCCATGCGCCGCCCCTCCAGGCGCAGGCTCATCTGTTCGCTCTGCTTGCGCGACGGTCGCAACCAGGCCAGCGGGCTGAGAATCAGCGCAAGGATTGACACCACCAGCCATACCGTCATATCTGTAGTTCCCATAAAGCGTTGCAAATGAGCGGGTTAGTCTTTTTCACGCAAGGCCTGCCAGAAAGCGACCATACTTTCACTATTGCGATTGTCAGGAGTGCCGCTCATGTCCTACGAACATCTTCTGGTTGCCGTCGACCTGACCGAAGAATGCGACCCAGTGATCAAACGTGCCATGGCACTGGCGAAACCGTCGAACGCCAAGGTCTCGCTGGTGCATATCGTCGAGCCGATGGCCATGGCATTTGGTGGCGACGTGCCGATGGACCTGTCGCAACTGCAGCAACAGCAGTTCGACCAGGCCAAGGAACGCATGGATCGCCTGTTCAACAAATATCCAGACATCAATCGCGGCGATTCGCACCTGACCTACGGCCAGCCGCGCCAGGAAATCCACCAACTGGCCAAGGATCAGAAGTGCGACCTGATCGTGGTCGGCAGCCATGGCCGCCATGGCCTGGCGCTGCTACTGGGCTCCACGGCCAATGACGTCCTGCATGGAGCACCGTGCGATGTGCTGGCGGTGCGGTTGCAGAAGAAAGAATGATATAGCCCGAGCCGGCCCTATCGCTGCGACTTGTCCCGCGATAGGGCCGGCTCGATCGACTCAACCTTCCAGCTCGGCCCAGCGCTCGACCAGCACATCCAGCTCAGCCTGCAACGTCTCGAGCTTGGCCAGCACGTCCGACGTTTCGCCAATCGGCCGCTGATAGAAGCCAGGCGCATTCACCTCTTCCTGCAGCACCGCCATCTTCTGCTCCAGCGCATCGATCTGCCCAGGCAGCATCTCCAGCTCACGCTGCAGTTTGTAGCTCAGCTTTTTCTTGCTGCTGTCGGCCACCACAGGCGCCACGGGCTCCGGGGCGACCTCTACCGCAACCTTCTCGACCACCGCACTGTTGAGCTTGGACTTGCCGCCCTTGCTCTCGGTCACGCCCAGCAGCTTCGGCGAGCCCCCCTGGCGGATCCAGTCTTCATAGCCACCCACGTACTCACGCACCTTGCCCTCACCCTCGAACACCAGGGTGCTGGTGACCACGTTGTCGAGGAAGGCCCGGTCGTGGCTGACCATCAGTACCGTACCCTTGAAGTTGGACAGCACTTCCTCAAGCAGCTCGAGCGTCTCGACGTCCAGGTCGTTGGTCGGCTCGTCCAGCACCAGCAAGTTGGCCGGTTTGCTGAACAGCTTGGCCAGCAACAGACGCGCACGTTCACCACCAGACAGCGCCTTGACCGGCGTGCGTGCACGCTGAGGGCTGAACAGGAAGTCTCCGAGGTAGCTCAACACGTGGCGATTCTGACCATCGATCTCGATGAAGTCGCGACCTTCGGCGAGGTTGTCGATCACCGTCTTCTCGAGGTCGAGCTGGTGACGCATCTGGTCGAAGTAGGCCACCTCCAGCTTGGTGCCGCGATCGACCTTGCCGGCGGTCGGCTCCAGGTCACCCAGCATGAGCTTGAGCAGGGTGGTCTTGCCGGTGCCGTTGGCGCCGAGCAGGCCGATGCGGTCCTGGCGCTGCAGGACCATGGAGAAATCCTTGACCAGCTTCGGCCCCTGAGGGTGCGCGAAGCTGACGTTTTCCAGCACCATCACCTGCTTGCCGGACTTGTCGGCGACCTCGATCTGGATGTTCGCCCTGCCCTGGCGCTCGCGACGCTCGCTGCGCTCCACGCGCAGGGCCTTGAGGGCACGCACACGACCTTCATTACGGGTACGCCGGGCCTTGATGCCCTGGCGGATCCAGACCTCTTCCTGGGCCAGGCGCTTGTCGAACAGCGCATTGGCGGTTTCCTCGGCGGCCAGCGCAGCCTCCTTGTGCACCAGGAAGCTGGCGTAGTCGCCGTTCCAGTCAATCAGCCCGCCGCGGTCCAGCTCGAGGATCCGCGTGGCCAGGTTCTGCAGGAACGAGCGGTCGTGAGTGATGAACAACACGGCGCCGTTGAAGCCGCTCAGGGCCTCTTCGAGCCAGGCGATGGCACCGATGTCCAGGTGGTTGGTCGGTTCGTCGAGCAGCAGCAGGTCAGGCTCGGACACCAGGGCCTGAGCCAGCAGCACGCGACGGCGCCAGCCGCCGGACAGCTCGGCGAGGGTCTTGTCGGCCGGCAGCTGCAGGCGGCTCAGGGTGCTCTCCACGACCTGCTGCAGACGCCAGCCGTCGCGGGCCTCCAGCTCGTGCTGGACATGCATCAGCTTGTCCAGGTCGGCATCATTCTGGATGTTCTGGCTCAGGTGGTGATATTCGGCGAGCAGCGCACCGACGCCGTCGAGGCCCTCGGCGACCACATCGAACACACTGCGATCGTCGGCCACCGGCAACTCCTGCGGAAGCTCACCGATCTTCAGTGCCGGCGCACGCCAGATTTCCCCTTCGTCGGGCTTCTGCTCACCCTTGACCAGGCGCAGCATGCTCGACTTGCCGGTGCCGTTGCGGCCGATGATGCACACCCGCTCACCACGGGCGATCTGCCAGGACACTTTGTCCAGCAGCGGCATGGCGCCGAACGCGAGGGACACATCGCTGAATTTGAGCAGGGTCATGATCATCTCCAAAAACCGGGCGCGCATTCTACCTGACTTTCACGCCTACTTCGCCCCTGCGTGACATTCCAGATGCGATGACGGCGCGCGCTTGGCGACGCGTGGTCGGCGTTAACGATTCGATACAAGCCCAATGCTTTCATCCACCGCCGGCAAACGGCTAAGCTAAGGAAACAAGATTTCAACAGTGCTGGCTTCGCCGTCACTTTTCATGGTTCAACTGCCCGGACGTATCATGCGCAGCCGCCTGTTCCAATTCGTTTCCTGCCTGGTGCTCACCGCCACGACCGCGAGTGCTGCACAGGCCATCGACATCACCCAGCAGCGCCAGTACTACGACGAGGCCAAGCGTGCCCTCGCCAAAGGCGACAAGGGCCCCTACCTGCGCTATGCCCAAGCGCTCAGCGACTATCCGCTCACACCCTACCTGGCCTACGACGAACTCACCGCGCGGCTGAAGACTGCCAGCAACGAGGAAATCGAAGGCTTCCTCGCCAAGCACGGCGACCTGCCCCAGGCCAACTGGATGAAACTGCGCTGGTTGCGCTGGCAGGCCGAACGCGGCGACTGGAAGACCTTCGCCAAATACTATGACCCGAAGCTGAACTTCACAGAACTGGACTGCCTCAACGGCCAGTACCAGTTGACCAACGGGCTGCGCGCCGAAGGCTTCGCCACCGCCGAAAAACTGTGGAACGTCGGCAAGTCGCAACCTGCGGCCTGCGATACCCTGTTCGGCCTGTGGGCCGCAGAAGGCCAGCTCACCGAGGCTCGCCGCTGGCAGCGCGCCAAACTGGCGGCCGAGGCGCGCAACTACAGCCTGGCCAACAACCTGGTGCAAACGCTCACCACACTCGGCCCACAGGGCAAGCTGCTGGTCGACGTGGCGCAAAAGCCCGAGCTGCTCAAGCAGCCTTCGCGCTTCACCCCGGTCAACGAGGCGATGTCCGATGTGGTCAGCCTCGGCCTGCGCCGCCTGGCGCGGCAGGATCCCGAGCAAGCCATGGCACTGCTCGACGACTACGCACAACGCATGCATTTCTCCCGCGACGAGAAGGTCGCCATCGCCCGCGAAATCGGCCTCACGCTGGCGCGGCGCTACGATCCGCGCGCCCTCGACCTGATGACCCGCTACGACCCGGAACTGCGCGACAACACCGTCAGCGAATGGCGCATGCGCCTGCTCCTGCGTCTCGGGCGCTGGGAAGAAGCCTACGAACTGAGCCGCCGCCTGCCCCAGGATCTGGCCGACAGCAGCCGTTGGCGTTACTGGCAGGCGCGCAGCCTGGAGCTGGCACAACCGAACAACCCGCAGATCCCACTGCTCTACAAGAATGTCTCGCGTGAGCGCGACTTCTATGGCTTCCTTGCTGCCGACCGCGCGCAGACACCTTACCAGCTCAACAACAAGCCTCTGGTGCTAAGCCAGCAGTTGATCAACAAGGTGCGCAACACCCCCGGCGTGCGCCGCGCCCTGGAGTTCCACGCCCGTGGCCAGATCGTCGAAGGGCGCCGCGAGTGGTACCACGTCAGCCGCCACTTCAACCGTGACGAAATGGTCGCCCAGGCCCGCCTGGCCTACGACCTGCGCTGGTACTTCCCGGCCATCCGCACCATCAGCCAGGCCAAGTACTGGGACGACCTGGACATCCGCTTCCCGATGGCTCACCGCGATACCCTGGTACGTGAAGCCAAGGTCCGCGGCCTGCACTCCAGCTGGGTGTTCGCCATCACCCGCCAGGAAAGTGCCTTCATGGACGATGCCCGCTCGCCGGTGGGCGCCAGCGGCCTGATGCAACTGATGCCAGGAACCGCCAAGGAGACCGCGCGCAAGTTCAGCATCCCCCTGGCCTCACCTGCGCAGGTGCTCGATCCGGACAAGAACATCCAGCTTGGCGCCGCCTACCTGAGCCAGGTACACGGCCAGTTCAACGGCAACCGCGTGCTGGCGTCGGCCGCCTACAACGCAGGCCCCGGTCGCGTACGTCAGTGGCTCAAGGGCGCCAAGCACCTGAGCTTCGATGTCTGGGTCGAGTCGATTCCGTTCGACGAGACACGTCAGTATGTGCAGAACGTGCTGTCCTACTCGGTGATCTATGGCCAGAAACTGAACGCACCACAACCGTTGGTGGACTGGCACGAGCGCTACTTCGACGACATGTGACCCGACCAAGGCCCTGCCGGGACAACCGGCAGGGCCTCATGTCGAACCGGGTTAACTTTCGGTTAATCAGCCTGCTCCAGCATGGTGCACTCAATGCACTGCCAAGGCGTCGACATGCGTGTTCTCCTGCTCTTCCTGACATTCCTGCTCGCCGGCCCGCTCCAGGCCAACCCCTTCGCTCCCAAGTCGGATTTCCTGCCGGTGAACCAGGCTTTCGTCCTGAGTCAGGATCGCCTGCCCTCCGGGCAGATGCGCCTTTATTTCCAGATCAAGGACGGCTATTACCTCTACCAGAAGCGCCTCAAATTCGACGGCATTCCCGTCGATCAGCAACCGCAACTGCCTCCTGCCCTCAACCATCACGATGAGTTCTTCGGTGATAGCGCCGTCTACCGCACCGAACTCCAATTGCTGCTGCCCGCCAATGCCACTGGAGAACTGCGACTGGGCTGGCAGGGCTGCGCCGATGCCGGGCTGTGCTATCCACCGCAAACCACGGTGATCGACCTGGGCGGCCAGCCTGCGCTCTCTGCGCCAGCCGCAGCCGACAGCGGACAAGCCAGCGACCAGGCCCTGGCCAGCGGCCTGCAACACAGCAGCCTGGCCTGGAGCCTGCTGGCCTTCTTCGGCCTGGGACTGCTGCTGGCGTTCACCCCCTGCTCCCTGCCGATGCTGCCCATCCTCGCCGGACTGGTCATGGGCAATGGCGCAAGTGCCCGACGCGGCTGGGTGCTGGCCGGGGTCTATGTATTGAGCATGGCGCTGGTGTACGCCGCCTTGGGTGTGGTCGCGGCATTGCTCGGCGCGAGCCTCCAGGCGTGGCTGCAACAACCTTGGCTGTTGGGCAGCCTGGCGGGTCTGTTCGTGTTGCTCGCCCTGCCGATGTTCGGCGCCTTCGAACTGCAACTGCCCGCCGCCGTGCGAGATCGCCTCGATCGTGCAGGTCAGGGAACACGTGGCGGCAACCTGTATGGCGCAGCGTTGCTTGGCGCGCTCTCTGGCCTGCTGATGGGGCCGTGCATGACCGCGCCACTGGCCGGTGCCCTGCTCTATATCGCCCAGAGCGGCGATGTGGTGCAAGGCGCACTGGTGCTGTTCAGCCTGGGGCTGGGCATGGGCGTACCGCTGCTGCTGTTGGTCACCCTGGGCAACCGCTACCTGCCACGCCCCGGAGCCTGGATGAACCTAGTCAAGGGCGTGTTCGGCTTCGTCTTCCTGGCCATGGCCCTGTACACCTTACGCAGCCTGCTGCCCGAGCCGCTGCTGCTGGCACTGGTCGGCGCCTGGCTGATTGCCCTGGCCTGGGCGGCCTGGCCTGCCCTGCAGCGTCTACCGGCGCTGCGCGCCCTACCGTTACTCGGTAGCCTCTGGGGTGGCCTGCTGCTGGTCGGTGCCGCCGCAGGAGGCAACGATCTCTGGCAACCGCTGCAGCCCTTCACCGGCGGCGGCACGACAACCGCCGGTAATGTCCACGATGCACGGGTCATCACCGTCAACACCCCACAGGACCTGCAGCGTGAACTGGATGCCGCCAAGGCACGCAACCAGTGGGTGCTGGTCGACTACTACGCCGACTGGTGCGTATCGTGCAAAGTGATGGAGAAACAGGTGTTCGCCCGCGGCGATGTCCAGGTCAGCCTCGACGGCGTGCAAATGCTGCGCCTGGACGTCACCGCCGACACCCCTGCCAGCCGCGAATTGCTGCAGCGCTACCAGGTTCCAGGCCCGCCCAGCCTGATCTGGATCGGCCCGGAAGGTGACGAGCGGCGCGCCCGACGCATCACCGGTGAAATCGACGCCGCTGCATTCCTGCAACACTGGGCCCAGACCAGGAGTCAAGGCTGATGCTGACGGTAACCTTGGGGCCGCTGACGATGGCCTTGAACCACCTGCTGTTGCTTGCAGCGTTGGGCATCGCCTGCCTGGTCGGCTGGTGGGTCGCTCGCCGTGGCGGCGAGAGCCCCGAATCGGCGCTGTTCAACCTGTTTCTGGTCGGGCTCCTCTGCGCCCGTGCGGGCTTCGTCCTGGAGTACTGGGCGATGTACCGCGATGACCCTGTGCAGATCATCGACATTCGCGATGGCGGCTTCCAGCTCTGGAGTGGCCTGGCGGGACTCATCGCTGCTGCCTTGTGGCAGGGTCGCCGCCGACCGGGGCTGCGCCGCCCGCTGGGCTGGGCGCTGTTCAGCGGCGCACTGTTCTGGGGGCTGGCGAGCCTGGGCAGCCACCTGTACAGCAAAGGCACCGAGCTGCCCGAACTGAGCCTGCAAAACGCCAGCGGCGAATCGGTGGCCCTGCACAGCTACCGCGGCACACCACTGGTCATCAACATCTGGGCCACCTGGTGCCCACCGTGCAGGCGTGAGATGCCTGTGCTGCAACAGGCCCAGAGCGACTACCCCGACGTGACCTTCCTGTTCGTCAACCAAGGCGAAACACCAGAGAGCGTCAGTACCTTCCTGGCCACGACCGGCCTGAGCCTGAATCACGTGCTGTTCGACGGCAGCGGGCAACTGGCGCAACGGGTCGGCTCCATGGCCCTGCCCACCACCCTGTTCTACAACGCCGAGGGACGCCTGGTCGGCAGCCACCTCGGCGAGCTATCCCGCGCCAGCCTGCACAACGCCCTGGAGCCTTTAGAGCGGGCCGTAGCGCCCGCCCCCGCCGCACAAGGAAAATGACATGCGACTGACTGCTCTCCTGCCCCTCTCCCTGGCCCTGCTCGTCGCGCCCCTGGCGCAGGCCGAGCCCTGGCCAAAGGCGATCCAGCAGATGGAAGCCAAGGGCGCGGTAATCAAGGGTACTTTCGACGCGCCCAATGGCCTGCGCGGTTATGCCGCCGAGTACCACAACAACGGCATCGCCCTGTACTTGACGCCCGACGGCAAGCACGTGCTGGTTGGCAGCCTGTTCGATGAGCAAGGCCAGGACCTGAGCGCCGAACCGTTGGACAAGTTGGTCTACACACCGATGAGCAAGGAAATCTGGGCGAAGATGGAAAAGACCGCCTGGATCCAGGACGGCAAGACCGATGCGCCACGTATCGTCTACCTGTTCAGCGACCCCAACTGCCCGTACTGCAACATGTTCTGGCAACAGGCGCGGCCCTGGGTCGAGTCGGGCAAGGTGCAACTGCGCCATATCATGGTCGGCATCATCCGCCCGGACAGCCCGGGCAAATCCGCAGCGCTGTTGTCGGCAAAAGACCCTGCCAAGGCACTGCAAGACCACGAAAGCGCCGGCAAGGCCAGCACGCTCAAGGCGCTGGACACCATTCCCGACGCGACCCAGAAACAGCTGGCAGTCAACCAGGCACTGATGGAGGAAATGGGGCTAGGTGCGACACCGGCGATCTTCTATCAGGATGAGCAAGGGCAACTGCAGAGCCAGCAGGGTGCACCGCGGCCGGAAATGCTGGGGAAGATACTCGGCAAGCGCTGAATAACAAGGCTCGCTGACGGGTACCTGATAATTCTGTCAGGTGTATGCAATCGGTTGCGAAACTACACTGACGAACACTACTGAATCGTCATTTGGTCATGCCCATGTTCAACGCCGAGCATCGACATCATTCCGGTACCCCACATGCCTCCGTCAGTTCCAGTCGCGGTCATCCCGTACTGGAACTGTCACTGCTGCGTCAGCCTGGTGAAAGCGGTTCACCCAGGCTTTTGCGCAGTCGGGTCCAGATACAGCCCGAACAACGGAGCACCTCGATATTCGGGGCTCGTCCACTGCGCGCAACGCCCGAAGCCACGCTTCTTGCCAATGCCACCAGCATCGTCACCCTGGGCGGTCAGGTACTGGCGCAACAAACGGTGGACGATGACCGTACCCTGAGTTTCAACGATATTGCCGGGCAACCATTGTGGAAGAGCAACGCCCAAGGCACTGTCACTCGCACCTTGTATACCTCGCCAGAAGAAGGTGGTCGACCACAAGCAGTTCTCGAACAGCCCTGCGCGGGCGCTCAGCGCCAGCGCGAGCGTCTTCGGTATGGGCTCGCCGACGCCCCGAGCCGGTTGCGCAACCTTGCCGGACAACTGATCGAACATCATGACAACGCTGGAGTCACGACGACTGCCGCCCTGTCACTGACTTCCCAGCCCCTGGAAACCCAGCGTCGCCTTCTACAACCCTCGGCCAGTCAGCCAGACTGGGCACAAGGCAGTGAAGACGAACTGGAACAACAGCAGTGGTCGAACATCGCTCGACATAACGCGTTGGGCGAGCTACTGAGACAGACCGATGCAACCGGTGTAATCACGCATCACACCCATGACCTCAGCGGTGAGGTATGCCACACCATACTGCAGCACGACAAACGCTACGCTGTGCTGCTCGACACCGTGCAGTATCGCGCCGATGGAAAAATGCGGGTAAAGATCACAGGTAATGGTGTGGTTCAGACCTGGACTTACTCGCAGCGCAGCAACCTTCTCAGCCGACACCACATCGCCCGTCCCGTCGATCATCCGTTGGGGCCGTTGTCGATCAGCGACTTGCATTATCACTACGACCCCATTGGCAACATCACCGTCATCGACGATATGGGCGCCGCCCCAGGCTGGCATGACAACCAGCACATCACGGCGCGGCGTGAATTCAACTACGACAGCCTGCAACGCCTCACCTGTGCCACAGGTCGTGAGCGCGCGTCAGTCACCAGGTTCGCGGCGCGGGCCTTTGCCAGGTCCGACCGCCAGGGAGGCACCGTATGGACTCGTTACACAGAGCACTTCAGCTATGACGACGGCGACAACCTGACCCGCCTCAGTCATAACGGCGGCGCGGGCTCGCGCACACGCCACCTGAAAGTTGCCGCCAACAGCAACCGGGCACTGCCCAAAGATCATCCGCTTACCCCAGAACAGGGGTTTCTGGCGGGCGGTCTGCAGAAGCAACTGGATGGCGGCAGGCCCCTGATATGGCAGGCGGACAATCAACTGCATCAGGTGGTCATGGTCGAGCGACCAGGCGAAGACAACGATACCGAGCACTACCACTACGCCAGTGGCGGAGTACGCTCACGCAAGGTGAATCGGACCCGGCGATCAAATGAAGTGGCTTTGACCGTTACCACCTACGTGCAGGATTGCGAAGTGCGCATCAGGATGCTGGAAGGTCAGGAACAACCTCGGCAACATATCGCCATCAGCCAGATTCAAGAGGTGCGCTGGATATCGGATCGCACCAATGAACGGTGCTATTTGCGCTACGCATTCAGTGATCACCAGAACAATGTGGGTGGGGAAACCGACGAGCAAGGCCTGGTGGTATCACGGGAAGAATATGCACCGTTCGGCGCGACGACAGGTGTCGATGAGGACGGTATTGAAGTCGATAGCTTGCAACTGCGCACACACCGTTATTCGGGAAAAGAACTCGATGCCAGCGGACTTTACTATTTTGGCTGGCGTTATTATCTATGCGCCTTCGGTAGATGGTTGAGTGCGGATCCTGCAGGACTGGTCGACGGTTTGAATCTTTTCTGCATGGTGGGTAACAACCCGGTCAACAGGCGCGATCCCATAGGGCTGGCCGCCGATGACCCGCTCGAGGATGCCAGGAGGATCATTATGCTAATGATCCTGGCTGCGAACGGCTTGACGGCCGGTGCCGGAGGGTATTCGTTGTATAGCCTGCAGCTTGAGCCAACCACGCTCGCGCGGAATGCCGCAGAAGGGTCACCAACACCTGCTGCCACTTTTTGGCGTACTTACAAAACAGCGTTTGAGGGTAATAATGGAAGGTTAAGTGCCTTGGCTTCAACTCTCAGATTCACGGGGGTCTTAACTGCGATCATCACTTTGATAGGTGCAGCAACGCAGGCATATCCAGAACTCGTATTGCTTGGTATAACTTTTTTCAATATTTTATTTAATACCAGCGCCACGGTCTTTACAACCAGGAGAGCCATTAATATCACCAACACACGACTTGCCAATATGCAAAACAGCAGCGATGACCAAGCAGAAGCAGGGCGTGTGAACGCTGAAGCAAATCCGACACCGGAACTCACCTCCGCCGATACTCCTCCACCTCCACTTGCAGTTGAATCCGACCTATCTGCACCTATACAAACACTTACTGCCCGGCCAATACGTGAAGTCGCCCCAACAGGGGAGCATATCCCTCTGCAAACAATAACGACAGAAGCGAGGACCACTGCAAACGCCCGTCCGAGCGAAGCTATCGTCGAGATTGATGAATCGCCTGGTGGGGCAGCCAAGCAGCGACCCACTAAGCGCAACAGCTTTATATCTGCTAATAACTTACGCAGAAAACCTTCCACTCAAAATAAATGAAAGCACTGACTAGCCCAAGGGTTGGACACTGATCCAACCCTTGGCACAGCCACAGCACTACATATCCAGCTCAACTGGATTACAACCCCTCCAGCTCCGCCATCAGATCACTCAACCGATCCACCTTCTCCTCATCCAGCGCACTACCCTGCAACCCTTCGACATACACCGCCAACTCTTCCACGGTGCTGCACTCGAACATCGCTCGCAACGGCACATTCAGTTGCAGGCGCTTCTGCACGCGTGAGGCGATCTGCGTGGCCAGCAATGAATGCCCGCCCAGTTCGAAGAAGTTGTCGCGCACCCCGACCCGCTCAGCCTTGAGCACCTCGCCCCAGATAGCGGCCAGGGTCTCTTCCAGCTCGCTGCGCGGAGCCAGGTAGTCCTGGCTGTGCTGGCCACCGACCTCGATGACCGGCAGTGCCTTGCGGTCGAGCTTGCCATTGGCGTTGTGCGGCAGCTTGTCGAACCAACCCCAGTGCAGCGGCACCATGTACTCCGGCAACTCGGCGCGCAGGCGCTGCTTGATCTGCTCGAGCAGGCCGGCATCCGCTATCACGCCCTGGTGGGCAACCAGGTAGCCGACCAGGTGCTTGCCATTGGCGCCTTCCTGGACACCGACTGCCGCATCGCGAATCTGCGGCTGCTCGTGCAGGCGCGCTTCGATCTCGCCAAGCTCGATACGGTAGCCGCGGATCTTCACTTGGTGGTCAATGCGCCCTACATATTCGAGCACACCATCGGCACGGCGCCGCGCCAGATCGCCGGTGCGATACAGCCGCTCGCCCGAAGCACCGTGTGGATGCGGGATGAACGCCAGGGCCGTACGCACCGGGTCACCGACATAGCCACGCCCGACACCCGTACCGGCCACGCACAGCTCGCCCACTGCGCCCAACGGCACCAGCGTCTGCTCTTCGCCATAGAGGTACAGGCGGTTGTTGTCAGTCGGGGTGCCGATAGGCAGGTAGCTGCCGCGGGTCGAATCGGCATCGACGCGGAAGAACGCCACATCGTCAGAGCATTCGGCCGGGCCATAGGCGTTGACCAGGCCGATCTGCGGATAGCGCTCCAGCCACTGGGCGGCCAGCTCCGGTGGCATCGCCTCGCCGGTCGGCAGCATCCAGCGCAGGCCATCCAGCGCCTGGTGGTCGTTGGCCAGCATGCCCTGGATCAGCGAAGGCACGCTTTCCAGCACGGTGATGCCGCTGGCCTGGACATGCGCCAGCAAGCCCTGGGGATCGTGGGCAATGGCATTTGGCACGATCTCGACACGGGCCCCGAACAGCGGCGCTGCCAGGAACTGCCACACCGAGATGTCAAAGCTCTGCGAAGCGGTCTGGGCGATCACGTCGTGTTCGTCCAGCGCCAGGTACGGCACCTTGCTCAGCTGGTTGTTGAGCATGCCGCGCTGCTCGACCATCACGCCCTTGGGCAGCCCGGTGGAGCCTGAGGTATAGATCACATAGGCCAGGTTGTCCGGCCCGCTGTAGATACCGGGGTTGTGGCCCGCGACCTGGCTGGCCTGGATATCCTCCCACACCAGCAGCTTCGGCCGTACCGCCCCGCTCAGCTCGTCGAGCAACTGGCCCGCCTGCTCGGCACAGGCGGCGCTGCACACCAGTACTGGCGTGCGGCTGAGCTCGACGATACGCTGCAGACGCGCCGAGGGCAGGCCCGGATCCAGCGGCAGGTACCCCGCACCGGCCTTGAAGCTGCCAACTATCATGCCCAGCAGCGGCAGGCCACGCTCGGCCAGCAAGGCGACGGGCTGATCGATGTTCACACCGGCCGCGACCAGGGCATGCCCCAGGCGGTTGGCGGCCAGGTTGAGCCCGGCATAGTCGTAGGACGCCTCCAGGCAACGGGCAGCGATACGCTCGGGGTGCGCTGCGACGCGCGCCTCGAACAGCTCGACGTAACTCTGCTCCAGGGTATAGGCGTGCTCGGTACGGTTGCAGTCCTCGAGCAGGAAGCGCTGCTCCTCGGCCCCCAGCAGTGGCAGTGCCTGCACCTCACCCTCGAAACCTTCGACCAGCGCCAGCAACAGGCGCTTGAACTCGGCCAGCAGGCGCTCGACGGTCGGGTAGTCGAAGTAACGCTGGTCGAACGACAGGTGCAGGCCCAGGTCATCGCCCGGGTAGCACACCGCCGTCAGCGGGAAGTTGGTGTGGGTACGGCCCGAGTCGGAGCTGGCGTTCAGGTGTTGGGCGTGGTCAAGCACATTGCTCTCGACCGGCGCGTTTTCAAACACGAACAGGCTGTCGAACAGCGCCTGCCCCTTGGGCAGCTCGCTGCATTCCTGGATCGCCACCAGCGGCAGGTACTCGTATTCGCGCAACTGCATGTTGCGATCGAGCAAGCCCTGCAGCCACTGACGCACGCTCTGGCGCTCGCCGGCCGCTGGCAGTTGCACGCGCAAGGCGATGCTGTTGATGAACAGCCCGACCGTACGTTGCATCTGCGGCAAGCTCACCGGGCGCCCGGCAACGGTCACCCCGAACACCACGTCGCGCTCGCCGCTGTAGCGGGCCAGTACCAGTGCCCAGGCCGCCTGGGCAAAGGTGTTGACGGTCAGTTGATGAGCCTGCGCCAGTTCACGCAGACGCGCCCCCTCGCTCACCTCGAGGCGGGTGTAGCAATCGCCGACGATCATGCCGTCCCCGGCGTGGTCATGGCGCAGCGGGCGGTCGCTGGGGATCGCCGTAGCGCGTTCGAAGCCGGCCAGGTTGGCCTGCCACCAGCGACGCGCCTCGTCCAGGTCCTGGCGCTGCAGCCAGCCGATGTAGTCGCGATAGCGCGGCGGCACCGGCAGCTGCGCGGCACGGCCTTCGCCCAGCGCCTGGTAAATCTCGAAGAAATCGTTCATCAGCAACGAGCGGCACCAGGCATCGATGAGGATGTGATGGTTGCTCATCATGAACCAGTAGCGCTCATCGGCCACGCGCACCAGGCGCAGGTGGAACGGTGCCTCGCGCAGCAACTCGAATCCGGCTTCGCGCTCCTGCTTGTGCAGGGCCTGCAGGCGTTGCTCCTGGCTGGCGTCGTCCAGCTCGCGCCAGTCCTGGTAGTCCACCTGGGTCTTGCCCGCCTTGTGGATGATCTGCAGCATCGCTTCACCCGCGTTCCAGCTGAACGATGCGCGCAGCGCCTCATGGCGTGCAACTACTCCCTGCCAGGCCTGGGCGAAGCGCTCGGGGTCCAGCGCACTGTTGATGCGGTAGCGGTCCTGCATGTAGTAGATGCCGGTGCCCGGTTCTAGCAGGGTGTGCAGCAGCAGCCCCTCCTGCATCGGCGTCAGCGGGTAGACATCCTCGATTTCGGCTGCCGGCACCGGCAAGGTATCGATCTGCTCCTGGGTCAGTTGGGCCAGCGGGAAGTCCGACGGCGTGAAGCTACCGTTGCCCTCGGCCAGACAGTGGGCGACCAGCGCCAGCAGTTCCTGGCGATAGGCTTCGGCCAGCTCGGCGATGGTCGTTTCGTCGTAGCGCTCGGCACTGAAGGTCCAACGCAGTTGCAAGGCACCACCATAGACCTGGCCATCCACGCTCAGCCAGTTGGGCAGTGGAGCATCCAGGTCATGGGCCAGGCCCGCCGGGGTATCCAGCGGCTGGAACACGGCATTGGTGTCGAACTGCTGATCGAACTGCCCCAGGTAGTTGAAGGTGATGCGCGCCTGTGGCAACGCCGCCATGCGCTCACGCCCCGCAGTATCGGCCAGGTAGCGCAGCACGCCATACCCCAGCCCTTTGTGCGGCACCTGGCGCAGTTGTTCCTTGATGCCCTTGATCGAAGCACTGCGCGCGGCATCGTCGTTACCGGCTGCCGGGCTCAGGCTCAGCGGATAGGCGTTGGTGAACCAGCCGACGCTGCGGGTCAGGTCGATGTCTTCGAACAGCCCTTCGCGACCATGCCCCTCAAGCTGTACCAGCACCTGCTCATCGCCGCTCCAGTGGCTCAGGGTGCGGGCCAGGGCGGTCAGCAGCAAGTCGTTGACCTGGGTGTGATAGGCCGCTGGTGCCTGCTGCAGCAGTTGGCGGGTCTGCTCGGTGTCGAGCTCGATAGCCAGGGTGCGGGCATGGCGGTGCAGGTTGCCGCCCTGCGGGTGATCGCACGGCAGTTCGCGGCGCACACGTCCCAGTTGCCCCTCCCACCAGTCCAGCTCGTCACGCAGCGAGTCGCTGCCGGCATAGCTGGCCAGGCGCGCCGACCAGTCGCCCATGGCATGGGTCTTGGCCGCCAGGGTTTCACCGCGATACAGCGCCTGCAGGTCTTCGAGCAACACACGCCAGGACACGCCGTCGACCACCAGGTGGTGGATGGCCAGCAGCAAGCGTTGCTCGCCTTCGCCATCGGTCAGCAGCAGGCCGCGCAACAGGGGCCCTTGTTGCAGGTCGAGGCTGCGCTGCACGTCGGTATAGAGCGCCTGGCAATCACTGAAGTCAGCGACTGTCGCCGTCCACAGCAGCGGCTGGGCACTCGCCTGGTCGTATTCGCCCTGCCAGCGATCTGCGGCCTGGAGGAAGCGCAGGCGCAGACTGTCGTGATGCTGCACCAGCGCCGCCAGTGCAGTCTCCAGCCGTTCGGCGTGCAGCGGCTTGCGTGCTTGCAGCAGCACCGCCTGGTTCCAGTGCTGTGGCTGTGGCACCTGGCTGTCGAAGAACCAATGCTGGATCGGGGTCAGACCGATACGGCCCTGACGCGCCCCCTGCTCCACATGCGTCGGCGCCGCGCCATGGGTGACCACGGCTGCCAGGGTCTGGATGGTCTGGTGCTGGAACAGGTCGCGCGGGGTGAACTGCAGGCCCAACTGACGGGCGCGGCTGACCACCTGGATCGACAGGATCGAGTCACCGCCCAGTTCGAAGAAGTTGTCCTGTACCCCCACGCGGGAAACGTTGAGCACCTCACACCAGATCTGCGCCAACTGTGTCTCCAGCTCATTGGTCGGCGCCTGGTAAAGCTGGTGTGCCTGCGCGAGGTCCGGCGCTGGCAGCGCCCGCCGGTCGAGCTTGCCATTGCCCATCAGCGGCAGGCGCTCGAGCAGCACCAGGTGCGCAGGCACCATGTAGTCAGGCAGGTGCTTGCGGGCATGGGCCTTCACCGCCTCGCGCAGGTGCGCCTGGGCCTCGCTGCCACCTTTGGCCTGATCACAGACCAAGTAGCCCACCAGTTGCTTGCCGCCCGGCAGGTCGAGGGCCAGGACCACGGCCTCCTCGACAGCGGCGTGCTCCTGCAGGCGGCTTTCGATCTCGCCCAGCTCGATGCGGAAACCACGGATCTTCACCTGCTGGTCAGCCCGGCCGATGTACTCGACCAGCCCGTCGGCGCGCAGGCGCACCAGGTCGCCGGTGCGATACAGCCGGCCACCGCCATGGCTGAAGGGGTCGGCGACGAAACGTTCGGCCGACAGCCCCGGACGGTCGTGATAGCCCTGGGCGAGGCCCGCGCCACCGACATACAGCTCACCAATGCCACCCTGGGGCAACAGCGCCAGGTCCTCGTCGAGAATGTAGCCGGTGCGCGCCCCGATCATGCGGCCAATCGGCACGCTGCCCGCATCGGCTGACAAGGTTTCGGGTGCCAGGCATGCCAGCGGCATGACCACGGTTTCGGTCGGGCCGTAGGCATTGAAGAACTGCTGCGGAGCAAAGGCCTGACGGATGCGCTGCAGGTGTTCGCCCGTCAGCGCCTCGCCGCCGGTGATCACCAGACGCACCGGCAGTTGCTCGCCACGCGCGGCCAGGAACTGCGCCAACTGGCTACCGTAGCTCGGGGTGAAACCGAGAATGCTCACCTGCTGCTCGCGCACCAGGTCGCAGATCTCTTCTGCGCCCCATTGCCCCTGGGCACGCAGCACCACCCGTGCACCGCACAGCAGCGGCGTGAGCAGGCGTTCGCTGGCCGCATCGAAGTTGATCGAATAGAAATGCAGCTCGCAATCGTCGCTGCGCATGCCGAAGTCGGCGATCACCGCCTGGCAGTGCATGGCGATCTCGCCATGGCTGACTACCACGCCCTTGGGCTTGCCGGTGGAGCCGGAGGTGTAGATCAGGTACGCCTGGTGCTGCGGCAGGTTGAGGTTGTCCAGTGGCGCATCGCTGTAGGCAGACAGCGATGCGGCGTCGTCCTCCAGGCTCCAGGTGAGCACACCGGCCGGCAGCTCGCCGAGGGTCGCGAGCAAGTCGCGCTGGCCGATCAGCAGGCCCAGGCGGCTGTCCTCGATCATGTAGTGCAGGCGCTCGAGCGGGTATTCCGGATCGAGCGGCACATAGGCACCACCGGCCTTGAGGATCGCCAGCAGGCCGACCACCATCTGCGTCGAGCGCTCCAGCGCCAGGCCCACCCGCACCTGCGGGCCGACACCCCGCTCACGCAGGGCACGGGCCAGGCGGTTGGCCTGCTGATCGAGTTCGGCGTAGCTCAGGTGCTGGCCGGCAAAGGTCAGCGCCAGTGCCTGGGGCGTGCGCTCGACCTGGGCGGCGAACAGCCCGTGCAGGGTCTGGTCGAGGTCGAAGTCCTGCTCGCCCTGAAGTTGACCGACCAGCTCCTGCAGCTCGGCGCCCGACAGCATCGGCAGTTCGCACAGGCGCTGCTGCGGATCGTCCAGCATCGCAGCCAGCAACTGCTGCAAGTGTTCGGCCATGCGCGCGATGCGCGGCTCATCGAACAGGTCGCGGCTGTAGGTCAGGCAGCAGCCCAGTCGGCCGTCCAGGTCGGTGACTTCCAGGTACAGGTCGAACTTGGTGGCGCTGGCGTCGTTGACCAGGTAATCCACCTGCATGCCCGCCAGTGTGCGGCTTTGCTGGAAAACCCAGCGCTGCACGTTGCACATCACCTGGAACAACGGGTTGTAGGCACTGCTGCGCGGCGGCTGCAGGGCTTCGACCAATTGTTCGAACGGCAAGTCCTGGTGCGACTGGCCGTCGATGATGGTCTGGCGCATCTGCTCGAGCAACGCGGCGGCGCTCATCTGCCCATCCAGTTCGCAACGCAGCACCTGGGTGTTGAGGAAGGCACCGATCAGCCCCTCGCTTTCCGGACGGATGCGGTTGGCCACCGGCGCGCCGATACGCAGGTCGCGCTGGCCGCTGTAGCGGTGCAGCAGGGCGGCCAGCGAGGCGGTCATGGTCATGAACAGGGTCAGCCCACGCTGGCTGTTGAACGCATGCACACGCTCGACCAGCGCCGGGTCGAGGTCGAAGCGGTACAGCTCGCCGCGATGGCTCTGCACCGCCGGGCGCGGGCGGTCGGTCGGCAGTGCCAGCACCGGGTGCTCGTCGCCCAGGCGTGCTTTCCAGTAGTCTAGCTGGCGCGCGCCCTCGCCGCCTTCAAGCCACTGGCGCTGCCAGACGCTGTAGTCCAGGTACTGCACCGGCAGCGGCGCCAGCGGCGATTCGCGTTCGTCGACGAAGGCTTCGTAGAGCTCGCCCAGCTCGCGGGCGAAGATGTCCATCGCCCAACCCTCGGTGACGATATGGTGCAGGGTCAGGACGAAATAGTGCTCACGCTCCTGCACCTTGACCAGGCAGGCGCGCAGCAACGGACCACGCTCCAGGTCGAACGGCTGGTGCGCCTGTTCGTCAGCCAGTTGCTGCAGGCGTTGCTGGCGATTGTCGGCCGGCAGCGTGCTGAAGTCCTGCCAGTCCAGGTGCAGGCTGCTGTCGTCGGCCACGCACTGGTAGGGCTTGCCGTCGATGCTGGGGAAGGTGGTGCGCAGGGTTTCGTGGCGTACGATCAACGCCTGCAGGGCACGTTCGAAGGCGTCCACATGCAGCGCGCCGCGTAGACGCGCCATGCCGCCGACGTTGTATGCGGGGCTGTCCGGTTCCATCTGCCATAGGAACCACATGCGCTGTTGCGAGTACGACAGCGGCACGGCCTGACGGCGGTCGACTCGGGCGATCTCGCCCTGCAGGTTGCACCCACCGCTGGCGCGGATCCGCGCGATCTCGGCGCAGAACGCGCCCAGCTCACTGGCCTCGAACAGCGCCTTGAGCGGCAGTTCGACGTCGCAGGCCTGACGGCAGCGCGAAACGATCTGGGTGGCCAGCAGCGAGTGGCCACCAAGGGCGAAGAAGTCGTCCTGCAGGCCTACCCGGGGCAGGTTCAGCACCTCGCGCCAGATCGCCGCCACCTGCTGCTCCAGCGCGGACTGCGGTTCGACGTGTTGGCGTTGCTGCCAGACCGGCGTCGGCAACGCCTTGCGATCGACCTTGCCGCTCGGGCCCAGTGGCATCTGCGCCAGGTGAACCAACTGCGCTGGCACCATGTAGGCGGGCAGTTGCGCGCCGAGGGTAGCGAGCAAGGCGGCACTCTGCTCGACACCGCTGTAGTAGCCGACCAACTGCGCGCCGACGGCGTCCCGGTGGATCAGCACCAGCGCCTGCTCGACACCTGGCTGGGCCAGCAGCACCGCCTGGACCTCTTCAGGCTCAACGCGGAAGCCGCGCACCTTGACCTGCTGGTCGAGGCGCCCGAGGTATTCCAGCGCACCGTCGTGCACCAGCCAGCGCACGCGGTCGCCGCTGCGGTACAGACGCTGGCCGTCGCCATCGGGCTGCGGCACGAAACGCTCGGCGGTCAGGCCCGGGCGCCCGAGGTAGCCACGGGCCAGGCCTGCGCCACCGAGGCACAGCTCGCCCGGCACGCCCGGTGCGGTCAGTTCGAATTCATCATCCAGCACACGGCACAGCACATTGGCCAGCGGACGGCCGATGGGCGAGCGCTCGCCATCCTCGCGCTGGCTGTGCCAGTGGGTGACGTTGATCGCGGTCTCGGTCGGGCCATAACGGTTGTGCAACTGCACCTGGGGCAGCAACGCCAGGGCTCGGTCGCGCAGGCTGGCAGGCAACGCCTCGCCACCGGAGAACAGCCGACGCAGGCTGGTGCAACCCGCGGCCAGCGGCTCCTGGACAAACACCTGCAACAGCGGCGGCACGAAGTGCAGCGTGGTCACCCCATGCTGCTGCACCAGCGCGGCGATGCGCTGTGGATCGCGATGTTCACCGGGGCCGGCCAGCACCAGGCGGCACCCGGTGACCAGCGGCCAGAAGCATTCCCACACCGACACGTCGAAGCTGATCGGTGCCTTCTGCATCAGCACGTCGTGCTCGTCCAGCGCATAGGTGGCCTGCATCCATTGCAGGCGTTCGGCCAGGGCCGCGTGGGTGTTGCCCACGCCCTTGGGCTGGCCGGTGGAGCCGGAGGTATAGATCACATAGGCCAGGTGCTCGCCTTCCAGGCGCAGGCCTGGGGCCTGGCTGGGCCAGGTGTCCAGGTGCAACTGGTCCAGCGCGATGGTACTGACGCCCTCGACCTGGGGCAGACGCTCGAGCAAGTTGCTCTGGCTCAGCAGCAGGCCCGCGCCACAGTCGGCGAGCATGTAGGCCAGGCGTTCGGCCGGGTAGTCGACGTCCAGCGGCACATAGGCGCCGCCCGCCTTGAGGATCGCCAGCAGGCCGACCAGCAGTTGCGGCGAGCGTTCTACAGCGATGGCCACGCATGTGTCCGGGCCGACACCCTTGTCACGCAGGTAGTGGGCCAGACGGTTGGCCTGCTGGTGCAGGCTGGCGTAGTCGAGCTGACCGCCCTCCCACACCAGGGCGATGCGCTCCGGTGTCAGGCGTGCCTGTTCGTTGAGCTGCTCGACCAGCAAGGTCTTGGCGGGCTCGACCGGCGCCTGGCCCCAGGCGAGCATTTGTGCGCGGGCTGGCTCATCCAGCAGTTGTACCTCGCCCACAGCCAGTTGCGGCTGCGCGCAGACCTGCTCGAGCAGCGCCAGCAGGTGCTGGGCCAGACGCTTGACCGTGCTGGCTTCGAACAGCTCGGCGGCGTAGTCGAAGGCCAGTGTCAGCCGGCCCTGGTGATCTTCCTCACTGTGCAGTTGCAGGTCGAACTTGGCCTCGCGGCTGTGCCAGGGCAGTTCTTCGGCAAGCAGCCCGGGCAGGCGGCGCAGCGCGGACAGGTCGCGCTGCTGGTGGTTGAACATGACCTGGAACAGGCCCTGCTCGCGAGCCTGTGGCAGTGCTTCGAGCAGTTGTTCGAATGGCAGGTCCTGGTGCGCCTGGGCGCCAAGGGTGCGTTCGCGCACCTGGGCCAGCAACTGGTCGAACGGCGTACGGCCGTCGAACTCGGCACGCATGACCTGGGTGTTGATGAAGAAGCCGACCATGGCCTGTGTCTCCAGGCGCGGGCGGTTGGCGTTGGGGACGCCGACGCGGATGTCGGACTGGCCGCTGTATCGCTGCAGCAAGGCTTGCCAGCCCGCCAGCAGGACCATGAACAGGCTCACCTGCTGGTCACGGGCCAGTCCCTTGAGCGCTTCGCCGAGCTTGGCTGGCACTTTCATGTTCAGGCGCGCGGCACGCTGCTCGCGCAGTGCCGAGCGCGGATGGTCGGTGCACAGGTCGAGCACCGGCAAGTCGTCGCCCAGTTGCGCCGTCCAGTATTCCAACTGGCGCGCAGCCTCGCCCTCTGCCAGCCACTGGCGCTGCCAGGTGCCGTAGTCGGCGTAACCCAGCGCCAGCGGCGCAAGGCTAGCCTGCTGGCCCTGGCAGTGTGCGGCGTAGAGCCGGGCGAACTCTTCGAGCAGGATATTCAGCGACCAACCGTCGGCGACGATGTGATGCAGGGTCACCCACAGTTGGTGCTCCTCATCGCCCAGGCGTGCCAGGGTCACGCGCAGCAGCGGGCCCTCGCGCAAGTCGAACGGCTGGCGGGCCTCATGTTCGCGACGGTTGGCGATCTCGCTGGCGTCCAGCCCCTCGAGATCGGCACGCTGCAAGGTAAATTCGGCGTGCGCCAGCACATGCTGCAGGGCCTCGCCATCCACTTCGCTGAAACGGGTGCGCAGGGACTCGTGGCGCTCGACCAGCGCCTGGAAGCTCGCCTGCAGCGCCGCCTCGTCCAACTCGCCACGCAGGTGCAGGCCGGCTGGAATGTTGTAGGCAGCGGACTGGGGCTCAAGTTGCCACAGCAACCACAGGCGGTTCTGCGCCAGCGACTGCGGCAATGCCTTGGCGCGGTCGAGGGTGGCGATGGCGCCGGTGCCCTGCCCGCCCTGCTCCAGCACGCAAGCCACCGCGGCACTGTAGTCGGCCAATACCGGCGCCTCGAACAAGGTACGCAGGCTGAGCGTGATGCCCAGCTCGTCGGACAGCCGCGCGGTGACCTGGGTGGCGGCGATGGAGTTGCCGCCCAGCAGCAGGAAGTGATCGTCCGCCGCCACCGCCTCCACCTTGAGCAGTTCGCGCCACACTGTCGCGATGCGCGCCTGCAGGGCATCGCCTGAGGTGCCTTGCTCGGCGGATGCTTCATCGGCCGGGAAGCGGGCGTAGCAATCGAGGCTGCCGTCGTTCATGCGCAGGCGGCAAGCCGAGCGCTGCAGCTTGCCGCTGGAGGTCTTGGGCAGTGCCCCCGGATTGAGCAGCAACACCACCGCCGGCGCCTGGCGGCAGGCGTCGGCGATGACCTGGCGCAGGGTCTTGATCAGCGCCTCGGGGGGCATTGCCTTCTGCACGTTGCGGCTGACTTCCACCGCCACGCCGATGCCCTCTTCGCCCCGGTCGTCCACGGCGAACACCGCCACGCGCCCCTTGCGCAACACCTCGACCTCACGTTCGAGGGTCTTCTCCAGATCCTGCGGATAGAGATTCTGGCCACGCACGATCAGCATGTCCTTCAGCCGCCCGGTGACGAACACCTCGCCATCGCGCATGAAGCCCAGGTCGCCGGTGCGCAGCCAGGTCTGGCCGTCCATCTCGACAAAGGTACGCGCCGTGGCCTCGGGGTTGCGCCAGTAGCCCAGCGCAATGCTTGGGCCACCGGCCCAGATTTCACCCACCCGGTTATCGCCCAGCACAGCGAGTTGCTGCGGTTCGACGATACGCACCGCATGGCCCGGCTGCGGATAGCCGCAGCTCATCAGCACGCTGCCCTTGCCAGACTCGGCGCGGTTGGCGGCGAAGGCCTCGGCATCGAGCTCCAGCGCGCCGATGCCCTGGCCGCGTCGGCTGCCGCTGACGAACAGCGTGGCTTCGGCCAGCCCGTAGCTGGCGAAGAAGCTGCTCGCCTGGAAGCCGCAGGCGGCGAACTTGCTGGCGAAGGTTTCGAGGCTGTCCTGGCGGATCGGCTCGGAACCAGAGTAGGCCACGCGCCAGCGGCTCAGATCGAGCCCGGCCAAGGCCGCTTCGCTGACCCGCTCGCTGCACAGGCGATAGGCGAAATCCGGGCCGCCGCTGATGGTGCCGCCGTATTCGCTGATCGCCTGCAACCAACGCAGGGGCCGGGCAAGGAAGTAGCCCGGCGACATCAGCACACAGGGCACGCCGCTGAAGATCGGTTGCAGCAAGCCGCCGATCAGGCCCATGTCGTGGTACAGCGGCAGCCAGCTGACGATCACGTCGTCGGGGTTGAGGTCGATGCCGAAGCCCTGGCGGATCAACTGCTCATTAGCCACCAGATTGCCATGGCTGACCTGCACCCCCTTGGGCAGTGCGGTGGAGCCGGAGGTGTACTGCAGGAAGGCGATGTGCTCGCCGGCCAGCGCCGGCTCACGCCAGTCGTCGGCCAATTCCGGGGCCAGGCGGTCCACCGCCAGCAGGCCTGGGGCTGCGTCCGTCGCCAGGGCGTCGAGGCCCTGCAAACTGTCATGAAGCGCTTCTACCGTCAGCAGCAGACGCGGCTGGGCATCGTCGATGATCGACAGCAGGCGCTCCTGATGGTGTTGGCGCGAAGACTCCGGCGGATAGGCCGGCACTGCGATCACCCCGGCATACAGGCAGCCGAAGAACGCCGCGACATAGTCCGGACCACTGGGGAACAGCAGGATCGCGCGGTCGCCGAATGCGGCACGGGCCTGCAGGGCGGCGGCGATGGTACGGGCGCGCTGGTCCAGCTCGCGGTAGCTGAGCACCGCCTGTTCGCGGGGATCGTCGGCCAGAAAGCGCAAGGCGATCCGGTCCGGGGTCGCCGCGGCGCGTTGCGCCAGGGCCTGGACCAGCGTGAGCGGGAGTTCGAAGGCGTCCGTCATGGAGTGTTCCTGCCAGTGTCTGGGTAAGTCGGGCCGGGGCCGGGCCAGGTGCGCAAGGCACGCAGGGCGGGCGGCAGTCGGCGGCCGGATGTACACAGGGGAACGGATGGGCCGGAGAAATAATTAGAAACGTCGCTGGCCTGCGGACGACGTTCACACAGTGGTCATGGAGGGGGTGAAGCTTAGACCGCAATCGAATAGAGACTCACTTACTTCTGTATTTGACAATCATTATCATTCTGAATAGTTTGTCGCACGTCGTAGGAAGCATCGCCAAACGGTGTGCTCCCTTTCCCCACAGAGACAAGGTGATTTCCATGGCGGAACAACTATCCACAAGTAAGTGCGATTCACCATTACTCCAGGCGTTCGTCGACAATCGCAGCATCCTTGTCAAGATTGCCGCCCGTATCACGGGCTGTCGGTCGCGCGCCGAGGATGTGGTGCAGGATGCCTTCTTCCGGCTCGGTTCCGCGCCGCAGATCACGTCCTCGTTCAAGGCCCAGCTCAGCTATCTGTTCCAGATCGTGCGCAACCTGGCCATCGATCACTACCGCAAGCAGGCGATGGAGCTGAAGTACTCGGGTAGCGAGGAAGAAGGCATGAATGTGGTAATCCAGAATGCCTCGCCAGAATCCACCCACATCAACCTTGCGACCCTCGAACACATCGCCGAAGCGCTCAACGAGCTGCCCGAGCGCACGCGCTACGCGTTCGAGATGTACCGCCTGCACGGCGTGCCGCAAAAAGACATCGCCAAGGAGCTCGGGGTCTCGCCGACGCTGGTCAACTTCATGATCCGCGACGCGCTGATCCACTGCCGCAAGAACACCCGCCAGGCCGAGGGCTGACCGCCTCACAGGTACAGCGCACAGCACCTGCCCAGCGTGGTCGGGCCGCCCAGCGGCCCACGCCCTGCGTGCCGCTAGACCAGCGCGCAGCGATCGAAGAATCGCTCACGCCCCAGGATCATCAACGCCGCCCGCTTGTGCGGGAAATCGAACTCTTTCTCGCAGTGGAAGCACTGATCGTGCATGTAGCCGATCATCTTGCCGTTGTCGGCGCGCGGCTCGGCGACCACCTGCTGGGTGCGCGGGTCGTCGAGGAACAGATAGTGCACCAGCGCCGACATCCAGCTCGCCACCTTGTGCGGGCCACGGTGCGCCTGTTCGCCCACGAGCATGTGGATACCGCGGTCGTAGTCATCGGCCGGATAGAACGGCGCGATGCGGTCTTCCTTGGCCCAATAGGCTTCGAAGTAGGCGAACGGCTCATCGTCGAAACAGCCGATAAGCGTCAGGGTGTGCGGGTCTGCCTCGAGCTTGCTCAGGTATTCGCGGTGCTGCTCCAGGCTGCCCTGTTCCTGCCAGAAGTGCGCGACCCGCGGCTCGTTCTGCCAACGGTTGAAGCGCGCCAGGTCCTGCTCGACTTCCAGGGTGCGCAGCGACACCCACGCCCCCAGGCGCGCATCGAAACGTCGATACACCTCGCCCCGGGGCTTGGGCGCGCGGCGCGGATGGCGCTTGCCGTTGCTGATCTGCATCTGCTGCGGGTAGACACCGCTCTGTACCTCGCCAAGCCAGGGCTGCGGCAACTGCCAGAACAGCGCCCGCTCGCAGATCAATACGTCCGCTTGCTCGCTGGCGACCAGCAAGCCGCTCGCCAGCAGCGCCGGCAGCCACGCTGGCGTCTTCGGCAAATGCCAGGCCAGGCGCTGGCAGGCGGGGTCGCGCGACAGCAGCCAGTAGCAGGCGGCCCACAGGGCCTGGGCGCCGCGATCCGGGCAGACGGTTTCCAGGTGAACCTGCACGGGGTCGGCGGGCACCAGGCGCACCTGGATCAGCGGGCGGCCCTCCAGGGTCAGACTCAACCGGGAAGCGGTCTCGTCGCCTTGCAGGTTGTGCCATCGCGGAAGGGAAAGCGGCGTCGAAGCGGCATCGAAAGGCATGGTCATGGCTCACGCAAAAATGGGATCACACTCAAGTGTCTGAACGTGATCGCCGCCCGGGAATTTAATTGCGCGGCGTTTGCACGGTGATCCGATAAGGGCCGAAAAGCGCCGCCAGCTCACCGCTGTCGCGCAGGCGCTGCATCAGCTGGGCGAAGGCTTCGGCGCGGATCGGCGCGTCAGGGCGCAGCAGTGCATAGTGATGGTAGACCTGATCGACCCGCTCCGAGGCCAGCAGCTCGCTGTCCTTGGTCGGGTTGCGCTTGAGGTAGTCACTCAGGTACGAGCGGGTCACCAGGGCAATGTCCGCGCGCTCGCGTTGCACCATCGACAGGTTGCTGTCGTGGGAGTACGAGAGGATGGCCCGGAAGGTCTTCTTCAGGTACTCGGGGTCGGGATTGAAATCGGCAAACGCGTAGTGATAGCCGTTGAACAACGCCAGGCGCTTGCCTTTGAGGTCATCGAAATAATGCTGGTCACGCCCGGCCTGACGATGGGCGACGAAGATCTCGGCATCTTCCAGGCCCATGTCGACCGCCGTGTGCGGGATCTGCTGCCAACCCCATTGCGGGTTCTCGAAGATCGCCATGTCGGTGCGCGCTTGCTGGAAATCACCGAAGCGGCGCGGGATCGAGGTTGGCACCAGAACGAAACGGTAACCAGCCTGGAGCTGGTTCAGCGCCTCGGCGAACTGCGGCAGCAACCCTGTATCGGCACCCTGCTCCGGACGCACCGTGTAAGGCGGGAAATGCGCGGCCCCGATCCGCACCTCCACCACGTCGGCGGCACAGGCCGGCCCGGCCAGCCACAGTGCAGCGAGCATCATCAGGGATGACAGGGCCTTGAGGGCGGGCGGTGGCGTCAAGTGAGGCACTCAAATCACGGGTTTGGACCTTGATGCGCCTAAGCTAGGCGTTTTCCTGTCAGGGCACAACCGCTGGTTATGCCAAAATAGCGGCATTCTGCCAGGGGATGCCGTAAGGGTTCTGGATTGGCTACGCTCTAGGGGCCCGCGGCCCTGCTCTCTCGTCCGACGCCGCGGACCACAGCGTCTTGCAAGGGAGCCTGGTATGGGCCATTGGCTGGTCATCGACCTGGAAGCCACCACCGACGACGGTGGCTGGCCGGTCACCGAGATGGAAATCATTGAAATCGGCGCAAGCCTGGTCACTCGCGAAGGTCGCGAGGTCGATCACTTCCAGCGCTTCGTCAAGCCGCGGCGGCGTCCGCAACTGACACCCTTCTGCCGTGAGCTGACGCACATCGGCCAGGCCAGTATCGACAGCGCGGCGTCGTTCGCCGAGATCTGGGAGCAGTTCGAACGCTGGCTGGGCCATCATCGGGCGCAGTTGCAGGCCTGGGTCAGTTGGGGCGACTACGACCGCCAGCAGTTGCTGCAGGAATGGCAGCAGCACCAGGTCAACAGCCTACTGGCGCAATTGCCGCACATCAATCTCAAGCAGCGCTTCGCCAAGGCCCGTCACCTGCAGCGTCCCACCGGCCTGAACGGTGCACTGCAACTGGCCGGCATGCAGTTCGTCGGGCAACAGCACCGGGCGCTGGAGGATGCACGCAATACCGCACGGTTGCTGCCCTTGAGCCTCACCTGAAAGCAGATGACGACCGCGCAGGGCTTGGGCATACTGGCCAGCCTTTTTTCAGCCCTTCTGTTCAGGAGTCGCCCATGTTCCAGGTCAACGAGTACTTCAACGGCACCGTCAAGTCGATCGCCTTCGCAGGCGAAGAAGGTCCGGCCACCGTGGGCGTGATGGCCCCGGGCGAATACGAGTTCGGCACCGCCAAGCGCGAGATCATGCACGTGGTGTCCGGCGCCCTGATCGTCAAGCTGCCGGGCAGCGACAACTGGGAAACCTTCAACGCAGGCGACAAGTTCAATGTGCCGGCCGACAGCAAGTTCCAGCTGCAGGTGAAGGTCGATACCGCTTACCTGTGCGAGTATCGCGACTAAGCATCAGGCTCTTCGCGGGCTTGCCCGCGAAGAATCCAGCGCTAACCCTTCAGAAACCCCGCCACCTTCTCAGCCGCCGCCTGCAGATGCTGCTCATGGCTGAACCCTGAAGCTTTCAGCGGCTTCAGATCATGATCCCCCGCCACCAGCCAGTTCACCTCGATCGCCGTTGACAGTTCATACCCCTGAACCGCCTCGCGATTGCCCAGCGCATCCCGCTCGCCCTGGACAATGAGCGTGGGCGTCTTCAGCCCGGCCAGATGCTCGACCCGCGGTTTCTCCGGCTTGCCCACGGCATAGAACGGATACCCCAGGCACACCAGCGCATCCGCCTTCAACTCATCGGCCAGCAAACTGGCCATCCGTCCGCCCATCGACTTGCCGCCAATGGCCAAGGTGCCCGTGACCAATGGTCGCACCTGCCCATACACCTCGCGCCAGCACTCGAGCAGCACCTTCTGCGGGTTGGGCGGACGCTTGCCGCCGTTTATCCGGCGCTCGGCCATGTAGGGAAATTCGAAGCGGATCACCCCGACCCCAAGCCCCGCCAGCCTTTGCGCAATCTCGTCCATGAACGCGCTGTCCATCGGCGCCCCCGCGCCGTGGGCCAGGATCAGTGTGCAGGAACGCCCCTGATCGCCCCGGATTTGCGGAGGATCGACGCGCAAGCCTGGGACATTTCCCACTTGGGCCCATTGATCCCCGTCAATACCGGCACATTGCCCATCTTTCATGCTTGCCTCGCTGTTTAGCCTGCCTATAACCGTGGATGGGAACCCATACATGAACACAACCAGCAGTACCGCCTACAACTACAAGGTGGTCCGCCAATTCGCCATCATGACGGTGGTGTGGGGCATCGTCGGCATGGGGCTCGGTGTCTTCATCGCCGCGCAACTCGTGTGGCCGAGCCTCAACTTCGACCTCCCCTGGACCAGCTTCGGCCGTCTGCGACCGCTGCACACCAACGCAGTGATCTTCGCCTTCGGTGGCTGTGCCCTGTTCGCCACCTCCTATTATTCGGTGCAGCGCACCTGCCAGACCATCCTCTTCGCGCCTAAATTGGCCGCATTCACCTTCTGGGGCTGGCAACTGGTGATCCTGCTGGCGGCGATCAGCCTGCCACTGGGCTACACCAGCTCCAAGGAATACGCCGAACTGGAATGGCCGATCGACATCCTGATCACCATCGTCTGGGTCTGCTACGCCATCGTGTTCTTCGGCACGCTGATGAAGCGCACCACCAAGCACATCTACGTGGGCAACTGGTTCTTCGGTGCCTTCATCCTCACCGTGGCGATCCTGCACATCGTCAACAACCTGGAGATGCCGGTCAGCCTGACCAAGTCGTACTCGGTCTACGCCGGGGCCACCGACGCCATGGTGCAATGGTGGTACGGCCACAACGCCGTAGGTTTCTTCCTGACCGCAGGCTTCCTGGGGATGATGTACTACTACGTGCCCAAGCAGGCCGAGCGACCGGTGTATTCCTATCGCCTGTCCATCGTGCACTTCTGGGCGCTGATCACCCTGTACATCTGGGCCGGCCCTCATCACCTGCACTACACCGCCCTGCCCGACTGGGCCCAGTCACTGGGCATGATCATGTCGCTGATCCTGCTCGCACCGAGCTGGGGCGGGATGATCAACGGCATGATGACCCTCTCCGGTGCCTGGCACAAACTGCGCAGCGACCCGATCCTGCGCTTCCTCGTGGTGTCGCTGGCGTTCTACGGCATGTCGACCTTCGAAGGCCCGATGATGGCGATCAAGACCGTCAACGCCCTCTCCCACTACACCGACTGGACCATCGGCCACGTCCACGCCGGCGCCCTGGGCTGGGTGGCGATGATCTCCATCGGCGCGCTGTACCACACCATTCCCAAGGTGTTCGGCAAGCAGCAGATGCACAGCATCGGCCTGATCAACGCGCACTTCTGGCTGGCGACCATCGGCACCGTGCTCTACATCGCCTCGATGTGGGTCAACGGCATCGCCCAGGGCCTGATGTGGCGCGCGGTCAACAGCGACGGCACGCTCACCTACTCGTTCGTCGAAACCCTGGTGGCCAGCCACCCCGGCTTCATCGTGCGCTTCGTCGGCGGGGCGATCTTCCTCAGCGGCATGTTCCTGATGGCCTGGAACACCTGGCGCACCGTGCGTTCGCCAGCGCTCGACGCCGCCCCTGCGAACGCCCAGCTGGCTTGAGGAGACACGCCTGATGAAACATGAAGTCATCGAGAAAAACGTCGGCCTGCTGGCTTTGCTGATGGTGTTCGCCGTCAGCATCGGCGGCCTCACGCAGATCGTCCCGCTGTTCTTCCAGGACGTCACCAACAAGCCGGTCGAGGGCATGAAGCCCTACACCGCGCTGCAACTGGAAGGCCGTGACATCTACATCCGCGAAGGCTGTGTAGGTTGCCACTCGCAGATGATCCGTCCGTTCCGCGCCGAAACGGAGCGCTATGGCCACTACTCGGTGGCCGGTGAAAGCGTGTGGGACCACCCCTTCCTCTGGGGTTCCAAGCGTACCGGCCCGGACCTGGCTCGCGTCGGTGGACGCTACTCGGACGACTGGCACCGCGCGCACCTGTACAACCCGCGCAACGTGGTACCGGAATCGAAGATGCCGGCCTACCCGTGGCTGGTCGCACAACCGGTCGACAACAGCCACACCGACACCAAGCTGCGTGTACTGCGCACCCTCGGCGTGCCCTACACCGACGAGGACATCGCCAGCGCCCGCGACGCGGTCAAGGGCAAGACCGAGATGGATGCGTTGGTCGCCTACCTGCAGGTGCTGGGCACCTCGATCAAGAATAAGAGGTAAGCACGATGGAATTCGACATCGGCATGATCCGCGGCCTCGGCACCCTGGTGGTGATGATCGCCTTCATCGGCCTGTCGCTCTGGGTGTTCAACCGCCGCCGCGACCGTGATTTCGCCGAAGCGCGCCTGCTGCCCTTCGACGACGACCGCCTGCCCCCTGCCGGGCAGGAACCTGCCATGAGGAGTAACGGGCAATGACCACCTTCTGGAGTACGTACATCAGCGTACTGACCATCGGCAGCCTGATCGGCCTGACCTGGTTGCTGCTCGCCACACGCAAGGGCCAGAGCCACGACACCAGCGACCAGACCATGGGCCACAGCTTCGACGGGATCGAGGAATACGACAACCCGCTGCCCAAATGGTGGTTCTGGCTGTTCGTCGGCACCCTGGTGTTCTCGGTGGGCTACCTGATCCTCTACCCGGGCCTGGGTAACTGGAAAGGCATCCTGCCGGGCTACGAGAACGGCTGGACCCAGGTCAACGAATGGCAGAAAGAAATGGACAAGGCCGATGCCCGCTTCGGGCCGATCTTCGCCAAGTTCGCCGCCATGCCGGTGGAGGAAGTGGCCAAGGATCCGCAGGCATTGAAGATGGGCGCACGCCTGTTCGCCTCCAACTGCTCGGTGTGCCATGGCTCGGACGCCAAAGGGGCCTATGGTTTCCCCAACCTGACTGACAAGGACTGGCGCTGGGGCGGTGAACCCGAGACCATCAAGGCCTCGATCATGAACGGCCGCCATGGCGTGATGCCAGCCTGGGCCGAGGTGATCGGCGAGCAGGGCGTGGCGGATGTGGCCGCCTTCGTGTTGAGCAACCTGGACGGGCGCAGCTTGCCTGAAGGGATCAAAGCCGACGTGGCCAAGGGCAAGGAAATCTTCGCCAGCAACTGCGTGGCCTGCCATGGGCCGGAAGGCAAAGGCACCCCCGCCATGGGCGCCCCCGACCTGACCCACCCGCAGGCGTTCATCTACGGTTCGAGCTTCGCCCAGTTGCAGCAGACCATTCGTTACGGCCGCCAGGGCCAGATGCCGGCTCAGGCCGAGATCCAGGGCAACGACAAGGTGCACCTGCTGGCGGCTTATGTGTATAGCCTGTCCCATGATGAAAATGCTGAAACGCTGACAGCCCAGTAATACCCCGCAAATCCCTCCTGTGGGAGCGGCGGCCCGCCCTCCCGCAGGGGCGCGCCGCTCCCCCTCCCTTGCACCCCCTCCGAACGGAACTAAGCTTGTTGCCAAAGTGGCCTCGTGTTGCAGCGATGCCATCGACGCGGCGCATTGCCTGACGCTGCGCGCCAAAAAGGCATCCGAAAAAAAGCTTGACCGATCGATCAGAAAAAGGTGAAAAACGGTACACATTACAGATATTTATTTGTGTACAATCGTTCGACCCGAAACGCCACGGGACGGTGGTGGCCAGGGTATGGACACGGGTCGGCGCAGGGTACCTTGCGTTGCCATAGCCATCGCGGCTATCGAGACTGGCGCCGATTTTTCCACCAACAAGAACACCTAAACCGTGGAACCTTAGCATGAGCACAGCAATCAGTCCGACTGCTTATAACTATAAGGTCGTCCGCCAGTTCGCCATCATGACGGTGGTCTGGGGGATCCTTGGCATGGGCCTCGGCGTCTTCATTGCATCGCAACTGGTGTGGCCGCAGCTCAACTTCGACCTGCCCTGGACCAGCTTCGGACGCCTGCGCCCGCTGCACACCAACCTGGTGATCTTCGCCTTCGGCGGCTGTGCCCTGTTCGGCACCAGCTACTACGTGGTGCAGCGCACCTGCCAGACCCGGCTGATCTCCGACGGCATGGCCGCCTTCACCTTCTGGGGCTGGCAGGCGGTGATCCTCGGCGCGCTGATCACCCTGCCGATGGGCTACACCACCACCAAGGAATACGCCGAGCTCGAATGGCCCATCGCAATCCTGCTGGCCATCGTCTGGGTCACCTATGCCGTGGTGTTCTTCGGCACCATCGTCAAGCGCAAGACCAAGCACATCTACGTGGGCAACTGGTTCTACGGCGCCTTCATCGTGGTCACCGCGATGCTGCACATCGTCAACCACATCTCGCTGCCGGTCAGCCTGTTCAAGTCGTACTCAGCCTACGCCGGTGCCACCGACGCGATGATCCAGTGGTGGTATGGCCACAACGCCGTGGGCTTCTTCCTCACCACCGGCTTCCTGGGGATGATGTACTACTTCGTGCCCAAGCAGGCGGAGCGGCCGATCTACTCCTACCGCCTGTCGATCGTGCACTTCTGGGCGCTGATCACCCTGTACATCTGGGCCGGCCCGCACCACCTGCACTACACCGCCCTGCCCGACTGGGCGCAGTCGCTGGGCATGGTGATGTCGATCATCCTCCTGGCCCCGAGCTGGGGCGGCATGATCAACGGCATGATGACCCTCTCCGGTGCCTGGCACAAACTGCGCACCGACCCGATCCTGCGCTTCCTGGTGGTCTCCCTGGCCTTCTACGGCATGTCGACCTTCGAAGGGCCGATGATGGCGATCAAGACGGTCAACTCGCTGTCGCACTACACCGACTGGACCATCGGCCACGTCCACGCCGGCGCCCTGGGCTGGGTGGCGATGATCTCCATCGGCGCGGTGTACCACATGATTCCGAAGCTGTACGGCCGCGAGCAGATGCACAGCGTCGGCCTGATCAACGCGCACTTCTGGCTGGCGACCATCGGCACCGTGCTGTACATCGCCTCGATGTGGGTCAACGGCATCACCCAGGGCCTGATGTGGCGTGCGATCAACGATGACGGCACCCTCACCTACTCCTTCGTCGAAGCGCTGCAGGCCAGCCATCCGGGCTATATCGTCCGCGCACTGGGCGGCGCCTTCTTCGCCTCGGGCATGTTGCTGATGGCCTACAACGTGCTGCGCACGGTACGCGCTGCCAATCCGGCGCAGGCCGATGAAGCCGCCAAGATCGTCGTCGTGGGAGCGCACTGATGAAGCATGAAGCAGTCGAGAAGAACATAGGCCTGCTGGCCTTCTTCATGGTCATTGCCGTGAGCATCGGCGGCCTGACGCAAATCGTCCCGCTGTTCTTCCAGGACGTCACCAACAAGCCGGTCGAAGGCATGAAGCCGCGCACCGCGCTGGAAGTCGAAGGCCGCGACATCTATATCCGCGAAGGCTGTGTAGGTTGCCACTCGCAGATGATCCGCCCGTTCCGCGCCGAGACCGAACGCTATGGCCACTACTCGGTGGCCGGTGAAAGCGTGTGGGACCACCCCTTCCTCTGGGGCTCCAAGCGTACCGGCCCGGACCTGGCCCGCGTCGGCGGACGCTACTCGGACGACTGGCACCGCGCGCACCTGTACAACCCGCGCAACGTGGTGCCGGAGTCGAAGATGCCCGCCTACCCGTGGCTGGTGGAAAACCACCTCGATGGCAAGGATACGGCCAAGAAGCTCGAAGTGCTGCGCACCCTCGGCACGCCCTACACCGACGAAGACATCGCCGGTGCCCGCGACGCGGTCAAGGGCAAGACCGAGATGGACGCCCTGGTGGCGTACCTGCAAGGCCTTGGCACCCTCATCAAGAGCAAACGGTGACGCTGATGGATATCGGGATGATTCGCGGCCTGGGCACCGTCGTCGTGCTGGTGGCCTTCGTGGGCCTGGCGCTGTGGGTGTTCAGCCCGCGGCGCAAGAAGGATTTCGACGAGGCCACGCAGTTGCCCTTCGCGGATGATCCCGAGGCCAGCCGGCATGTCGAGCACGCGCAAAAGAATGCTTCTGGGAGCAAACAACAATGACAACCTTCTGGAGTCTGTACGTCACCGTCCTGACCCTGGGCACCATCTTCGCCTTGACCTGGCTACTGCTGTCGACCCGCAAGGGCCAGCGCGAAGAGATCACCGACGAAACCGTCGGCCATGCGTTCGACGGTATCGAGGAGTACGACAACCCGCTGCCCAAATGGTGGTTCTGGCTGTTCGTCGGCACCATCGTCTTCGCCCTCGGCTACCTGGCGCTGTACCCGGGCCTGGGCAACTGGAAAGGCATCCTGCCAGGCTACAGCTACCTGGATAACGACAAGCAGACCGAGTTCAGCAATGGCCAGTCGGGCTGGACCGGCGTGCACGAATGGGAAAAGGAAATGGCCAAGGCCGATGCCCGCTTCGGGCCGATCTTCGCCAAGTTCGCCGCCATGCCGCTGGAAGACGTCGCCAAGGATCCGCAGGCCCTCAAGATGGGCGCACGCCTGTTCGCCTCCAACTGCTCGGTGTGCCATGGCTCGGACGCCAAGGGAGCCTACGGCTTCCCCAACCTGACCGACAGCGACTGGCGCTGGGGCGGCGAGCCGGAAACCATCAAGACCACCATCATGAATGGCCGTCATGGTGTGATGCCGGCCTGGGCCGAGGTGATCGGCGAGCAGGGCGTGGCGGATGTCGCCGCCTTCGTGCTGACCAACCTGGACGGGCGCAGCCTGCCCGAGGGCATCAAGGCCGACGCGGCCAACGGACAGAAGATCTTTGCCGCCAACTGCGTGGCCTGCCACGGCCCTGAAGGCAAGGGCACCCCCGCCATGGGCGCACCCAACCTGACTCACCCGCAGGCGTTCATCTACGGCTCAAGCTTCGCCCAGCTGCAGCAGACCATTCGTTACGGCCGTCAGGGGCAGATGCCCGCCCAGGCCGAAATCCAGGGCAACGACAAGGTGCACCTGCTGGCGGCTTATGTGTACAGCCTGTCGCAGCAGGCGGAGCCGGCTCAACCGGCTGAGTAAGCCTGGGCTGGCCTCATCGCGGGACAAGCCCGCTCCCACAAGGCGGGTGCGGTACTTGTAGGAGCGGGCTTGCCCGCGATGAGGCCGGCAAATGCACCGCTGGCTGACCTGGATCAATTGACACTCGCCATAACACGATTCAAACGACCACCCAACGCGACTAAACGTCGCAGCCAAGCCCTACCCTGCCATCACAGGCGTATCATGGGCCGCAGAGCGCCAACACAGGCGCGCGACCACGGCCGGCATGCACTGGCCCTGGCATTTCTCCACTGCCGTGGGACTTGATGATGAGCAAGCAGATTCCGGTACATGACGTCACCCCGCCTGCCAACAAAGGAAAGGATTCCGTCGACCTCTACGCCTCTCGAGAGAAAATCTACACCCGCGCCTTCACCGGCGTGTTCCGCAGGTTGCGCATGGTCGGTGGTGCCCTGCTATTCCTGCTCTACTTCGGCACCGTGTGGCTGAACTGGGGCGGGCACCAGGCCGTCTGGTGGAACCTGCCCGAACGCAAGTTCTACATCTTTGGCGCCACCATCTGGCCGCAGGACTTCATCCTGCTGTCGGGCATCCTCATCGTCGCCGCTTTCGGCCTGTTCTTCATCACCGTGTACGCCGGCCGCGTCTGGTGCGGCTATACCTGCCCGCAGAGCGTGTGGACCTGGATCTTCATGTGGTGCGAAAAAGTCACCGAGGGCGACCGCAACCAGCGCATGAAGCTGGACAAGGCCCCCATGAGCGGCAACAAGTTCCTGCGCAAGCTGGCCAAGCACAGCCTGTGGCTGCTGATCGGCTTCGTCACCGGCCTGACCTTCGTGGGCTACTTCTCGCCGATCCGCGAACTGGTCATCGAGTTCTTCACCGGCCAGGCCGATGGCTGGGCCTATTTCTGGGTCGGCTTCTTCACCCTCGCCACCTATGGCAACGCCGGCTGGCTGCGCGAACAGGTGTGCGTGTACATGTGCCCCTATGCACGCTTCCAGAGCGTGATGTTCGACAAGGACACGCTGATCGTCTCCTACGACCCACGCCGCGGCGAAGCCCGTGGTCCGCGCAAGAAAGGCGTCGACTACAAGGCCCAGGGCCTGGGCGACTGCATCGACTGCACGATGTGTGTGCAGGTCTGCCCCACCGGCATCGACATCCGCGACGGCCTGCAGATCGAATGCATCGGCTGCGCCGCGTGCATCGACGCCTGCGACGGCATCATGGACAAGATGGACTACCCGCGCGGGCTGATCAGCTACACCACCGAGCACAACCTTTCCGGGCAGAAGACCCACATGCTGCGCCCGCGCCTGATTGGCTACGCCCTGGTGCTGCTGGTGATGATCGGCGCCCTGGCCACTGCCTTCGCCACCCGTTCGCTGGTGGGCTTCGACGTCAGCAAGGACCGCGTGCTGTACCGCGAGAACGCCCAGGGCTGGATCGAGAACGTCTACAGCCTCAAGGTGATGAACAAGGACCAGCGCGACCACGTCTACGTGCTCGACGCCGCCGGCCTGCCTGGCCTGCAACTGTCCGGGCAACGCGAGATCCGCGTGGCCGCCGGCGATATCGTCAGCCTGCCGGTACAGCTGTCGGTCGCACCCGAGAAATTGCCCTCGAGCACCAACGACATCACCTTCATCCTCAAGGATGCCGACGACAACGGCACACAGGTTGAAGCCAAGAGCCGCTTCATCGGCCCACAGATCCGCTGAGAGAGACGTTCGACAATGACTGCCGCCACCGCCAACAGCCCCTGGTACAAGCACCTCTGGCCCTGGATCATCATCGGCATCCTCACCACCTCGGTGTGCCTGAGCCTGACCATGGTGAGCATCGCCGTGCGCAACCCGGACAACCTGGTCAACGACAACTACTACGAGGCTGGCAAAGGCATCAACCGCTCGCTGGACCGCGAGCTGCTGGCCCAGACGCTGAATCTCAAGGCCAGCGTGCACCTGGACGAGCTGACCGGCGAGGTGGCATTGCGCCTGACCGGCAACAGCGATCCGCAGACCCTGGAACTGAACCTGATCTCGCCGACCCAGCCGGACAAGGACCGCAAGGTCCAGCTCGCCCGTGCCGAGGCCGGGCGTTATGTCGGTCAGCTCGAAGACAAGATCGAGGGCCGGCGCTTCGTCGAGCTGCTCGGCAACGAGAAGGGCCAGGTGTGGCGGTTGTTCGAGGAAGAGAAGGTCGAGCACGGCGTGCCCCTGGAGCTGGGCGATGAAGCACTGCAGGGCGCCGAGCACCAAGAATGAAACGCCATATCAGTTCCGACCCCGTGGGAGCGGGCTTGCCCCGCGATGGCGGTCGCCCGGACAACAGCATTGCCTGGGCTGACGCTATCGCGGGGCAAGCCCGCTCCCACAGGTTTTGCACTGCTGCCCAAGGTCAGGTATGACGCCAATGACCCAACCCACCCCCTGCTACCACTGCGCCCTGCCCGTCCCCGCCGGCAACCGCTTCAGCGCCGTGGTGCTTGGCCAGCCCCGGCAGTTCTGCTGCCCTGGCTGCCAGGCGGTGGCCGAGGCCATCGTCGCAGGTGGGCTCGAGCACTACTACCAGCACCGCAGCGAGACCAGCGCCAATCCCGAGGCACTGCCACGGCAATTGCAGGACGAACTGGCGTTGTACGACCGCGCCGACGTCCAGCAGAACTTCGTGCAGCACCAGGGCACCCTGGCCGAAACCACCTTGATGATCGAAGGCATCAGTTGCGCCGCCTGCGGCTGGCTGATCGAGAAGCATCTGCGCAATCTCGAAGGCGTTGGCGAGGCGCGCCTGAACCTGTCCAATCACCGTCTGCACGTCAGCTGGAACGACGGGCAACTGCCGCTCTCGCGGCTGATCGCCGAACTGCGCGGCATCGGCTACGCCGCCCACCCCTATCAACCCGACCAGGCCGCCGAACAACTGGCCCGGGAAAACCGCACGGCGCTGCGCCGGCTCGGCGTGGCTGGCCTGTTGTGGTTCCAGGCGATGATGGCGACCATGGCCACCTGGCCGGAATTCAACATCGACCTGTCGCCCGAACTGCACACCATCCTGCGCTGGGTCGCGCTGTTCCTGACCACACCGATCGTGTTCTACAGCTGTGCACCGTTCTTCAAAGGCGCTGCTCGTGACCTGCGTACCCGCCACCTGACGATGGACGTCTCGGTATCGCTGGCCATCGGCCTGGCCTACGGCGCCGGGATCTGGACCGCGATCACCGGCAGCGGCGAGCTGTACTTCGACACCGTGGGCATGTTCGCCCTGTTCCTGCTCACCGGCCGCTACCTGGAGCGGCGCGCCCGCGAGCGCACGGCAGCGGCCACTGCGCAACTGGTCAACCTGCTGCCGGCCTCGTGCCTGCGCCTCGACGCGCAGGGCCGTGCCGAACGTATCCTGCTGGCAGAGCTGGCCTGCGGCGATCGCGTGCAGGTCCTGCCGGGCACCGTGATTCCCGCTGACGGCCGCATCCTCGAAGGCCGCTCGAGCATCGACGAATCGCTGCTCACCGGTGAATACCTGCCCCAGGCCCGACGGGCTGGCGACCGGGTCACCGGCGGCACGCTCAACGTCGAGAGCGCCTTGACCGTAGAGGTCGACGCCCTTGGCCAGGATTCGCGCCTGTCGGCCATCGTGCGCCTTCTCGAGCGCGCGCAATCGGAAAAGCCACGCCTGGCACAGATCGCCGACCGCGCCTCGCAGTGGTTCCTGCTGTTCAGCCTGGCTGCCGCGCTGACCATCGGTCTGTGGTGGTGGCACCTGGATGCCGAGCGCGCATTCTGGATCGTCCTGGCGATGCTGGTCGCGACCTGCCCCTGCGCACTCTCGCTCGCCACTCCGACGGCACTGACCACGGCCACCGGCACCCTGCACAAACTGGGCCTGCTGGTGACCCGCGGCCATGTGCTCGAAGGGTTGAACCAGATCGACACCGTGGTGTTCGACAAGACCGGCACCCTGACCGAAGGACGCCTGGCCCTGCGCAGTATCCGCCCGCTGGGCAGCCTTGCACCCGACCGCTGCCTGGCCCTGGCCGCCGCCCTGGAGAACCGCTCGGAACACCCGATCGCGCGTGCTTTCGGGCGCAGTGCCGAACCTGCCGACGATGTCCAGGCCGTACCTGGCCTGGGCCTTGAAGGTCAGGTCGGGCAGCAGCGCCTGCGCATCGGGCAGGCCGCCTTCGTCTGCGCCCTGAGCGGCGCCGAAGTGCCGGCCGTACCCGAGCCACGCAGGCAGTGGCTGCTGCTGGGGAACCGCATGGGCCCCCTGGCCTGGTTCAGCCTTGACGATCGCCTGCGTGACGATGCCAGCGAGTTGCTGGCCGTGTGCAGGGCGCGCGGGTGGCAGACCTTGCTGCTGTCGGGCGACAGTTCACCGATGGTCGCAGAAGTCGCCGCGCAACTGGGCATCGACCAGGCCATCGGCGGCCTGCGCCCGGACGACAAGCTGGCGCGGGTCAAGGCTCTGCAGGCGCAAGGACGCAAGGTACTGATGCTCGGCGATGGCGTCAACGACGTCCCGGTACTGGCGGCGGCCGACATCAGCATCGCCATGGGCTCGGCCACCGACCTGGCCAAGACCTGCGCTGACGCGGTGCTGCTGTCCAACCGCCTGCAGGCCCTGGCGCAAGCCTTCGAACTCGCGCGCCGGACCCGGCGCAACATCCTCGAGAACCTGCTATGGGCAACGCTGTACAATGGGCTCATGCTGCCCTTCGCCGCGCTGGGCTGGATCACCCCGGTGTGGGCGGCGATCGGCATGTCGGTGAGCTCGCTGATCGTGGTGCTCAATGCCCTGCGCCTGACGCGTATGCCGACAGTGCAGGCGGCCAATGCTGCCCCCAGTCCGGTCATGGCCTGAGCAGGAGTTCGATCGTGCATGACATGGCTTTTGCAGTCTGAAGAGGACACCCCAATGCCCGCCCTCTACGTGATGATCCCCGCGGCCCTGCTGCTCGTCGGCGTGGCGGTATACATCTTCTTCTGGGCCGTGGACAGCGGCCAGTACGACGACCTCGAAGGCCCTGCCCACAGCATCCTGTTCGACGACCAGGATCCGCGCCACCAGGCCGCGGTGAAACCCGAAGCGACCACACCCGAGCAACCCGACGACAAGGATCCCGCCCCGCGTGCCTGAACTGCTCCCCTTGCTCGGTTCTGCCCTGGTGCTCGGCCTGCTCGGCGGCGGCCACTGCCTGGGCATGTGCGGCGGCCTGATGGGTGCCCTGACCCTGGCCATCCCGCCCGAACAACGCGCCCGCCGCCTGCGCCTGCTGATCGCCTACAACCTCGGCCGCGTGCTCAGCTACGCGGCTGCCGGCCTGCTGCTGGGCCTGGCCGCCTGGGCCCTGGCCAGCAGCCCGATGGCGCAGGTGCTGCGTGTGGTGGCGGCCCTGCTGCTGATCGCCATGGGTCTGTACCTGGCTGGCTGGTGGAGCGGGCTGACCCGTATCGAGGCCTTGGGCAGGGGCCTGTGGCGGCACATCCAGCCGGTGGCGTCGCGCCTGCTCCCGGTCTCCAGCCTGCCCAGGGCCCTGCTGCTGGGTGCCTTATGGGGCTGGCTGCCCTGCGGGCTGGTCTACAGCACCCTGCTGTGGGCAGCGAGCCAGGGCAATGCGCTGCACAGTACAGCATTGATGCTGGCGTTCGGCGTGGGTACCTGGCCGGTGCTGCTGGCCACGGGCCTGGCCGCCGAACGGGTCAATGCCCTGCTGCGACGGCGTAGCGTACGCCTGGCGGGCGGTGTGATGGTCATGCTGTTCGGCCTGTGGACCCTGCCCGGGCCGCACCAGCACTGGCTGATGGGGCATTGACTGAAGCGGGCGAGCAAGGTTGGTCACAGAAGTGGGTGGCGCAGGATATGAGGGCATCCGGGGTTGTTAACCACTTGATAGCCCGCCAATGTGTGTGCATCAAGGGAAACCTGCCGTGGATGCCGGTACGTTGGATGAGTCCCGGCAGAGAAAAACGCAATCGGACCTGCAGACTTCTGGGCAGTCGGAACCTCCCGTGAGCTTGCGCTATCCCCATGATGAGGAACGACTACCGCGTGGTAGGCCTGATGGGCCAACGCTGCAAGGTCGGCCCCCGAATCACTTTTGATCCGCTCATAGACATAATCACCCGGAACCAATGCATTGCGACCATTGCACTTGGCTTCAGCCACCAACGCGGAGCCATTGTTGTCGGTGTTGGCACGGGACGTTCTGTAGACGCTCAATGCGTTTACCGAATCGAAACGGAAAGTGTGATCGGCCAACGCCTGCAATTTGCCCATCAATTGCTTCGAGCGGCTGATCAGGTTAGTCACACCCATCGGGAAATAGATCACCTTCGCCTGATTCAGCAAATCGAGGTCCCACTCCAGTAAACGCCAGTGGTCAGAATCTGCATGGGAAATGATCACGATCACCTCGTTCTCCCCTAGAGCGGTGCGCAGTTCGTTGATGAACGGCGTGCCATCCTGAAACCGGCGCCGTCGATACACCTCACGCTTGATCGGTGTGCCTGCGCCGGCATCCAGCAGATAACGCTGATCCCCGTAGCTGTATAGCGAGCACATGCCTTGTCCAACATGAAAAGCCGATAGCGTTGCACGGCTAGCACGCACGACCTTGTGTTCTGGATGGCTCGCCTCAAGGAGCGGCAACTTCAGCCCGCCCACGATCTGTACAGTCATCACATTGAAGTAGGAAGCACTGGCTTCGGTGAAGGCAGGATAGGCATAACTGTCGGTGATCTCGGTAGACGGTTCTATTTTGATGTAGAACCAGAAGTCCTCCAGGACGTCGAAGGCCCCGTCTGGCAACGCCCGGTTAGGGATAGGGTTGAACGCTGGGAAGCGCATCGCTTTCGCCAAAACCTTCGAGGAAACATCGAGAATATACGTCTGGCAACCCGACTCCCCAAGAAATGCACTAGAACTGAAGTCACTCGGCGAGATACCCACGAACCTTGCACATCTGCGCCCGGGAGCGTAGTCCTGAATAGCATCTATTTTGTCCAGCTGGGCGTAAAAACCTCCCGGTGGAAGGTCCACAGGCACATTCATTCCATCTACCGACATGCACTACCGCTCCCTGTTACTGTGGTGTAACCGCATCGGCCAAACTGCCTCGACCATCGAAACGACCATTGCGAAATGGCGATACGATATCACCTCCAATTCAGCGAGTTGCCATCACGTTACAGTCCTGCCTCAATCAAGCAGCTTGATACAGGTCAAGCCCCCTTACTACAGATATATCTAGACTCCGGGCACTGCTGCTCTATCCGGGGACTGCCCACATGCTCGACGACCTACGTTGGGACGCCGACCTGATCCGTCGCTACGATCTGGCCGGACCACGCTACACCTCCTATCCGACCGCTGTGCAACTGCATGGCGAAGTGGGCTCGTTCGACCTGCTGCACGCCCTGCGTGAGAGCCGCCGTGCGGTGCGCCCGCTGTCGTTGTACGTGCACGTGCCGTTCTGCGCCAATATCTGCTACTACTGCGCCTGCAACAAGGTCATCACCAAGGACCGCGCCCGCGCCGCCCCCTACCTGCAACGCCTGGAGCAGGAAATCCAGCTGGTCGCCTGCCACCTCGACCCCAAGCAACGCGTCGAACAACTGCATTTCGGCGGCGGCACCCCCACCTTCCTCAGCCATGTGGAACTGCGCCAGCTGATGACCAGCCTGCGCCAGCACTTCAACCTGCTGGACGATGACTCCGGCGACTACGGGATCGAACTCGACCCGCGCGAGGCCGACTGGTCGACCATGGGGCTGCTGCGCGAGCTGGGCTTCAACCGCGTCAGCCTCGGCGTGCAGGACCTCGACCCGGCCGTGCAACGAGCGATCAACCGCCTGCAGAGCCTGGAACAGACTCGCACCCTGGTCGAAGCTGCACGCACCCTGCAATTCCGCTCGGTGAACCTCGACCTGATCTACGGCCTGCCGCGCCAGACCCCGGAAGGTTTCGCACGCACCGTCGAAGAGGTGATTCGCCTGCAGCCAGACCGCCTGTCGGTGTTCAACTACGCGCACCTGCCCGAACGCTTCATGCCCCAGCGACGCATCGACGCTACCGAGCTGCCGGCCCCGGCCGTCAAGCTGGAGATGCTGCACAACACCATCGAGCAACTCACCGCCGCCGGCTATCGCTATATCGGCATGGACCACTTCGCCCTGCCCGACGATGAACTGGCCATCGCCCAGGAAGAAGGCACCCTGCAGCGCAACTTCCAGGGCTACACCACCCACGGTCATTGCGACCTGGTGGGGCTGGGCGTTTCGGCCATCAGTCAGATCGGTGACCTCTACTGCCAGAACAGCAGCGACCTGAACACCTACCAGGACGCCCTCTCCAGCGCCCAACTGGCGACCCAGCGCGGCCTGTTGTGCAACCAGGATGATCGTGTGCGCAGGGCCGTGATCCAGCAGTTGATTTGCCACTTCGAACTGGATTTCGAGCAGATCGAGCAGGCATTCACCCTGGACTTTCGCGGATATTTCCATGAGGTCTGGCCGCAACTGCAGGCCATGCAGCGAGATGGCCTGATTACGCTGGACACGCGAGGCATCAAGGTCTTGCCGGCCGGCCGCCTGCTGGTGCGCTCAGTATGCATGGTGTTCGATGCCTACCTGGCACTGCAGAATCGCCAGCGATTTTCCCGGGTCATCTAGTCGATTTGCCGGGACGTTACACCGCATGGACAGCTCGCCTTTGTCAGGCACACCATGGATGGTCGAAGGCATCCGCGCCCACCTGCGCAGATCGCCGCCGAGCCGCACCAAAAAAGTGCAGGCTGGCCTCTAATCCAGCTGTAGGTTACCCTTACAGCTTATGTGTGCTTTATCACAAGGATCGAAAGAAATGTCCGAGCCAGTCAAACTGCGCCCCCACAGCCAGGCCCATTGCAAGGATTGCAGCCTGGCCCCCCTGTGCCTGCCCCTGTCGCTCAATCTTGAAGACATGGACGCACTGGATGAAATCGTCAAACGCGGCCGCCCACTTAAGAAGGGCGAGTTCCTGTTCCGCCAGGGTGACAATTTCGGCTCGGTCTACGCTGTACGCTCCGGCGCCCTCAAGACCTTCAGCCTCAGCGATGCGGGCGAAGAACAGATCACCGGCTTCCACCTGCCCAGCGAACTGGTCGGGCTTTCGGGCATGGACACCGAAGCCTATCCGGTATCGGCCCAGGCCCAGGAGACCACCTCGGTCTGCGAAATCCCCTTCGAACGCCTCGACGAGCTCTCCGTGCAACTGCCACAACTGCGCCGCCAACTGATGCGGGTGATGAGCCGCGAGATCCGTGACGACCAGCAGATGATGCTGCTGTTGTCGAAAAAGACCGCCGACGAACGCATCGCCACCTTTCTGGTCAACCTCTCGGCACGCTTCCGCGCTCGTGGCTACTCGGCCAACCAGTTCCGCCTGAGCATGTCGCGCAACGAAATCGGCAACTACCTGGGCCTGGCGGTGGAAACCGTGTCGCGCGTGTTCACCCGCTTCCAGCAGAACGGCCTGCTCAAGGCCGAAGGCAAGGAAGTGCACATCCTCGACCCGATCCAGCTCTGCGCGCTGGCCGGTGGTGCGATGGAAGCTTGAGCTCATTGACTTCAGCCCCTGGAGCACAAAGCCAAGCGGGCTTCAACTGATATTTTTGTCAGTTGAAGCCCGCTTGATCGAAACACATACTCATTGCTCCTCAATGCGATCAGGGAGCAGATCATGACCACGCCAAAATCGAGCGACAATTTTGAAAGTGCCAGTCTCGAAACCTTTAAGCTGAAAAATCAGTACAAAAGCAGCAAGTACTCAAAGCATCATTTCGAGCTTATCGAGCAGGGTGACAGCAAGTATTCATCGGGGTTCTCAAAAGCAATCAGCACAGGCTTAGGCAATCAGGTGCTTGTTGTTGGACAAGGTAGTTGCGTTCGTATCGTTTTCGGTGAGCCGGTCAAGGATGTTGCCTGGGTGTATCACCTTGATAACCCCGAGAACGTGTTCAATGTCACTACTGAATTGGGCGGCGATAAGCAAACCTTTGGCGCTGGCACGATCACTCCGCTGGTAACGGTAGGGCTAGGTGAAAGCAAGGTAGAGGCCATCGAAATTCAGGCCACCAGCGCAGGTTCACTGCATATCGACTCACTGACCTGGAACAAGGTCTGACCAGACAGGATCTTGGGCATCATCCAACAAGGTATACTGGACCAATTGATCATCCAGGATATCCCAGATGCACAGCGACACCTTCGACCTCAAAGCCCTGATCCGCCCGGTAGTGGACTTTCCCAAGCCGGGTGTGATCTTTCGTGACATCACCCCGCTGTTCCAGTCGCCACGCGGACTGCGCTATGTCGCCGACCAGTTCATCGAGCGCTATGTCGAAGCCGAGTTCAGCCACATCGGGGCCATGGACGCACGCGGTTTCCTCATCGGTTCGATCATCGCCCACCAGTTGAACAAGCCACTGATCCTGTTCCGCAAGCAGGGCAAACTGCCAGCCAACGTGCTGTCGGAGCCCTATCAAACCGAATACGGCGAAGCCTTCCTGGAAGTGCATGCCGACAGCCTATGCGACGGCGATTCGGTGCTGATCTTCGATGACCTGATCGCTACCGGCGGCACCCTGCTGGCGGCCGCCAACCTGGTGCGACGTACCGGGGCCAAGGTGTTCGAGGCCGCAGCGATCATCGACCTGCCCGAACTCGAAGGCTCGCGCCGCCTGCAAGCTGCCGGCGTTCCAACCTTCTGCCTGACCGAGTTTTCGCTGTCCGAATACTGATCGCCATCGGGCCGAACCCGACCCCCTCGGGTTCAGCCCAGCTGGCGGAACACCAGCGCCTTCAACCCGCCCTGCGGGTCCGCATCGGGAAACTCCGGCGGGTTCTCCAGGCGCTCGACAAAGACCAGCTGCGGCGCCTGCTGCGCCATGCCGTCGATGAGAAACTCCGGGCCGATCGCCGGATCGTTCACGCAAGCCAGCACCGTCCCGCCTTCACTCAACAGCTCAGGTAGACGACGCAGGATCTTGGCGTAGTCCTGGGTGAGCACGAAGCTGCCACGCTGGAAGGTCGGCGGGTCGATGATGATCAGGTCGTACGGGCCGTACTTGCGCACCTTGCCCCACGACTTGAAAAGCTCATGCCCGAGATAAGCGACACATGAAGCATCGTGGCCATTGAGGCGATGGTTCTCACGCCCACGCGACAGTGCCGACTTGGCCATGTCCAGGTTCACCACCTGCTGCGCGCCTCCAGCAATGGCTGCCACGGAGAATCCGCAGGTATAGGCGAACAGGTTCAGCACCCGCTTGCCCGCCGCCTGCTCACGCACCCAGCGGCGGCCGTAGCGCATGTCCAGGAACAGGCCGTTGTTCTGCCGCACCCCCAGGTCCAGCAGGTACTTCAAGCCGTCCTCGATCACCTCGCGCTGCTGGCAGGGCTCGCCGAGCAGCCACTGGCCCGGGCTGTCGGGCAGGTAGCGATGCTGCAGCAGGATCGCCTGGCCGCTCCATTGCGGGCGCTCGGCGAGGGCATGCAGCATCGCCTCGAGCTCGGCCAACTGGCCATCGGGCGGCTCGCGGAACAGCGCGACCAGCAGCACCCCGTCGAGCCAGTCGACGGTGATCTGCTCCAGGCCCGGCCAGCAGCGGCCACGGCCGTGGAACAAACGACGGGTTTCGACAGGCGCGGGGTCGAGGGCGGTGAGCAGGTGCTGCTCCAGGGTGTGAATCGGGGAGGTCATGGCGGGCCGCATAGCGAAAAACCGTCATTCTACCTGCTTTGTCAGGCCGGGGCCGCCCTGCGCGACCTGAACCACCACCCCTGCTGCATCCCTGCCGCCGCCAGCAGGATCAGCGCCACGCCCAACCACTGCAGCGGCGCCAAGCGATGACCGAACGCCACCCAGTCCACCAGGATCGCGGCTATCGGGTAGATGAACGACAGGGCGCCGGTCAGCGCCGTGGGCAGGCGTTGGATGGCGCTGTACAGCAGCACGTACATCAACCCGGTATGCACCACCCCCAGTGTCACCAGGCTACCCAGCGCGGCAGGCGCTGCCGGCAGACCGCCGAACCCGACCCAAGGCGCCAGCAGCAGTGCCCCGGTGCTTACCTGGATCAAGGCAATCAGGTGCGGCGGTGTCCCGCTCAAGCGCTTGATGATCAAAGCCGCCAGGGCGTAGAGCAACGCCGCCCCCAATGCCAACCCAATGCCCAGCAGGTACTCATCGCCGCCCTGCCCTTGCCCGTGAGCGCTGACGATCGCCAGCATGCCGACAAAGGCCAGCCCCAGCCAGGTCAGCTTGGCTGCGGTGATCCGCTCACCGAGAAACACCGCCGCCAGGCCCACCAGCATGAACGGCTGGACGTTGTACACGGCGGTGCCGATAGCGATCGAGGCCCGTGAATAGGAGGCGAACAGCAGTAACCAGTTGCCAACGATGGCGACCCCGCTGAGCACCGCCAGCAGAAAAGTGGTGCGGGTCAGGATGCCGGGCTTGAGAAAGCCCATGAACGCGCAGATCAGCAGCAAGGTGCCAGCGCCCAGGACACAACGCCAGAACACCACATCCAGCACCGGCTGCCCGGAGACCAGCACGAACCAGCCGATGGTGCCGGATATCAGCATGGCGGCAACCATTTCCAGTGAGCCGCGACGAATCGAACTGTCCATCTCATGCCTCCTGTCGAAGATGGCAACAGTATGCTGGCGCGGATATTGGCACTCCAGCGGATAAACAAGGCCAGAATCACCAATCGCCTTTACTATCAAGGCAGTTTTACACTTTTACCTCACGAGGCAAGTATGACCGACGATATCGACCAACTGCTGATCAATGCCCTGATGGAGGATTCGCGCCGCTCGCTCAAGGCCCTGGCGCAGATCAGCGGCCTCTCCGCCCCCAGCGTCAGCGAGCGGCTGCGCCGCCTGGAAGAACGCGGCGTGCTGCGCGGCTACACCGTGGAAATCGACCCACGCTGCTTCGGCTACCAGTTACAGGCCATCGTGCGTATCCGCCCGCTGCCAGGGCAATTGCAGGAAGTCGAGCGGCAGATCGTTGCCATTCCCGAGTTCACCGAATGCGACAAGGTTACCGGCGAGGACTGCTTCATCGCCCGCCTGCATGTGCGCTCGATGGAACAGCTGGACACCCTTCTTGACCGGCTCAACACCCTCGCCGAGACCAACACCGCGATCATCAAGAAGACACCGGTCAAGCGGCGCCTGCCGCCGATGGCATGACCCAAGACTTGTACACAAGAATGTCACCTAGAGTGCCATTTTTGTGTGCACTAGTTACGGACATGCCCCAACACGTTACACCGGGAAGCCGATAAAAATTGACTCTAAAGTCAACTAGTAAGTGAATGCAAAATAAATACTGATCAAATGGTCAATTTATAGTTCTTTATTTTCATAACGTTACAAAACAAAAGGAGAAAGTCAAAGTAATAGCAACTCAGAAACTGTGCCCTCTCTGGCATGGAACTGGCTTGAGTGAACTTGTGTTTTGTATACAACTTGAACAAAACATAAATACACAAGAACACGCAGCGCCTGCCCCGCAGGCCGCTAGCGCCCAGAACCCAGTGATGCCAATGCTGCACAGACGAGAAGGCGAGCCCGTGCGCAAGCCCGCCTCATCGCAGTCCTAGCGCATCAGGAGCCGCCGGAATGAGTAGCAGTCTCGACCTTGCCCCTGAACTTTCCGTTGCCAGCACCAGCCCCACCGCCACCACGCTGGAAAATCCCGCCGGGCCGTACGAGCTGAGCCCACGTCTGCACAACCGGGACCTGGCGCCCACCCGCATCGAGGGCCGCCGCTGGGGTGGCTACAGCATCTTCGCGCTGTGGACCAACGACGTGCACAACATCGCCAATTATTCCTTCGCCATGGGGCTGTTCGCCCTGGGCCTTGGCGGCTGGCAGATTCTCGTCTCCCTGGCGATCGGTGCTGTGCTGGTGTACTTCTTCATGAACCTCTCCGGCTACATGGGCCAGAAGACCGGCGTGCCGTTCCCGGTCATGAGCCGCATCGCCTTTGGTATCCATGGCGCACAGATTCCTGCGCTGATCCGCGCGGTGATCGCCATCGCCTGGTTCGGCATCCAGACCTACCTGGCCTCGGTGGTGCTACGCGTCCTGCTCACCGCCGTGTGGCCACAGGTTGCCGCCTATGACCACGACAGTATTCTCGGGCTATCGAGCCTGGGTTGGGTGTGCTTCGTGGCAATCTGGATCGTGCAACTGGTGATCCTCGCCTACGGCATGGAGATGGTGCGCCGCTACGAAGGTTTCGCCGGGCCGGTGATCCTGCTGACCGTGGCGAGCCTCGCCGCCTGGATGTTCTTCAAGAACGATGCGCGCATCGCCTGGTCGGTGGCCGATCCACTGACCGGCTACGAGATGTGGCGCAACATCTTTGCCGGCGGCGCGCTGTGGCTGGCAATCTACGGCACCCTGGTGCTCAACTTCTGCGATTTCGCCCGTTCCTCGCCGTGCCGGCGGACCATCCGCGTCGGCAACTTCTGGGGCCTGCCGGTGAACATCCTGGTATTTGCGGTGATCACTGTGGTGCTGTGTGGCGCACAGTTCCAGATCAACGGCCAGGTAATCGACAGCCCGACGCAGATCGTCGCCACCATCCCCAACACACTGTTCCTGGTGCTGGGTTGCCTGGCCTTCCTGATCGTCACCGTCGCGGTGAACATCATGGCCAACTTCGTCGCCCCGGCCTTCGTGCTCAGCAACCTGGCGCCACGCCACCTGAACTTCCGTCGTGCCGGGCTGATCAGCGCCACCGTGGCGGTGCTGATCCTGCCATGGAACCTGTACAACAGCCCGCTGGTGATCGTGTACTTCCTGTCTGGCCTGGGCGCCCTGCTCGGCCCGCTGTACGGGGTGATCATGTCCGACTACTGGCTGCTGCGCAAAGGCCGGATCAACGTGCCGGAGCTGTACAGCGAGAACCCGGCCGCTGCCTATCACTACTCCCGCGGCGTCAACCTGCGCGCGGTCGCGGCCTTCATTCCATCGGCCCTGCTGGCCATCGTCCTGGCACTGGTACCGCACTTCCACAGTGTCGCGCCGTTCTCCTGGCTGATCGGCGCAGGGACCGCGGCCGCACTCTACCTGCTCATCGCGCCGCGCAATCGCCAATACCTCGACGTCAGCGGCGAAGCCATCGCCGTCGACCACAGCAGCCATTGATCAAGGGACATTCGTTCATGCGTATTCTGATCGCCAACGTCAACACCACCGAAGCCATCACCGAGGCCATCGCCGAACAGGCACGCAGCGTTGCAGCGCCTGGTACCGAGATCGTCGGGCTGACGCCCTGGTTCGGCGCGGAGTCGGTGGAGGGGAACTTCGAGAGCTATCTGGCCGCCATCGCCGTGATGGATCGGGTGCTGACCTACGACCAGCCCTACGACGCCGTGATCCAGGCCGGCTATGGTGAGCATGGCCGTGAAGGTTTGCAGGAGCTGCTCAATGTACCGGTGGTGGACATCACCGATGCCGCCGCCAGCACCGCGATGTACCTGGGCCATGCCTATTCGGTGGTCACCACGCTGGACCGCACCGTGCCGCTGATCGAGGATCGCCTGAAGCTGTCAGGGCTGTATGACCGCTGCGCCTCGGTACGGGCCAGCGGCCTGGCGGTGCTGGAACTGGAAGCTGATCCGCAGCGCGCCGTGGAGGCCATCGTCGAACAGGCCGAGCGCGCCGTGCGTGACGACAAGGCCGAGGTGATCTGCCTGGGCTGCGGCGGCATGGCCGGGCTTGACGAGCAGATTCGCCAGCGTACCGGCGTGCCGGTGGTCGATGGCGTGAGTGCGGCGGTGACCATCGCCGAATCGCTGGTGCGACTGGGGTTGAGCACGTCGAAAGTGCGCACCTATGCGACGCCACGGGTGAAGAAGGTGGTGGGCTGGCCGATGCGGTTGGGGCGATAAATTCAGCTCGAGGCCGCCGTATCGTCATCCTGAAGGCGCGGCGGCCTCGTCACAAGCTGACCCACTCTCCCAGTGAGGCTTACGACTTGTCGACATGCCGGTTGCTGCGAAGCATGAGAAAAATGCCGATAGATACAGCGGTTGACTTCCACATGATTATTTCGTGACCAAAAACTCTCCACATTTCGGTCCAGAAAAAGCTGGCCAAGCCACCCGCTAGAAGAGCCAGCCCTACCCATCCGCGCCAGGGTGATACGGTCCAGCGATCCAGTGTCCACCAGATGATCATGATCAAAATCGGCTGCAGCAGATCATCGAACGACATGTTCAACCCCAGCTTTCAGTAACAGGGAAGTAGAACTGCGTTGCGGACCAATACCGCCCTGGACCTTGGCCTCGACTGATACCAAGACATCCCCCGCGTGAAACGTTGGCAGACGGTCGGAGACAAAAGCGAATGTGCCCATCTTTGCCGCACCAACTACCAACGCCGGGGCGAACGTCCCGGTGACTGCAGCCCCCCTGCCGACACCAGAGCAGCGACTGTCCAGCGCTGTGAGTTCAGAGCATCCCCCTGCTCGCGCGTCAACGGCAATGAAACCGCCACCGCCATCACACAGGGCAACTGCCCGGCCTGCATCCGTTCGTACACCTCCTTCACCTTGCCGACCACGCGATATTGATGTCGGCCCGTTGTCGGAATATGCAGCGTATTGAGCCAGCAGCAGTTATCGGCCCTGACAGTGAACTCGATGACATCGAAGGTCACGCCGCGATGACCGATAAACCGATAAGCTCGATCGATTTCCATGCAACCTCGCACTCCCCACGCCCGAAATCGGATTTCCGGAAACCCGTGGACAGTGCCTTGTCGTCATCTGGAAATAAGTCAGCCCGGATACCGCGAGCGAGTCAGAAACATCGGAATCAAGTCGGGCAAACTTCGGATCCGCCATCGAGCTCCTGGCGTACGTTGCGACTGAGCATCGTGGCCTTACCGTCATGCCAGGTCAGGGTGATCACATAGAGGGTGTCGAAGTCGTCGCCGTCCCAGTCCGAGGTGATGACGCGCTTCTCGCCCAGGGCCTTCCCGGCCACGGCGTTGATCAGGTCTGGCAGGTAGCCGTGGGACCACGCGGTGTAGACCGTGGCGTTGCGGTACTTGGCGCGTAGCAGTTCTTCGGCGAGGTCGTCATAGTCGTTGGCGCCGAAGTCGATATTGACTGGCAACCCGAGGCGGATGGCGCTGGGGCTGATGGTCATGAGCGGGCGAATGTAGCTGTAGCGCTGGTCCTCGCTGCCCTCCTCGACATGTCGGCCGGGGTCGGCGGCGAACACGTAATCGGCAGCGCCGAATCGCTCAGGCAGCAACGTGGCCAAGTCAATGGCGCGGTTGAGGCCCTGGCAATTCAGTTGTCCCAGCCCCTCGCCGGGCTTCTCGGCATGGCGCAGGAACACCAGTGTCTGGGTTCCGTCACCGTGCTGGTCGCGGCTTTGCACCACATCGAGGGTCAGCGGTATCAGCACCGCAGCGAGGGTGAGACCGAAAAACAGGTGACGGCGTCGCAGGTATTGCATCCACTTCATGGCAGGGCTCGTTCGGCTAAGGACGGGGAGCATCCTTGCCTGTGCGCCATCCTTGCCGGCGGCGGTGCAAGGCACCGGCCGCCTGATGGGCTCTTCCATGCTCGCCCTCCCTGGCAGCAGCCATGTTAGACCATCGATGTTGCCGAATTACGTCACCCTCGCAACAACTGGACATCAATCATCCCGCGTCAGCACCTCGAGCAGCTCGATCTCGAAGGTCAGGTCCGAGTTCGGCGGAATGCTGCCCACGGAGCGCTCGCCATAGCCCAGGTGCGCAGGTACTTGCAGCCTGCGCTTGCCGCCCACGCGCATGCCCATCAGCCCCTGGTCCCAGCCCTTGATCACCCGGCCGGTGCCGATCACGCACTGGAACGGCTTGCCGCGCGACCAGGACGAGTCGAACTCGCTGCCGTCGGCCAGCCAGCCGGTGTACTGGGTGGTGATCAGGGCGCCTTTGACCACAGCCTTGCCCTCGCCTTCCTGGATCTCGGTGATGTGCAGTTCCTGAGTCACGGTCATTTCCTTGCGGCAGATTTCGAGGCCGCCCTTTTCTCAGGAATGCAAAGGTTTGGCAAGTCCGGGAGTGACGTTGTGCTGGCACATCGACCACCGGACGCCACCGATCACCTTCACGATGGCTGCCGTCTCCAGCCAGGTAGGGGCAGTCCGACATAAAGTCCCACGGCTTCGCCGAGTTGTTGCGACACAGGCTTAGCTGAACAGCTGCATGACCTGCTCGCCGGTGAGGTCTTGGGTCTCATTGGAGAAGCAATACCAGCTCGGGCGCTGTTCAACGTAGATCTGCATCGTGAACTGCCAGTCATCGCCTTTGAGCAGGCCGACCGGCAAGGCGTACTCATTCTTGTCGATCAGCCGGTAATAGAGGTGGGTGCCACACTGCCCGCAAAAGCCCCGCTCGGCCCATTCCGAGGAACGGTAGACACTGGGATCAGCACCTTCGAAACGGGGCGGCTGGGAGCAGTGCACCGCGAGCATCGGGCCTCCGGCCCAGGTGCGGCACATGCTGCAGTGGCAAGCGTTGACTTCGAGGTTGTCGACCGTGGCGGTCAGGCGGATGGCGCCGCAGAGGCAGGCGCCGTGCTTGGTGTGAGACATGGGGGGCTCCTGACGGGTGGGGAAGCTGCAAAGTATAGCGGTGCAGCTACAGACCTCTTGGCGGGCAAGTCGCAGCGGCGAACCGCCGCACAAGAGGCCCGCAAAGCCATCCTCGCCTCAGATGAACACTGTCCCTCGCATATACAGTGCCCCACGCCCGCTGATGATCACCCGGCCATTCCCCGGCACCTCGCACTGCAACTGCCCCTTGCGCACCCCGCCCTGCTCGCAGCTGAGGCTGCGCTTGCCGAGGCGCTCGGACCAGTAAGGCGCCAGCGTCGTGTGCGCCGAACCGGTCACCGGATCCTCGTTGACCCCTACGCGTGGGCCGAACCAGCGGGTAACGAAGTCGAAGCCACGGCCCGGCGCGGTCACGGCAATACCACGCACATCGAAAGCCGACAGCGCGACGAAATCGGGCTTGAGCGGATCGATCAAGGCTGCGTCGTCGATTACCACCACGAAGTCATCCGAGCGGTACAGCGCGCGGGCGCTCGACAGGCCCAAGGCCTTGAGCAGGCCATCGGGGAAATCTACCTTCGCCGGTTGCTTGGCCGGGAAGTCCATGGCCAGCAGGCCATCAGCATCGCGCCTGACCCGCAACTCGCCACTGCGGGTATTGAAACGTAGCACTTCGGCCTGTTCGCCCAGTTGCTCGAACAACACCCAGGCCGAAGCCAGCGTGGCGTGGCCGCACAGGTCGACCTCCACGGCCGGGGTGAACCAGCGCAGGTCATAGCCTTCGCCGTTGCGCACGAAGTAGGCCGTCTCGGACAGGTTGTTCTCTTCGGCGATGCGCTGCAGCACATCGTCCGGCAGCCAGCTCTCCAGCGGGATCACCGCCGCCGGGTTGCCGCCAAAAGGTTTGGCCGAAAAAGCATCGACCTGGAAGATCTCAAGTTGCATGCACACACTCCTTGTCAGGCGGGATCGAAAGCTGGGGGTTACGACAGTACTGGCGTGAGCACCGGCTCGCCAGCGAAGAATGCCTGGAGATTGCGCAGCACCAGGGTAACGGTATCGCGCGCCGCTTCCGGCGACTGGCCGGCGACATGCGGGGTCAGCACGGTATTGCCCAACACCTTGAGTGCCTCGGGCACGGCAGGCTCGTCATCGAAGACGTCCAATGCGGCACCAGCGATGATGCCCGCCTGCAATGCCTGCACGAGCGCCTGGGTATCGACCACGCTCGCGCGGGCGATATTGACCAGATACCCCTCGCCCCCCAGCGCCGCGAGCACCGGGGCATCGACCAGGTGCAAGGTACCGGCACCACCCGGGGTGGCGATCACCAGGATGTCCACGGCCTGGGCCAGTTGCAACGGGCTGTCGTACCAGGTGTAGGGCACATCGGCACGCGGCGTGCGACTGTGGTAGCTGACGCTCATGTCGAAGCCCTGCGCCGCACGCTTGGCGATGGCCTGGCCGATGGCGCCAAGGCCGATGATGCCAAGGCGCTTGCCGCTCACCGACGGGCTGATGACCCGGTTCCATTCACCGCGCCGGGTGCTCGCATCGGCCCGGGGAATGTCGCGCAACATCGCCAGCAACAGGGCCATGGCGTGATCGGCGACCGGGCCTGCGTTGGCGCCAGCGCCGTTGGTGACGGTAATGCCACGGGCCTTGGCGGCGGCCAGGTCGACCTGCTCATAGCCTGCGCCGATCACGCAGATGATTTCGAGTTTGGGCAGTGCCTGGATTTCCGCACCGGTCAGGCCCAGCGGGCCACGGGTGAGGACAGCGTCGATCTGTTCGGCATGCTCGGCGATGGCTTGCGCACGCCGTTGCGGGGATGGGGCACGAATCAGGCGGTAACCGGCCTGTTCCAGCAGCGGCAGGTAATCATCGACGGTTTCCACCAGTACCAGGACTGTCTTGCTCATGCCACCCTCCGGTTCGATTCAGAGGGGGATTATGCCAGTTCGGTTGGAGACTGCGAGGGCCTCTATCGCGGGGACGCGCCCACGACAGAGGCATGAAGGATGCTTACTGCGCGAAGGCCCTGCCCAACCCACCCGGCACACCGCTGCTGTCAGTCTCCTGCCAGGGGCCATTGGGGCTCAGCGACCAGCTCCAGCCCTTGTCATAACGGTAGTAGGTGCGCTGACGATAGAAGGTGTTGGGCTGCTTCTCCAGCACATAGACGCCAAGCTTCGGATCCCAATGGCTGGCACCGCCCGGCGGCGGCGCGAAGCTCGCGGAGGTGCGTGGCATCGGCTTGGGAATACCGGACGGCGCACCAGGCTGCGGTGCGGGCTGGCCGCCCGGCAGCGGCTTGACCACCGGCCCCTGGTGCGGTGGAGGGGTGGTCTCGATCGGTGGCAGCGACTCGCGCTCGCCTGGCTGATGCACCGTACAGGCGGAAAGCCCCAGGGCCAGGGTGATCAAGGTCAGGCGTACGCTGCGGTTCATGGCGGCAATCTCTTATCGGTCGGGGCGGTCGATGGTCAGCTGCTGGGTTGGCTGGCCACGGGTAGCCAGCGGCGCGCTCTGGCCGATCCACTCGCCCTGGGTCGGCTGGCCGGCACGCGATACGCGCGCAACCAGTTGGACTTCAGCGAAGTCCGACAGTTTCATCTGCGGCATCATCGCGTCGGCATCCGACAACTGCACTTCGATCGGCAACTGCGCCACCGTCACTCGCTTGGCCGCCAGCGGCATCGGCGGGCCGTTACTGGCGCGGGCGAAGATGAACACGGTGTCGTCCGGCTTGACCTTGTCCTTGAGCGCTGCGGCCAGCTCGACGCGCACGGTCAGGCTCGCAGTCCGCACCGGCTTGCCGCCGTCAGCCTTGAGCTTGTCGGCAGCGCGGTCGATCCCACCCTGCAGGGCGGCGCGCGAGGCATCGCCTTCGGGCAGTTGCGCCAGCAGGCGCTGCCAGTAGTCGATCGCTTCCTGATAGCGCTCGCCCTCGAAGGCAGCGATGCCGCGCAGTCCCAGGCTGGTGACCTCGTTCGGGTCGGCCTTGAGCGCTTCGTCGGTCAGGCTCTGCAGTTGTGGGCTCCAGTGCTTGTCGGCAGCGAAGTACTGCGCCTGGGCCCACTGCCCGAGCAGCTCGGGCTCACGACCAGCCAGGGCGACCGCACGTTCGAAGGCCTTGGCGGCATCGGCAGGACGCTGGTCGGCCATGTAGGCGCGGCCCAGGAAATACAGGCCCTCGGCAGAGTCCGGCTGGGCCTGCACGGCACGCTCCAGGCGCGTGGTCATCTCCTGCATGGTTTTCGGCGCGTCGGCGAACTCACGGGTCAGCTCGACCTTGTCGGCGGCGCCGAAATGCAGGTACAACCCCAACGCCATCACCGGTACCAGCACGGCAGCCACCAGCGGCAGGGTCTTGCCCAGATGCCCCTGACGCGGCGCCTCGCTCCCTTCGGTGTCGGACAGCAGTTCACGGGCCGCCTCGTCGCGCCCCTTGGCCAGTTGCTCGGCGTCGAGCACCCCGGCCTCCTGCTGTGCAGTCAACTCGGCGACCCGCTCCTGGTACAGGGCCACGTTGAGCGCGGTGCGGTCTTCTTCGGCCTGCTGGCGGCGGCCACGCAGGATCGGGATCATCAGGAAAGCCAGGGCGGCGAGCAACAGCAGGCCCGCACTCAGCCAGAATTCAGTCATGGGTCTGTTCTTTATCCAGCAGTTTGGCGAGACGTTCGCGTTCGTCCACGGAGAGTTCGCAGGTGCCTTGCGCCACCGGGCTGCGGCGCCGACGGACGATCACCGCCAGCACCACGAAGCCGCCAGCCAGCAACACGCCAGGGCCGAACCAGAGCAGCCAGGTACGCGCCGTCAGCGCTGGCTTGTAGCGTACGAAGTCGCCATAGCGATCGACCATGAAGTCGATGATCTGCTGGTTGCTCTGGTTTTCGCCGAGCATGCGGAAGATCTCCCGGCGCAGGTCGGCGGCGATCGGTGCATTGGAGTCGGCAATGTCCTGGTTCTGGCACTTGGGGCAGCGCAGTTCCTTGGTCAGTTGCTGGTAGCGCTCGCGCTCGGCATCGTCGCGAAACTGATAGGTATCGATAGCCGCCCTGGCCATGCCAGCCAGGCTCAAGCCGAGTACGGCGGCGGCAAGCCAACGCTTCATGGCTGCCCCTCATCGACCAGCCCCTGGTACAGCGGCGCCAGTTGCTCGCGCCAGACCGTGGCATCGACCACGCCGACATGCTTGTAACGAATGATGCCCTTGGCGTCGATCAGGAAGGTTTCCGGCGCGCCGTACACGCCCAGGTCCAGGCCCAGGGTGCCCTGCTCGTCGCGGATATCGAGCTGGTAAGGGTTGTGGAATTCGGCCAGCCATTTGAGCGCGGCGGCGTTGTCATCCTTGTAGTTGATCCCGTGGATCACCACCCCTTGCTCGGCCAGTTGGTTCAGATAAGGGTGCTCGACCTTGCACGACGGGCACCAGGTGCCCCAGACGTTGACCAGCGCCGGCCGTCCCTGCAAGTCGGACTGGGTCAGGGTCCGGTCGCCCTGCACGCTCTGCAGCGAAAATGCCGGGAAGGGCTTGCCGATCATCGCCGACGGCAGTTCGTCGGGCTTGAGGAACAGCCCCTTGTACAGAAACACGGCCATCAGCAGGAACACCGCCAATGGCACTACCATGATCCAACGCTTCATGCCGCCGCTCCAGACAGGCCCAATGTTTCGCGCACCCGCACCGTGACCTTGACCCGATAACGCCGGTCCAGCGCCGCGAGCAGACCGCCCAGCGCGGTCAGCAGGCCGCCCAGCCAGATCCAGCGCACGTAGGGCTTGATGTGTACCCGTACTGCCCAGGCACCGTTCTCCAATGGCTCGCCCAGGGCGACATAGAGGTCGCGGGTAAAGCCTGCATCGATACCGGCCTCGGTCATCATCGATTGCTGGACGGTGTACAGGCGTTTTTCCGGGTGCAACACCGTCACTTCACGCCCCTCACGCGACACACGGATGGTGCCCCTGTCAGAAATGAAGTTCGGCCCCTCGAAGTGCTTGGCGCCCTCGAACAGGAAGTGGTAACCGCCCAGCTCGACGCTTTCGCCCGGCGCCATGCGCAGGTCGCGCTCGGCGCTGTTGTTGCTCGACAACACCACGCCCAGGGCACACACCACCAGCCCCAGGTGGGCCAGGTGCATGCCCCAGTAGCTGCGGTGCAGGCCGCGCAGGCCCTTGAGCAGGCCTTTGTGACGGGTCTTGTCGAGGATGTCGCGCACACCGCCGAGCACCACCCAGGCGGCCAGGGCGAAGACGCTGAGCGCCGGCCAGTCGAAGTCGTCGACGATCAGCCCGGCGACCGGCGCCAGGATCGCGCTGCCGATCAGCACCGGCGTCAGCATGCCGAACAGCCATTTGCCAGGCGTATCCTTCCAGCGCACCAGTACACCGATTGCCAGCACCACCATCAGCAGCGCCATCAACGGCAGGAACAACGCATCGAAGTAAGGTGGGCCGACCGACAGCTTGGCGCCGGTCAGGGCGTCGAGCACCAGCGGGTAGAGCGTGCCCAGCAGGATCATCGAGGCGGCCACCACCAGCACCAGGTTGTTGGCCAGCAGCAGCGTCTCGCGCGACCACAGGCCAAAGCCCACGTGGCTCTTGACCACCGGAGCGCGCAGGGCGAACAGGGTCAGCGAGCCGCCGACCACGAACAGCAGGAAGATCAGGATGAACACACCGCGCGACGGGTCGGCGGCGAAGGCGTGCACCGAGGTCAGTACCCCGGAACGCACCAGGAAGGTACCCAGCAGGCTCAGCGAGAATGCCGCGATGGCCAGCAGCACGGTCCAGCTCTTGAACACCCCGCGCTTTTCGGTCACCGCCAGCGAATGGATCAGCGCAGTACCGACCAGCCATGGCATGAACGAGGCATTTTCCACCGGATCCCAGAACCACCAGCCGCCCCAGCCCAGCTCATAGTAGGCCCACCAGGAGCCGAGGGTGATGCCGATGCCGAGGAAGGCCCAGGCGACAATGGTCCAGGGCCGCGACCAGCGTGCCCAGGCCGCATCCAGGCGGCCACCGAGCAGCGCCGCGATGGCGAAGGCGAAGGCCACCGAGAAGCCCACGTAGCCCATGTACAGCATCGGCGGATGGACGATCAGGCCGAAGTCCTGCAGCAGCGGATTGAGGTCGCGACCGTCGGTGGGCACCTGCGGCAGCAGGCGGGTGAAGGGATTGGAGGTGATGATCAGGAACGACAGGAAACCTGTGCTGATCATGCCCATCACCGCCAGCACCCGCGCCAGCATCACCTGCGGCAACTGGCGCGAGAACACCGATACGGCGAAGGTCCAGCCCCCCAGGATCAACGCCCAGAGCAGCAGCGAGCCTTCGTGGGCACCCCACACGGCGCTGAACTTGTAGTACCAGGGCAGTGCGGTGTTGGAGTTGTGGGCGACATAGGCGACCGAGAAGTTGTCGGTCATGAAGGCATGGGTCAGGCAGGCGAAGGCAAAGGCGAGGAAGGCGAACTGGCCCCAGGCCGCGGGGCGCGCCAGGCCCATCCAGAGGCGGTCGCCGCGCCAGGCACCGAGCAGCGGCACGCTGGCCTGCACCACGGCAAAACAGATCGCCAGGATCATCGCCAACTGGCCAAGCTCGGGGATCACCAGGGCAGCGTTCATGGCTTGACCTCGCCGGCAGTGGCGGCCTGGCCGCTTTCCTTGAGCGCCTTGGTCACCTCGGGCGGCATGTACTTCTCGTCGTGCTTAGCCAGCACTTCGTCAGCCACCACCACACCCTCGGCGTTGAGCTTGCCCAGGGCAACGATGCCCTGCCCTTCGCGGAACAGGTCCGGAAGGATACCGCGGTAGGTGATCGGCACCGACTTGTTGAAGTCGGTGACCACGAAGCGTACGTCGAGCGAGTCGGCCGAGCGCTGCACCGAGCCCTTCTCGACCATGCCGCCGGCGCGAATGCGTGTGTCCTGCGGCGCCTCGCCATTGGCGATCTGGGTAGGGGTGTAGAACAGGTTGATGTTCTGCTGCAGGGCGCTCAAGGCAAAGCCCAGGGCCACGGCGACGCCGAGCAGCAGGCCGAGGATGAGCAACAGGCGTTTCTTGCGCTGCGGATTCACTGGTGGTTCTCCCGGCGCAGACGGCGCGCCTCTTCTTGCAGGTAGCGGCGGCGGGCCTGCAGCGGCAGGGCGACATTGATTGCCAGTACCGTCAGGCAAATGCCATAGGCCGACCACACGTACAGGCCGTGATGGCCCATGGCGAGGAAATCACTGAAAGAGGCGAAACTCATCGCACGGTCTCCCGGCCCAGGCTGTTCAGCACTTCGTCGCGCACCCAACTGGCACGCGCTTCGCGCTTGAGCACTTCAAGACGCATGCGCAGCAGCAGCACGGCGCCGAAGAAGCAGTAGAAGCCCAGCACCGTCAGCAACAGCGGCAGCCACATCTCGGCAGGCATGGCCGGCTTTTCGGTGAGGGTGAAGGTGGCGCCCTGGTGCAGGGTGTTCCACCACTCCACCGAGTACTTGATGATCGGGATGTTGACCACGCCGACGATGGCCAGCACCGCGCACGCCTTGGCGGCGCTGTCGCGGTTACTGATGGCCTGGCCCAGGGCGATGATGCCGAAGTACAGGAACAGCAGGATCAGCATCGAGGTCAGGCGCGCGTCCCACACCCACCAGCTACCCCAGGTCGGCTTGCCCCAGATGGCCCCGGTGACCAGCGCCACTGCGGTCATCCAGGCGCCGATGGGAGCGGCGCACTGCAGGGCGACGTCGGCCAGCTTCATCTTCCACACCAGCCCCACCACACCGGCAACGGCCAGCAGCACATAGCAGGACTGCGCCAGCATCGCCGCCGGCACGTGGATGTAGATGATCCGGAAACTGTTGCCCTGCTGGTAGTCCTGTGGCGCGAAAGCGAGGCCCCAGGCGATGCCCACCAGCAACAGGAGCACGGCAGCGATGGTCAGCCACGGCAGCATGCGCCCGCTGATGGCATAGAACCATTTTGGGGAACCCAGTTTGTGGAACCACGTCCAGCTCATTTTCATCAGGGTACATCCAGGGTCTTTGCCGGGCTTCGGTGCCCGGGACTCGTTATTCGCCGACGCTGATCTTCAGGCCGGCCGCTATCGCAAAGGGTGCCAATGTCACGGCCAGGGCGGTCAGGCTGGCCAGCCAGAGCAGGTGTCCGGTCGCGGGCATATTCTGCAACGCCGCCTGCAACGCACCACTGCCCAGGATCAATACAGGGATATACAACGGCAGAATCAGCAACGCCAGCAGCAAACCACCGCGCTTGAGCCCGACCGTCAGCGCCGCCCCCACCGCTCCCAGCAAGCTCAGCACCGGGGTGCCGAGCAGCAGCGAGCCTAGCAGCACCGGCAGGCAGGCGACCGGCAGCCCCAGCATCAGCGCCAGCAGTGGCGCCAACAATACCAGCGCCAGCCCGGAAAAGGTCCAATGCGCCAGCACCTTGGCCAGCACCAGCAATGGCAGTGGATGCGGTGACAGCACCCATTGCTCCAGCGAACCGTCCTCGAAATCGCTGCGGAACAGGCCGTCCAGCGACAGCAATACCGCCAGCAAGGCCGCGACCCAGACCAGTCCCGGCGACAAGGTTTGCAACAATTGTGTCTCGGGGCCGACCGCCAGCGGGAACAGCGCCACGACGATGGCAAAGAACACCAGCGGGTTGGCCAACTCCGCCGGGCGACGGAACAACAGGCGTGCTTCGCGGCGCAGCAACAGAAGGAATACGCTCATGCCGTCCACTGCCCCAGGTTGAGTTCGCGGTAGCCCGACGGCCTGCGCTCGAGGTTGTGATGGGTGGTCAGCACCACCGTGCCCCCCTGCTCGCAGTGCGCGGCCAGGTGCGCTTCGAGCTGGGCCACCCCTTGTTTGTCCAGGGCAGTGAAGGGTTCGTCGAGGATCCACAGCGGCGGGCAGTCCAGGTACAGGCGGGCCAGGGCGACACGGCGCTGCTGGCCGGCCGAGAGCGTGTGACAAGGCACGTCCTCGAACCCGCGCAGGCCGACTGCCTCGAGTGCCGTCCAGATGCCCTCGCGGGTCGCGGGGCGATGCAGGGCACAGAGCCAGGCAAGGTTCTCTTCGGCCGTCAGCAGTTCCTTGATCCCGGCAGCATGCCCAATCCACAGCAGGATGCTGGCCAGGGCATGGCGCTGGTCGCCCAGCGCACGGCCGTCAAGCAGGATCTGCCCGGCAGTCGGCTGCATCAACCCGGCCAGCAGGCGCAGCAGGCTGGTCTTGCCGCTGCCATTGGGTCCGCTGACCTGCAGCATATCGCCGGGGCGCAGTTCGAAGTCCAGGTGCTCGAAGAGCAGTCGCCAGTCGCGCTCGCAGGCAAGGTTCGCGGCTTGGAGGTGGAGGGTCACGGTTTCGCCTTAATGCTGTTGGTGGCGTGTCGAGCGGTGGCGCCTTCTTCGCGGGCAAGCCCACCCCCACAGAGGCCCTGTGGGAGCGGGCTTGCCCGCGAATGAAACACCGCAGATCAACACCCTTGTCTCAAGTCGCCCCGCCCCTGGCCGTTATACTGGCAGTGGCAGCGCGCCCGGCATTATTACATGTGCCACCCGGCTGCCAAGAGGGCTGGCTCGACAGGTTGTATACAATCATGACGGAAATCAATAGTCTCGGCGCACAAAGCGCATTCGCGGCGCAGGTGGCCAAGGCCAGCCTGACCGGTGAGCTGCTGCGCCTGAGTCAACCGCAACCCGGCCTGATCCCCCCGGGCCAGACTGCCCAGGCCGAAGTGCTGAACCTGCGCCAGGTGGGCCAGGACTTCATGATGCTGTTGCGCCTGAGCCTGCCCAACGGCAACCAGGCCCAGGTGCAGGCCAGCGCCAACCAGCCGCTGCCCCCCGGCAGCCAGATCACCCTCGGCCAAGCCGACGGCAACCGCCTGGCGGTCGTCTTGCAGCAGGCCAGCGCCAGCAACATCGCTACCCTCACGCAGCTCGACACCGGCAAGATACCGATCGGCACCCTGCTGCAGGGCAAGGTCCTGACCAGCCAGGCGCTGCCGGGCGCCACAGCGTTCCGCTCATTGGTGAGCCTGCTCAACAGCAGCCAGGCCGGCGCCACCCTGACCCTCGACAGCCCACGCCCGTTAGCGGTCGGCAGCCTGCTCAGCGCGCTGGTGCAAGGCGACCAGTCGCTGCGCTTCGTGCCCCTGAGTGGCCGTCAGGATCAACTGACCATCGCCCAACAACTGCTGACCCAACAAAGCCGCCAGGCTTCGCTGCCAACCTTGCTCAATGCCTTGCAGCAGATCGCCAGTGCCCCTGCCGGCAACAGCGAGCTGAGTGCCACGGCGGCACGCCTGCTGGCCAGCCTGCCTGACCCTACGCAACTGGGCGATGCCAAGAGCATCGCCCAGGCGCTGAACAACAGCGGTGCGTTTCTCGAAGCCAAGCTGCTCGGCGGGCTGGGCGCCGCTGTCACGCCGGACCTCAAGGCACAACTGGTGCGCCTGGTGGCGCAGATCCTGCCAGGTGTTCCGAGCAACCCGACCTTCAACCCGGCCCTGGCCGCCACCGCCCTGGCTCAGGTCCTGCCGGGCATGGCCCGCAGTGCCCTGGGCATGCTCGACCAGGTCAGCAGCCGCCCTCAACCTGGTGCCTTTCCCCTGCCCTCGCGACTGCTGCAGAGCCTGGAAGAAAAAGGCGACCTGCAGCAATTGCTGCGTCTGGCCGCCGCCGCCATCTCGCGCGTACAAAGCCATCAACTGGCCAGCCTGCAGCAGACCGGCACCACCGAGAGCGGCAACCAGCAGACCACCTGGCAAACCGAGATCCCCTTGCGCCACGGCCAGGAGTTCATCCCGCTGCAGGCCAAGCTGCAACGCGAGGACACCCCACAGCAGCAGGCCGACCCGCAGCGCGAGCAGCGTGATCCGCTGCAGTCGCTGTGGCGCATCGAACTGGCCTTCGACCTGCCACCACTGGGCCCGCTGCAAGTACAGGCACAACTGAGCCAGGGCCGCCTCAGCGGCCAGCTGTGGGCCGAGCGTCCACAGACCGCACAACTGATCGACAGCCAGCTCGGCAGCCTGCGCGAACGCCTGCTCGCCCGTGGCCTCGATGTGGGTGACCTGGCCTGTCACCCCGGCACCCCGCCGCAAGGCCCGCGTACACGACTGGAACAACGCTGGGTGGACGAAACCGCATGAACAACAAAGCCCCTCGCCAGGCCATCGCCCTGAGTTACGACGGTGCACAGGCACCGACCTTGAGCGCCAAAGGCGAGGATGAACTGGCCGAGGCGATTCTCGCCCTGGCCCGCGAACATGAAGTGCCGATCTACGAAAACGCCGAACTGGTGCGCCTGCTGGCCCGGCTGGAACTGGGCGAACAGATCCCCGAGGCCCTGTACCTGACCATCGCCGAGATCATCGCCTTCGCCTGGCAGTTGCGCGGCAAACTACCGGCGAATTTCGACGACACGCCCCCAGGCGAGCGCGATATCACCCCCGGACCGCACCTGCCCCTTCCCGACGCCAGCAGTATCTAACACCCCGCCCATTACCGAACCGCTGTTCGATGAACTTGCCAAGCGCCAGCAGCAAAGGTCATACGCCGATGCCGACAGCCAGATCGTCAGCAATCACCAGATCGACAAGGCGCGCTGGAGCAGCTACCTCAATGCCGCCATGACCCTGCTCGCCCCCGTGGCCATGGTGGTTCCAGCACTCACCCCGCTGCTGGCCGCAGGAGGGCTGGCCCAGTTCGGCCTGGGGCTGGACAAGGCAATCAACGGCAACACGCTCGCGGACAAGGCCGCTGGCGTGAAGGCGCAAGCCTTTGGTCTGTTCAATGCGCTGCCATTGCTGGGCAACGCCCGTTTCCGGCCCGATGCACTGTTCAGCTACTGTCGGCCAGGCTTCGTCACCTTTGGCCAGATGCTGCAGCCCGTGGAAGAAGCCAGCGAGGCCCTCGCCCTGCAACCGTTGGCGCCAAAGCGCTGCCCACCTGCGGATGGCATGCCCGTCCACAGGCAGGGTCGCAGATATCTACCACTGCCGTCGCCACGAAAGCGCCACGCTGGGTCTCCCCCTGCCCAAAAGGTGATGTCATGCTTTCGACTCGAATCAACCCCGCCGGCGTGCAGTACGTACGCGACCATCTGGCTAACCTTCCGCGTCCCGACCATGAAGTCGGCCGCAGCATACAGACCTGGCTGCGCGCCCAAGGCGTGCAACTGGCGCCCGATCAGATCGAGGTCGTGACCCTGCATGTCCGTGAACCAGGTTCCGGCATACCCCTGGCGCAGGTGATCCAGCGCGTCAGTCTGATCGAAGCGGTGCTGATGAATTGGCAGGGTGAGTCAAACAACAATGTGTTCGACGCGCTGTTCGAGCACCCATGGGCCGGAACCTTGCCTGCAGGCAAGATCCGCATCGTCGACACCTTGCCTTCTCCACCGATTGGCCACAACGGTGACTGGTACCGCGTCTTCAATGGCCTGTTCCGCCGCACCGATGATTCGCGCTTCGACTCCAAGACGCTGCTGACAATCTCCGCCGAAACCCTGCAAAGCCATATCGAGGCCCTGGATTACCACACGCAGTACAAGGCATTGCTCGACACCTATTGGGCCGCCCATCTGCAAACCTATGGCCAATCCTGCAAGCTCAACTTCATCGCCGCCTGCAACAAGCAGGTCAGCGAAGGCAGCCTAAGCGATCCGGCAAGACGGCTGATCTGGCGCGCAGCCAAGTTGCTACCGCGCGGCAGGCTGCGCCTGAGCACCCTGAGCATCTATGGCTATGCTTCCACCGACCTGTTGTACATCAATGATGTGGCAAGCGACCTCACCGTGCTGTACATGCCTGGCAACAGCTCGCCGCTGCTCGAATTCGCCAGCGAAGAGGCGATGAAGGACTGGATCGGCGAACAGTGCAAGGACGCCGGTAAACGTAACGCACTCAAGCGCCACTTCCGCCTCGCCGATGGCCCTCAGGGCATTGATTTCAGCGGTCTGGACACTGCCCTGGAAGGGCTTGGCGCCTACCCCGCCAGACACAACCTGCCACCGGAGCATGGTTTTTTCAACGACGACGGAACCTGGCCGCCACGGACCTACGTCAACTACCGACCCGGCAAGTACAATCCCAAGATCAAGGGCGACCTGTTCCAGGCCCTGGCCAAGCGCCAACGCCAGCGTACCTACGACGATGCGGACTTCCTCATCACCAGCGACAGCGAGGTGACGAAGAAAAGGTGGCAAGGCTATCTGAACACCACCCTGAATCTGGTCGCCCCCCTGACCCTGGTGGTTCCCGGACTGGCACCTTTGATCGCCATCGGCGGGCTGGCACAGGCAGGGTTGGGCCTGGACCAGGTCATCAACGGCAAGCATCTTCAGGACCAGCAAGCAGGCGTTAGCAACCTTGCCTGGGGCCTGTTCAATGCCCTGCCGCTGGTTGCCCAGGGTGTGGCCAAGAGCACGACCTTGTTCGAGATCAAGAGCGAAAGCTTCGTCCCTCCTCGGCGCCTGAACGAGCAGATCGGCTACCCACTGAGCCCGATCAGCCCGCCACGCCTGCCGGAACTGGATGCCGCCCCCTACTTCCACAACCACAGCTCGGTCACGCCACTGCCGGGGGCCGATCAGACCGTCGCCGACTCGGTGATCCGCGTCCCCAAGTACGACGGTTCGCTGGACGACCTGGACGCCAGCATAGGCGGCTACAACGTGCGCATGATCTATGACATGGAAAAGAATGCCTTCATCATCGAAGGCGATGAGAACAGCATTGAACCGATCCGCCATGTTGCCCTGCCCCACAGCAAAGACCTGGAGCCCGTCGAAGGTCCGCGCGAGGTCACCGACGCCATGCGCACCAGCACCTTGCGCGCACTGGGTATCGACCTTCCCTTGCCGGTGCAACTTCCGACCCTTGCCGAGAATCGCCTGCCCATTCCCAAGACCTTCTCTTCACTATGGGTCGGCGGCAACGTGATGGACCAGGACCTGATTCGCAACCTGGCCAACAACGCCAGCCACCTGCAGAACAGCGAATATCGGCTACGCCTGTTCCTGTCCAATGCGTCCCCTGCGGCCTTCGAGGAAAATCTGCGCCTGCTCAACGAACAAGCTCCCGGCGTACAGGTTCTGCCGCTGGAAGAGCAAGCGTTCTTCCGCAGCTTCAGCCAGAGCAAGTACCACGCGCAGTACCAGGCTGCCCTCGACGGCAATGGCGGCGTGGCGCGCAACTATGCCTCGGCCGCAGATGTGCTGCGCTACCAGATGCTCTATCACGAAGGTGGCGTATACATTGACGTGGACGATACGCTATTCATGCCCGGCGAGATCGTCGATGGCAAGCCTGCACCAGCCGTCGATCAAGTCGAGCTGCGCACCACCCCCGACGGCCTGTTGCTGGCACCTGCGATGTCCAACGAAAAGATGGGCATGAACTGCCTCTTCAACAACAGCTTGATCGGCAGCCATCCGGGCAACCCGACGCTGGAAGCGATCAGCGAAGAGATGCACACCCGCTACCTGGCCCGCCCCGATTTCTACGACAGCAAACCCAGCGTGGCCGAAGACCCTCTCGGCTTTTACCGCTACGCCCAGCAGTTGAGCGAGCTCACCGGCCCCGCCCTGCTCACCCAAGTCGTCGACCAACGCCTGCCGGGATTGGCAACCTTGCGCCAGATCAACAACTTGTGCGGTATCCCGCGGGTCAACTCGTACCTGTTCGTCGACCTGCCGCAGGCTCAGAAACTGACCGACGAACTGCTGCCACTGGGTCGTGTGGCGAAGGTGGGAGGCAGCAACTCGTGGGCACGAACGTGAAATGAAACAAGGCGATCGATTGATCGCCTTGTTTTACCGTTATTCCCGACGATGCAACTTGCTCATCAACTCAGCCTCCGCCTGGGTCAGCCCGCAGCTTTCGGTGAGTTCGGAAACGCTCGCGCCCATCCCCACCAGCTTGGCGGCCTGGGAGAAGGTGACATTGTTGGGATCGCGCTGCTCCAGTTGCAGCAGCCTGTCAGGCAGCGGCGAGACCGCCGCGCGCAGTTCGTGAATGGCCTCGCCCATGCGCACGGTGACGTTCTGGTAATCATCCAGACGTTTGGCCAGGTCCTTGATGCGCTGGTCACGCAGCGCATCGCCCTGGGCCTGCTGGCTGGCCATCTCGCGCTGGCGCTTGCTGTAGTTGAGGAAAAACCACAGGCTCAGCGCCCACAGCAGCGCCAGAAGGATTACCGCAGCCTCGAAGATCACCTCAGATGTTCTCCAGCTCCGACCACTCTTCCTCGGTCATCATCTTGTCCAGCTCGACCAGGATCAGCAGCTCGCCGTTCTTGTTGCAGACGCCCTGGATGAACTTGGCCGACTCTTCGTTACCGACATTCGGCGCCGTCTCGATCTCCGACTGGCGCAGATAGACCACTTCGGCCACGCTGTCGACCAGGATGCCGACGACCTGTTTGTCCGCCTCGATGATCACGATACGGGTATTGTCGGTGACATCGGACGGCATCAGGCCGAAACGCTGACGGGTGTCGATCACGGTGACCACGTTGCCGCGCAGGTTGATGATACCGAGCACATAGCTCGGCGCACCCGGCACCGGAGCGATCTCGGTATAGCGCAGGACTTCCTGCACCTGCATGACGTTGATGCCGTAGGACTCGTTGTCCAGACGGAAGGTGACCCACTGCAGGATCGGATCTTCGGAACCCTGTGCAGACGACTTTTTCATTCCCCTAGCCCTCTCAATCCGCCGTTGGCGGTGTGCTCGTTGTCGCCGCGGCAGCTGCGGCGCCGATTCAGTTGTGTTTGGTATTCATCTGCTTGACCGCACCGCTGGCGATCAATTCGGCCAGCTCGGCAACGTCGAGCAAGGCACACATGTGTTCGATCACCGTACCGGCCAACCACGGGCGCTGGCCACGCTGGCTGCGCCACTTGATCTCGGCCGGATCCAGGCGCAGCGAGCGGCTGACCTGATGCACCGCCAGCCCCCACTCGTAGCCCTGCACGGAAATCACGTACTGCAGGCCTTGACGGAAATCGTCACGGTAGCGGTCAGGCATGACCCAACGCGCGGTGTCCAGCACCTTCAGGTTGCCGGCCTGGCAACTGAGGATGCCGAGGAACCAGTCCGGTTGGCCGAACAGCGGCGTGAGCTCCTGGCCGGCCAGGCTGTAGATCGAGCCCAGGCACACCAGCGGCACCGCCAGGGTCAGCCCGGCCACGTCGAACAGCAGGCATTCGAAAGGCTCCGCTGCCCAGGCCGGACGACCATCGGCGGTGGCCGGTGGAACCGGTGCAGCAGGCGCCGGCAGGTGAACTTCGACCAGCGGTGCGACCGGCTCGATGGTCTGTGCTTCGGTCAGCACCGGGATGGCCGCCTCGGCCAGCACCTGGTCGTCGACCATGCTGACCACCGGCTGCACCGGCGGCAACACCGTGGGCAGGACATTGGCCACAGGCTCGGCGAACGGCTTGAGCGCTACCACCGACGCGGGTTCGCGGCGCGCATCGCGGGCCTGCTCTTCGCGCACGGCCGCGGCGAATTCGTCGCTGGGCTCAGGTGCCTCTGCCTGCGCAACCGGCAGCGGCGCCTCGGGCACCGAGGCCGGTTCAGTGGCTTCCTGCAACAGACCGTCGAGGTAGGACTGCAGGGCGAGTTGCGGCTTGCTGGTGATCTGCGGAGCGCGGTTCATCAGGCCACCTGCAATGCGTTGCGGTACGTCAGCAGGTGCTTGAGCAGCGCCCGGTAGGCGGTCACACCGCGGCTCTTGCCGTCGAACTGCGAGGGCGTGACACCATTGCGGCTGGCATCGCGCAGGCGCGTGTCGACCGGAATATAACCTTGCCAGACCTGCTCGCCGTAGGTGTCGCGCAGCACTTTGAGCGTGCCGAGCGAGGCCTGGGTACGGCGGTCGAACAAGGTCGGGACGATCTGGAAGGGCAGTGCCTGCTTGCGTGAACGGTTGATCATCGCCAGGGTGCCGACCATGCGCTCCAGGCCCTTGACCGCGAGGAACTCGGTCTGCACCGGGATCACCAGCTGCTGGCTGGCCGCCAGGGCGTTGACCATCAGTACGCCCAGCAAGGGCGGGCTGTCGATCAGGGCAAAGTCGAAATCCTGCCACAGCTGCGCCAGACTCTTGGCGATTACCAGGCCCAGGCCATTCTGGCCCGGCGACTGGCGCTCCAGCACCGCCAGTGCAGTGCTCGAAGGCAGCAGCGAAATGCGCTCATGGCTGGTCGGCAGCAGCAATTGCCCCGGCAGCCCTTCGGGCACCACGCCCTTGTGCAGGAACAGGTCGTAGCAGCTGTGCTCCAGAGCGTCGGGATTGTGCCCGAAATAGCTGGTCATCGAGCCGTGCGGGTCGAGGTCGACGACGACCACGCGCTTGCCCGCCTCGGCCAGCAGGCCGGCCAGGGCGATGGTAGTGGTGGTCTTGCCGACGCCACCTTTTTGATTGGCTACTGCCCAGACTCTCATCGTGCGTTGCTTCCTCCCAGCATGGGCGAAATGTCCCGCCGGGAACGGTTTTATAGATTCGGTGACGGAGATTTGACGGGATTGCTCCCGACCGTCGTGGCTGGCGTAGCTGGTGCACTTTGTGTGCCAGCACGGCGCAACGCCGCGTCCGGGGTGGCATTGGCACTGCCGGAGCCAGTCAGGCTGCGGCGCACCTCGAGGTTGCGCGAAATCACCAGCACGACCCGGCGGTTGCGCGCCCGGCCGTCAGCGGTATCGTTGCTGGCGACCGGCTGATACTCGCCGTAACCCACCGAGGCCATGCGCGCCGGGTTCACCCCTTCCATCGCCAGCAGCCGCACGATGCTCGCGGCCCGCGCCGAGGACAGTTCCCAGTTGGTCGGGTACTGGGCGGTACGGATCGGCAGATTGTCGGTGAAGCCTTCGACATGCACCGGGTTGGCGAAGGGTTTGAGAATCCTGGCCACCTTCTCGATGATCTCGAAGGCGATATCGCTGGGCATGGCGTCGCCGCTGCCGAACAACAAGGCCGAGTTGAGTTCGATCTCCACCCACAGCTCATTGCCACGCACGGTCATCTGGTTCGACTTGATCAGGTCGCCGAAGGCAGCGTCCACCTGGTCGGTGATGGTCTTGAGCGGATCGACGCTGGTCTGCCCCAGGCCCGCATCGACCTGGTCACTGTCCTTGATCAAGGGTTCTGCCGGCTTGATCGTCAGCGGACGTTCATCGCCGATCGGGATCGGCTTGAGGCTGCGCTCGGGGTCGTTGAACACCCCGATCAGCGCCTGGGAAATGACCTTGTACTTGCCCTCGTTGATCGAGGAGATCGAGTACATCACCACGAAAAAGGCGAACAGCAAGGTGATGAAGTCAGCGTACGAGACCAGCCAGCGCTCGTGGTTCTCGTGCTCCTCGGTATGGCGACGACGACGCATGGCTTACTCCATGAAGCCTTGCAGCTTCAGCTCGATCGAGCGTGGGTTCTCGCCTTCGGCGATCGACAGCAGCCCCTCGAGCAGCATCTCGCGATAACGCGACTGGCGCATGACGATGGCCTTGAGCTTGTTGGCCACCGGCAGCAGGATCAGGTTGGCACTGGCCACACCATAGATGGTGGCGACGAAGGCCACGGCAATGCCGTTACCCAGTTGCGACGGGTCTGCCAGGTTGCCCATCACATGGATCAAGCCCATCACCGCACCGATGATGCCGATGGTCGGCGCGTAGCCGCCCATGCTCTCGAAGACCTTGGCCGCCTGGATGTCACGGCTCTCCTGGGTGAGGAAATCGACCTCCAGAATGCTGCGGATCGACTCAGGCTCAGCGCCATCGACCAGCAGCTGCAAACCTTTGCGTGCGTACGGGTCCGGTTCGGCATCGGCGACGCCCTCCAGCCCCAGCAGGCCTTCCTTGCGCGCGGTCAGGCTCCAGTTGACGACACGGTCGATACCGCCGGCCAGATCGACCCGTGGCGGGAAGAAGATCCAGCGCAGGATCTGCAACGCGCGCTTGAACGCCGACAGCGGCGACTGCAGCAGCGCTGCGGCCAGGGTGCCGCCGATCACGATCAGCCCGGCCGGGCCGTTGAGCAGCGCGCCGACATGCCCGCCTTCAAGGAAGTTGCCACCGACGATGGCGACGAACGCCAGGATCAGGCCGATAACGCTGAGAACATCCATCAGACACAGGCCTCTACGAGGTGCTTGCCGATCTCGTCCAGGCTGTACACGGCGTCAGCCAGGTTGGCCTTGACGATGGCCATGGGCATGCCGTAGATCACGCAGCTCGCCTCGTCCTGGGCCCATACGGTGCTGCCGCCCTGCTTGAGCAGGCGAGCACCTTCGCGTCCGTCGGCGCCCATGCCGGTCAGCACGACCGAAAGCACCTTGTCACCGTAGGTCTTGGCCGCCGAGCCGAAGGTGATGTCTACGCAGGGTTTGTAGTTCAGGCGTTCGTCACCCGGCAGGATCTTCACCGTGCCACGGCCATCGACCATCATCTGCTTGCCTCCCGGGGCCAGCAGTGCAAGGCCTGGACGCAGCACATCACCGTCCTCGGCCTCCTTGACGCTGATCTTGCACAGCTTGTCGAGGCGCTCGGCAAAGGCCTTGGTGAACGCCGCCGGCATGTGCTGGATCAGCACGATGGGTGCCGGGAAGCTGGCGGGCAGTTGCGTCAGCACCCGCTGCAGGGCCACCGGGCCACCTGTGGAGGTCCCGATCGCCACCAGCTTGTAGGGCTTGCGCTTGGGCGTCGGCGAATGGCTGGCTGCGGCGCGCACCGGTGCCGCAGCACGAACCGGGGCAGTGCTGCCCAGGGTGCTGGCCGGAGCATGGCTGGTGCTGGGCGCGGCACTGGCAACCGGGCTTGGCGCGTGACTGGCGAAACTGCTGAAACGGCGATTGCTGCGCGAGATGGTGTGGACCTTCTCGCACAGCATCTGCTTGACCTTCTCGGGGTTACGCGAAATATCCTCGAAGTTCTTCGGCAGGTAATCGACCGCCCCTGCGTCCAGCGCATCGAGGGTGACACGCGCGCCTTCGTGGGTGAGCGAAGAGAACATCAGGACCGGCGTCGGGCAGCGCTGCATGATGTGCCGCACGGCGGTAATGCCGTCCATCATCGGCATCTCGTAGTCCATGGTGATCACATCAGGCTTGAGCGCCAGCGCCTGGTCGATCGCTTCCTTGCCGTTGGTCGCGGTGCCGACCACCTGGATGGTCGGGTCCGCCGAGAGGATTTCCGAGACACGGCGGCGGAAGAAACCGGAATCATCCACCACCAGGACCTTGACTGCCATAAACACTCCATTAGGCGGCGCAACCGCCAGGTCGCGCCGCCGAAATCAAATACGCCGGGCGGCGTAACGCTTGAGCATGCTCGGGACGTCGAGGATCAGCGCGATACGACCGTCACCGGTGATGGTGGCGCCGGACATGCCCGGGGTGCCCTGCAGCATCTTGCCCAGCGGCTTGATCACCACCTCTTCCTGGCCCACCAGCTGGTCGACCACGAAGCCGATACGCTGAGTGCCGACCGACAGGATCACCACATGCCCTTCGAGCTGCTCCTCATGCTGCTGGTCCTGGACCAGCCAGCGCTTGAGGTAGAACAGCGGCAGCGCCTTGTCGCGCACGATCACCACTTCCTGGCCATCGACCACGTTGGTGCGCGACAGGTCGAGGTGGAAGATCTCGTTGACGTTGACCAGCGGGAACGCGAACGCCTGGTTGCCCAGCATCACCATCAGCGTCGGCATGATTGCCAGCGTCAGTGGCACCTTGATGATGATCTTCGAGCCCTGGCCCTTGGCCGAGAAGATGTTGATCGAGCCGTTGAGCTGGGAAATCTTGGTCTTCACCACATCCATGCCCACACCGCGGCCGGACACGTCGGAAATCTCGGTCTTGGTCGAGAAGCCCGGAGCGAAGATCAGGTTGTAGCAATCCGACTCGCTCAGGCGGTCGGCTGCATCCTTGTCCATCAGGCCCTTCTCGACCGCCTTGGCGCGCAGGACGTTCGGGTCCATGCCCTTGCCGTCGTCGGAGATCGACAGCAGGATGTGGTCACCCTCCTGCTCCGCCGACAGGACCACCCGACCGGTGCGCGCCTTGCCGGAGGCCTCGCGCTCTTCGGGGGTCTCGACGCCATGGTCGACCGCGTTGCGCACCAAGTGCACCAGCGGGTCGGCCAGGGCCTCGACCAGGTTCTTGTCCAGGTCGGTCTCTTCGCCGACCAGCTCCAGGTTGATTTCTTTCTTGAGCTGGCGGGCCAGGTCGCGCACCAGGCGCGGGAAGCGGCCGAAGACCTTCTTGATCGGCTGCATGCGGGTCTTCATGACCGCGGTCTGCAAGTCGGCGGTGACCACGTCCAGGTTGGACACGGCCTTGGACATGGCCTCGTCGCCGCTGTTCAGGCCCAGGCGCACCAGGCGGTTACGCACCAACACCAGTTCGCCGACCATGTTCATGATTTCATCCAGGCGCGCGGTATCGACCCGCACCGTGGTTTCCGCCTCGCTGGCGCCGTGCTTGTCGGCAGCCGGGGCTGCAGCGCGTGCAGGGGCCGCAGCGGCGGCAGGCTTGGCGGCTGGCGCGGGTGCAGGCGCCGGTTTGGCGACGGGCTTGCTTTCAGCCTTGGCAGCAGGTGCGGCCGCCACGGCAACGGCAGGCGCTTCAGCCGCAACGGCATCGCCACTGAACTTGCCCTTGCCATGCAGTTGGTCCAGCAGGGCCTCGAACTCGTTGTCGGTGATATGGTCGCCGACAGGTTCGGCCGCCGGTGCAGTGGCAGTGCTGGCGGTGGCTTCGACGCTCGGCAGTGCATCGGCGGCAAAAGCGCCCTTGCCATGCAACTGGTCGAGCAGCGCCTCGAACTCTTCGTCGGTGATCTCGTCACTGGCCGGCGCCGCGACTGCAGCCTCCGGCTCGCTCGCCGCGACTTCCGGCGAGAACTGACCCTTGCCATGCAACTGGTCGAGCAGCGATTCGAACTCGGCGTCGGTGATCTCGTCAGCGCTGCCGGAAACGGCTTCGCCCTGCGACTGCTCGGCCGCCTCGGCCTGGGCCTTGACCGCGTCGAGGGAATCGAGCAGTTGTTCGAATTCGGTATCGGTGATGTCCGCCTCGGCAGCCGGTGCCTCGACGACGGCCGCGGCCACGGCAACCGGTGCCACGGCATCGGCGCTGGCCGGTTCGGCCAGGCGCGACAGCGCGGCGAGCAGCTCTGGCGTGGCCGGGGTGATGTCGCTGCGCTCGCGAACCTGGCCAAACATGCTGTTGACCGTATCCAGCGCTTCGAGCACCACATCCATCAGTTCGGCATCGACCCTGCGCTCTCCCTTGCGCAGGATGTCGAAGACGTTCTCGGCAATGTGGCAGCACTCCACCAACTCATTGAGCTGAAGGAAGCCGGCGCCCCCTTTTACAGTGTGAAAACCGCGAAAGATCGCATTGAGCAAATCCGCATCGTCAGGTCGGCTTTCCAGCTCGACCAGTTGCTCGGACAGTTGCTCGAGGATTTCGCCGGCTTCTACCAGGAAATCCTGAAGGATTTCTTCATCGGCGCCGAAGCTCATTAAACGTGCTCCCTAAAAACCCAGGCTGGACAGCAGATCATCGACATCGTCCTGACCGGACACGACGTCTTCACGCTTATCGGCATGAATCTGCGGACCTTCACCCCGAGTTGGATGTTTTTCTTCATCTTTTTCAGCACGCAATTGATCGTGGTCATGTTCGATACCGGCAAAGCGGTCGACTTGACTGGCCATCAACACGAGCTTGAGCAGATTGCTTTCGACTTCGGTGACCAGCGCGGTCACCCGCTTGATCACCTGCCCGGTCAGGTCCTGATAGTCCTGAGCCAGGAGAATATCGTTGAGGTGGCCGGCCACCTTGCGGTTACCTTCGGCGCTGTGCGTCAGGAAACTGTCGACGCGCTTGACCAGCTCACGAAACTCCGGCGCCGCCACCTCGCGACGCATGAAGCGCTGCCAGTCGACGGACAAGGTCTGGGCCTCGCTCGCCAGGTCGTTGAGCACCGGCGTGCTCTGCTCGACCAGGTCCATGGTGCGATTGGCCGCGTTCTCGGTCAGCCGGACCACGTAGGACAGCCGTTCGGTGGCGTCGGTGATCTGCGACACTTCCTCGGCCTGCGGCATGCGCGGATCGATTTGGAAACTGACGATGGCGCTGTGCAGCTCGCGGGTGAGCTTGCCGACCTCCTGGTAAAGGCCACGGTCACGGGTCTGGTTGAGCTGGTGGATCAGCTGCACCGCCTCGCCGAACTGGCCGCGCTCCAGGCTTTGCACCAGCTGCTCGGCGTGCTTCTTCAGGGTCGACTCGAACTCCCCCAGAGAATCGTTTCTTGATTCCATAGCGCCCCCAGACATGGCTCAGCCGTTGACGCGTTCGAAGATCTTCTCGATCTTTTCTTTGAGTACCTGCGCGGTGAAAGGCTTGACCACGTAGCCGTTGACGCCGGCCTGGGCCGCTTCGATGATCTGGTCGCGCTTGGCCTCGGCGGTCACCATCAGCACCGGCATGCCCTTGAGACGGTCGTGGGCACGTACCTTGCGCAGCAGGTCGATACCGGACATGCCGGGCATGTTCCAGTCGGTCACCAGGAAGTCGTAATGACCGCTTTCGAGCATCGGCAGGGCCGTGGTGCCATCGTCGGCCTCGTCGGTGTTGGTGAAGCCCAGATCACGCAACAGGTTCTTGATGATCCGCCGCATCGTCGAGAAGTCGTCAACGATGAGGATTTTCATATCTTTGTTCAATTAGACCTCCAAGCAGTCTTAAACGCGCTCGTCTGGCAAGCGCGCGCTCAATCAATTCGGCACCACGTAAAACGACTGCATCGAACCCGGGTTCACCGTGCCCGCCATTCACCCAACCGGCTGCGCAGACGCGCTGCGCACTGGCTGTGCAACTGGCTGACACGCGACTCGCTGACCCCCAGCACTTCCCCGATTTCCTTGAGGTTCAACTCTTCGTCGTAGTACAGCGCCAGGACCAGGCGCTCGCGCTCCGGCAGGTTGGCGATCGCGTCGGTCAGTGCGGCCTGGAAGCGTTCGTCTTCCAGATCCCGCCACGGCTCGACCTGGCCGCTGGCACCGTCCTCGTGCAGCCCTTCGTGTTCGCCGTCCTGCAGCAGGTCGTCGAAACTGAACAGGCGGCTGCCCAAGGTATCGTTCAGAATCCCGTAATAATCGTCGAGACTCAATTGGAGTTCGGCAGCAACCTCGTGATCTTTAGCGTCACGACCGGTTCTTGCTTCGACGGCGCGAATCGCGTCACTGACCATGCGCGTGTTGCGGTGCACCGAACGCGGCGCCCAATCGCCCTTGCGCACCTCGTCGAGCATGGCGCCACGGATGCGGATGCCGGCATAGGTCTCGAAGCTCGCGCCTTTGCTGGCGTCGTACTTGTTGGCCACTTCCAGCAGGCCGATCATGCCGGCCTGGATCAGGTCCTCGACCTGCACGTTGGCCGGCAGGCGCGCCAACAGGTGGTAGGCGATGCGCTTGACCAGCGGGGCATAGCGCTCGACCAGCTCGTACTGGGCGTCCTTGGACGCCTTGCTGTACATCTTGAATCCGCTCGCGTTCATAGCACCGGCCCCGCACTGGTAGGCTGCACCAGGCGCTCGACGAAGAACTCCAGGTGCCCACGCGGGTTGGCCGGCAGCGGCCAGCTGTCGACCTTCTGCGCAATGGCCTTGAAGGCCAGGGCGCACTTGGAGCGCGGGAAGGCCTCGTACACTGCGCGCTGCTTCTGCACCGCCTTGCGCACGCACTCGTCGTAGGGCACGGCGCCGACGTACTGCAGGGCCACGTCGAGGAAGCGGTCAGTGACCTTGGTCAGCTTGGCGAACAGGTTGCGCCCTTCCTGCGGGCTCTGCGCCATGTTGGCCAGGACGCGGAAGCGATTCATGCCGTAATCGCGGTTGAGCAACTTGATCAGGGCGTAGGCATCGGTGATCGAGGTAGGCTCGTCGCACACCACCAGCAGCACCTCCTGCGCGGCGCGGACAAAACTGACCACCGAGTCACCGATACCCGCAGCGGTGTCGATCACCAAAACGTCGAGGTTGTCGCCGATCTCGCTGAACGCCTGGATTAGCCCGGCATGCTGGGCCGGCGCCAGGTGCACCATGCTCTGGGTGCCCGAAGCCGCCGGCACGATGCGTACGCCGCCCGGCCCCTGCAGCAGCACGTCGCGCAGCTCGCAGCGTCCTTCGATGACGTCGGCCAGGGTACGTTTGGGGGTCAGCCCCAGCAGCACGTCGACGTTGGCCAGACCCAGGTCGGCGTCCAGCAGCATGACCCGGCGGCCGAGTTCGGCCAGCGCCAGGGACAGGTTCACTGAAACGTTGGTCTTGCCGACGCCACCTTTGCCACCGGTGACGGCGATCACCTGTACGGGATGCATGCTACCCATGTCTGTTCTTTACCTTGTCTCGCGTGGGACCCGCCCACTTGAAGGGCCGCTGTCGACCCCCTGCGCCGTTCATCTTCAACCCGCGCGCTTATCGGGATTGTGGTAGAGATCAGCGAACATGTCGGCCATGGCCTCTTCGCTGGGCTCTTCCTGCAACTGCACGCTGACCGCACGGCTCACCAACTGGTGCTTGCGCGGCAACTGCAGGTCGTCCGGAATGCGCGGACCATCGGTGAGATAGGCCACGGGCAGTTCGTGACTGATGGCCAGGCTCAGCACTTCGCCGAGGCTGCCCGTTTCATCGAGCTTGGTCAGGATGCAACCGGCCAGGCCACAGCGCTTGTAGCTGTGATAGGCGGCGGTCAGCACCTGCTTCTGGCTGGTGGTGGCCAGTACCAGGTAGTTCTTGGCGGCGATGCCGCGACTGGCGAGCGACTCGAGCTGCATGCGCAGGGCCGGATCGCTGGCCTGAAGGCCCGCGGTGTCGATCAGCACCACGCGCTTGCGCAGCAGTGGTTCCAGGGCCTGGGCCAGCGACTGGCCCGGATCGACATAGGTCACCGGCACATTGAGGATGCGCCCGAGGGTCTTGAGCTGCTCCTGGGCACCGATGCGATAGCTGTCCATGCTCACCAGCGCCAGGTGCTGCGAGCCGTACTTGAGCACGTAGCGTGCCGCAAGCTTGGCCAGGGTGGTGGTCTTGCCCATGCCGGCCGGGCCGACCATGGCGATGACCCCGCCCTCCTCGATCGGCTCGACCTCAGGCACCTCGATCAGGCGCGCCAGGTGCGCCAGGACCATGCGCCAGGCCTGGCGCGGGTCTTCGATTTCACCGGCCAGGTCGAGCAGTTCACGGGCGATCGGGCCAGACAGGCCCAGGCGCTGCAAGCGACGCCAGAGGTTGGCCTGCTGAGGCTTGCTGCCCTGCAACTGGCCCCAGGCAAGCGAGCCGAGCTGCACTTCGAGCAGCTCGCGCAGGCCCGAAAGCTCCGAACGCATGGCATCGAATACGCGCTTGTCCACCGCCGGAGCTGCCGGGGGCGGCGCAGGCACCGGCGCTTCCACATGCGGCTCGACCAGTGGCTCGGACGCGGTCAGCGACAGGCCGGCAAACAGTTGCCGGTTGCCGAGCTCGGCGTCACCACGCCCGTCCAGCTCGGCCTGGGCGGTGGCGATGCGCGAATGGGTCTTGCGCAGCTCGTCCTCGAGCTCGACATTCGGCACGCGTGGGGCCAGGGCGGACAGCTTGTAGTCCAGCGCGGCCGTCAGTTCGACACCGCCGGCGATACGCCGGTTGCCGATGATCGCGGCATCGGCGCCAAGCTCATCACGGACCAGTTTCATGGCCTGACGCATATCGGCGGCGAAAAAACGCTTAACTTGCATAACCCACTACCTCAGCCATTAGGGCCCACGGTGGCAACGATGGTGACTTGCTTGTTGTCCGGTATTTCCTGGTACGCCAGCACATGCAGGTTGGGCACGGCCAGACGACCGAATCTCGACAGCATGGCACGGATCGGGCCGGCGACCAGGAGGATGGCCGGCTGGCCTTGCATCTCCTGGCGCTGCGCCGCCTCGATCAGCGAACGCTGCAACTTCTCGGCCATGCTCGGTTCAAGAAGAACACCGTCTTCCTGACCCTGCCCGGCCCTTTGCAAACTATTGAGCAAGATCTGTTCCAACCTTGGTTCAAGGGTGATCACAGGCAGCTCGGACTCAACGCCGACAATGCTTTGCACGATGGCGCGGGACAAGCCGACCCGCACCGAAGCCACCAACGCGGCGGTATCTTGACTCTTGGCGGCATTGTTGGCGATGGCCTCGGCAATGCTGCGGATGTCACGCACGGGCACCTGCTCGGCAAGCAGGGCCTGCAGGACCTTGAGCAACCCCGACAAGGAAATGACACCCGGCACCAATTCCTCGGCAAGTTTCGGCGATGCCTTGGACAGCACCTGCAGCAACTGCTGAACCTCTTCATGGCCGATCAGCTCGTGGCAGTGCTTCTGCAGAATCTGGTTGAGGTGAGTGGCGACCACGGTGCTGGCATCGACCACCGTGTACCCCAAGGACTGCGCCTGGGCGCGCTGGGCCACATCGATCCACACCGCCTCCAGGCCAAAGGCCGGGTCGCGCGCGGCGATACCATTGAGGGTGCCGAACACCTGCCCAGGGTTGATCGCAAGCTCGCGGTCCGGGTAGATCTCCGCCTCGGCCAGGATCACCCCCATCAGCGTCAGGCGATAGGCACTGGGCTGCAGGTCGAGGTTGTCGCGAATGTGCACGGTGGGCATGAGAAAGCCCAGGTCTTGCGAGAGCTTCTTGCGCACGCCCTTGATCCGCGCCAGCAACTGGCCGCCCTGGTTGCGGTCGACCAGCGGAATCAGGCGATAGCCGACTTCCAGGCCGATCATGTCGATCGGGGTCACGTCGTCCCAGCCCAGCTCCTTGGTTTCCATGGCGCGCTGCGGCGATGGCAGCAGATCCTGTTGGCGCTGCGCTTCCTGCACGGCCTGGAGCTTGGCCTTCTGCTGTTTCTTCCACACCAGGTAGGCGCCACCACCGGCCATCAGGCCGAGGCTGAGGAAGGCGATGTGCGGCATCCCCGGCACCAGCCCCATCACCACCATCAGCGCGCCGGAAACGGCCAGCGCCTTGGGCGAATCGAACATCTGCCGGTTGATAAGCTTGCCCATGTCCTCGGAGCCCGAGGCGCGGGTGACCATGATCGCGGCCGCAGTGGACAGCAGCAGCGAGGGCAACTGCGCCACCAAACCGTCACCGATGGTCAACAAAGCGTACACCTTGCCGGCGTCGCTGAAGGTCATGCCATGCTGCAGCATGCCGATGAGCATGCCGCCGATAAGGTTGATGAACAGGATCAGCAGGCCGGCGATGGCGTCACCACGCACGAACTTGCTGGCACCGTCCATCGAACCGTAGAACTCGGCCTCCTGGGCCACCTCGGCGCGACGCGCCTTGGCCTGGGTCTGGTCGATCAAGCCGGCGTTGAGGTCGGCGTCGATCGCCATCTGCTTGCCGGGCATGGCGTCGAGGGTGAAGCGCGCGCTCACCTCGGAGATACGCCCGGCACCCTTGGTCACCACGACGAAGTTGATGATCATGAGGATGGCGAACACCACCGCACCGACCACATAGTTGCCGCCGATCACCACCTCACCGAAGGCCTGGATCACCTTGCCCGCCGCTCCATGGCCCTCCTGGCCGTGGAGCATGACCACGCGAGTCGAGGCGACGTTGAGCGCCAGGCGCAGCAGCGTCGCCACCAGCAGGATGGTCGGGAAGGCGGCGAAATCCAGTGGGCGCAGGGCGTAGACGCAGACCAGCAGGACCACGATCGACAGCGCGATGTTGAAGGTGAAGAACACATCGAGCAGGAACGGCGGGATGGGCAACATCATCATTGCCAGCATCACCAGCAGCAACAGCGGCACACCCAGGTTCCCCCGACCGAGACCGGCCAGGTTGTTACGGGCGTTGCTGATTAACTGAGCGCGATCCACCGGGTATCCTCTTCAAGCAAAACTTTGACGCCTGGACGGCGCTTGGGCGTGGCTTTGCAAGAAGCTTTCCAACTTTGCCTGGGTGCGGGGCCAGGCGCTCTGTTGCGGTGTTTTCGCGGTCATCGCGGTGGTCTTTTCGCGGGCAAGCCCGACCCCACAGGATCAATTGTCGCGCTGCAGGTCCGGCGGAATCGGCAGATCCTTCTTCAGCGGCTCGGGCGGCTTGCCCTTACCCGAGCGGTACTGGCGAATCTGGAACACGTACGCCAGCACCTGCGCCACTGCCAGGTACAGCCCGGCCGGAATTTCGTGCTCAAGCTCCGTGGAGTAGTAGATCGCCCGTGCCAGCGCCGGCGATTCGAGGATCTGTACCTTGTGCTCCTGGCCGATCTCGCGGATCTTCAAGGCCAAAAAGTCAGTGCCCTTGGCCAACAGCAACGGCGCCGCACCGCCCTTCTCCGGGTCGTACTTGAGCGCCACGGCATAGTGCGTCGGGTTGGTGATGATCACATCGGCCTCGGGCACCGCCGCCATCATCCTGCGCTGCGACGCCTCGCGCTGCAGTTGGCGAATGCGCTGCTTCACCTCCGGCTTGCCCTCGGTATCCTTGTATTCGTCGCGCACTTCCTGCTTGGTCATCTTCAGCTTCTTGTGCGTCTGCCAGAGCTGGAACGGCACATCGACGATGGCGATCAGCAGCAGACCCGCTGCCATCCACAAGGTGCTCCAGCCCACCACCTGCACGCTGTGGATGATCGCCTGCTCGAGCGGCTCCTTGGCAATCGCCATCAGCGCCTCGCGGTCGTTGGCCAGCACCACCAGCGCCACCACCAGCACCAGGAAGAACTTGGCCACCGCCTTGAGCAGTTCGGTCAGCGAGTTCAGCGAGAACATGCGCTTGATCCCGGACAGCGGGTTCATCCGGCTGAACTTGGGCTGCAGCAAGGAGCCGGAAAACAGAAAGCCCCCCAAGGCGATCGGGGCCACGAACGATACGACGAACAGCAACACCAGCACCGGCTGGGTGGCCCAGATGGCCATCTTGCCCGAGGCCATCAGGAAGGCACCCATGGCCCGCTCGTCGACTATCACTTCGCGCGACAGGGTGAAGTTCACGCGCATCAGCGTCATCAGGGTTTCGGCAAGGTGGCCACCGAAGGCCAACAAGGCACCGGCACCGCCCAGGGTCACAGCGAAGGTGTTGAGCTCTTTGGAACGGGCGATGTCACCCTTTTCCCGTGCGTCGCGCTTGCGCTTCTCGGTGGGTTCCTCTGTCTTGTCCTGACCGCTCTCGCTCTCTGCCATGCTCAGGGCGCCCGTGCCAGTTCACGCAGCCACTGCAAGGCCTCGCTGGCCAGCTGCTGATAATGCGAGAGGATGTCGGCAAGGCCGACCCAGAAGATGGCCAGCCCCAGCACCAGGGTCAGCGGGAAACCAATGGAGAAGATGTTCAACTGAGGTGCGGCGCGGGTCATCACACCGAAGGCAATGTTGATCACCAGCAGCGCTGCGATGACCGGCAGGATCAACACCAGGCCCGCACCGAGCACCCAGCCCAGACGCCCGGCGATCTCCCAGAAATGCGCGACCACCAGGGCATTGCCCACCGGCAGCGTGGTGAAACTTTCGGTCAGTACCTCGATCACCACCAAGTGGCCGTTCATCAGCAGGAACAGCACACTCACCAGCATGGTCAGGAACTGCCCGACCACCGCCACGTTGACGCCGTTGGCCGGATCGACCATCGAGGCCATCGCCATACCCAGCTGGATGGCGACGATCTGCCCGGCAACGACGAAGGCCTGGAACAGCATCTGCAGCGAAAACCCGAACAGCGCACCGACGATGATCTGCTCGGCGCACAGCAGCACGCCGCGCACGCTCAACGGCTCGAACTCGGGCAGCGGCGGCAGGCCCGGCACGATCACCACGGTGATCGCCACCGCCACGTACAGGCGGATCCGCGCCGGCAGCATGCGCGTACCGAACACCGGCATGGTCATCAGCACCGCTGCCACGCGAAACAGCGGCAGGATGAAAGTGGCGACCCAGGTGCCGATCTGCGCGGCGCTCAGCTCGAGCATGGGTTCATCATCCGATCAACTGCGGAATGCCGCTGTACAGGCCGGTCATGTATTCCATGAACTTCTGCACCAGCCACGGACCGACCACGATCAGAGTGATCAGCATCACCAGCAGACGCGGCAGGAAGCTCAGGGTTTGTTCGTTGATCTGCGTGGCCGCCTGGAAGATCGCCACCAGCAGGCCGACCAGCAGGCTGGGCACCACCAGCACCGCCACCATGAGGGCCGTCAGCCAGAGCGCATCGCGAAACAGGTCGACGGCTACTTCCGGGGTCATCGAAAACTCTCCTTGAGCGGCCTCAGACGCCGCCGAAACTGCCGGCCAGCGTACCCATGATCAACGCCCAGCCATCGACCAGGACGAACAGCATGATCTTGAACGGCAGCGAGATGATCAGCGGCGACAGCATCATCATACCCATCGCCATCAGCACACTGGCGACCACCATGTCGATGATCAGGAACGGGATGAAGATCATGAAACCGATCTGGAACGCGGTCTTGAGCTCGGAGGTGACGAAGGCTGGCACCAGAATGGTCAGCGGCACCTGGTCGGGACCGGCGATGTCGGTACGCTTGGACAGGCGCATAAACAGGTCCAGGTCGCTTTGCCGGGTCTGCGCCAGCATGAAGTCCTTCAGCGGCCCCTGGGCCTTGTCGATCGCCTGCTGGGCGGTCATCTGCTCGTTCAGGTAGGGCTGCAAGGCATCACGATTCACCCGATCGAACACCGGCGCCATGATGAACATGGTCAGGAACAGCGCCATGCCGGTGAGCAACTGGTTCGACGGTGTCTGCTGCAGGCCCAGGGCCTGGCGCAGGATGGAGAAGACGATGATGATGCGGGTGAAGCTGGTCATCAGGATGACGAACGCTGGAATGAAGCTCAGCGCCGTCATGATCAGCAGGATCTGCAGGCTGACCGAGTATTCCTGCTGGCCGTTCGGCCCATTGGACAGGGTGATGGCCGGGATCGACAACGGATCGGCGGCCAGGGCCACGGGCGCGGCCAGCAACAGCGCCAGGGTCAACAGTAAGCGCAGCGCGCCGCTCATCACTTCTTGTCCTTCTGGTCCTTGCCCATCAGCTCGAGCAGCCGCTGGGCGAATTCCGGTGCCGCCTGGCGCGCGCCGGCAGGCACTTCCACGGGCTCGGCCATGACGTGCAATGCTTCGATGCTGCCAGGGCTGTGGCCGATCAGGATCTGCTCCTTGCCCACCTGCACCAGCAGCAGGCGGTCGCGCGGGCCGAGGGCACGGCTGCCGACGATCTCGATCACCTGCCCGCCGCGCGGCTGCGCCACCTGCAGGCGGCGCAACAGCCAGGCGAGCAGGAAGATGGCGCCCACCACCACGAGCAGGCCAAAGACCATCTGCGCCAGTTGCCCGCCCATGCCGGCCGGCGTCGCCGTGCTGGCCGGCACCGGCGCGGGATCAGCCGCGGCGATCACCACCTCGCTGGCGAGCAATGTGCCCAGGGCGGCGACGCCGCGTATCCGGCCCTTCACTCAGCGCAGCTTCTTGATGCGTTCGCTGGGGCTGATCACGTCGGTCAGGCGGATGCCGAACTTCTCGTTGACCACCACCACTTCGCCATGGGCGATCAGCGTGCCATTGACCAGTACGTCCAGGGGCTCGCCGGCCAGGCGATCGAGCTCGATGACCGAACCCTGGTTCAGTTGCAGCAGGTTGCGAATGCTGATTTCCGTGGCGCCCACTTCCATGGAGATGCTCACTGGAATGTCCAGGATCACGTCCAGGTTCGGACCTTCCAGGCCGACGTTCTCGCTCGGCCGCGGGGAACTGGCGAACTCTTCCATGGGCAGGCGACCTGCGCCGGAGGAGCGGCCACTGTCGGCTGCCAGCAGCGCATCGATGTCCGCCTGGCCCGCATCACCGGTTTCTTCCAGGGCTGCCGCCCACTCATCGGCCAGGGCCTGTTCCTCTGGGGAGGTGATCTCGTTTTCGTTAGCCATAAAGTCCTCGACAGGCTTTCAATTCGTAGTGCGACCGGCTCGCCGTCAGCGGCGCTCGATCGGGTCGATGATCTGCAGCGACAGGGTGCCCTTGTGCGAGCCCAGACGCGCCTTGAACGACGGCACGCCATTGGCGCGCAGTACCAGGTGTTCGGGCAGCTCTACCGGAATCACATCGCCCGGCTGCATGTGCAGGATGTCGCGCAGCTTGAGCTGACGACGGGCAACGGTGGCCGAGAGCGGCACATTGACGTCCAGCACGTCCTCGCGCAGGGCCTTGACCCAACGCTCGTCCTGATCGTCCAGGTCGGACTGGAAACCGGCATCGAGCATCTCGCGCACCGGCTCGATCATCGAGTACGGCATGGTCACGTGCAGGTCACCGCCGCCGCCATCGAGCTCGATGTGGAAGGTCGAGACCACCACCGCCTCGCTGGGCCCGACGATGTTGGCCATGGCCGGGTTGACCTCGGAGTTCATGTACTCGAAGTTCACCGGCATGATCGCTTGCCAGGCTTCCTTGAGGTCGACGAAGCACTGGTCCAGGACCATGCGCACCACGCGCAGCTCGGTCGGCGTGAACTCTCGGCCTTCGATCTTGGCGTGACGGCCGTCGCCACCGAAGAAGTTGTCCACCAGCTTGAACACCAGCTTGGCGTCGAGGATGAACAGCGAGGTGCCGCGCAGCGGCTTGATCTTGACCAGGTTGAGGCTGGTCGGCACGTACAGCGAATGCACGTACTCGCCGAACTTCATCACCTGCACACCGCCCACCGCCACGTCGGCGGAGCGACGCAGCAGGTTGAACATGCTGATGCGGGTGTAACGGGCGAAGCGCTCGTTGATCATCTCCAGGGTCGGCATGCGACCGCGGACGATCCGGTCCTGGCTGGTCAGGTCGTAGCTCTTGACGCCACCGGGCTCGGCAGCGCTCTCGGTCTGTACCAGCCCATCGTCGACCCCATGCAGCAGGGCATCGATCTCATCCTGGGACAGCAGGTCCTGCACGGCCATCGAGTGTGCTCCTACTGCAATACGAAATTGGTGAACAGCAACTGGTCGATGACCGGCTTGCCGACTTCCTTCTGCGCCACTTCCTGGACCACCGCAGTGGCCTTCTGGCGCAGCATTTCCTGGCCCACGGCACTGCTGGCCAGACTGTCGAAACCTTGCCCGGAGAACATCATCACCAGATTGTTGCGAATCACCGGCATATGCACCTTCAGCGCATCGAGGTCAGCCTGGTTGCGGCCCTGCAGGGTGATACTCACCTGCATGTAGCGCTGGCGGCCGTTCTGGTTGAAATTGACCACGAAGGCCGGCGCCAGGGGCTCGTAGATCGCCGCTTGCTTGACGCTGGCCACGGCAGGATCGGCTGCAGGCGCAGGCTCGCTCTTGTGCATGATGAACCAGGTGGCGCCAACCGACAGGCCCACGGCCAGCAGCAGGGCCAGCACCAGCAGCAGGATCATCTTCAGTTTGCCTTTAGTGGCGGGGTCTTTGACTGCGTCGCTCTTCGCCATGCCAATAATCCGTCGTCCATCGGGGTTTCAAGAAAGGATGACGTGGCAGAGCAAGTGTTATGCCAGATTTGGCCGAGGGGGCTTGAGGAGGTGGTAGGAGCGGGCTTGCCCGCGAACACGGGCGTAGCCCGTGCCAGGCAGCGCGGTGTATTTTTCGCGGGCAAGCCCGCTCCCACAGGGATTTGGGCTGGCTTCTAGATTTTGAGCAAGACAGTTGCTCACAAAAGCCCGCACCGGTGTCAGACGCAACCCCCGAGCGATCAGGCGTAGTAATCGACCGCACTGTCGCCGATCACCACCTGCTGCTCCACCGGCCGTGAAGCATCGGCCAGCTCACCGTCCTCGCCCACCTCCCCGGCCCGACGGGCTGCGACACCGGACAGGTTCGACCCACCCTGCTGGGCCTGCTGTTGCTGCTGGCGCGACTGATCGGCGACGTTGACGTCAGGCTGGGCCAGCCCCTGCTGGGCGAACAGTTCGCGCAGGCGGTACAGCTGGCTGTCCAGTGCATCGCGCACGCCGGCGTGACCACTGATGAAGGTGACCTGGGTAGCCTGGTCCGCCGCGACATTGACACGAATGTCCAGGCGGCCGAGCTCGGCAGGTTCGAGCTGGATATCGGCCGACTTGAGGTTCTGGCTGGACAGATACATGACCCGGTTGACCAGGCCCTCCGTCCAGGCGCCCTGGTTCATCGCCAGCGGTTGGTGCAGCGGGTTGGTCGGCGGCACGGCGTGGGCGGTCTTGGGTGTGACGGCCTGGGTCAGGTTGGCCAGGCGATTGGCGAAATCGTCCACACGGGTGTCACTGTCAGCATGCTTGACGTCCTTCAGGCCACTGGACAACAGCTCGGAGAAGCCTTTTTCGCCAGGCTGTGATTGGCCGCGCTCGGATTCGCCCTCAGGCTTGACCGCCAGGCTCGCCAAGGTATTGACGTTGGCCTGGGCACTGTCATCCTGGGCCGCAGCCTTGTCGCCCGCAGCGGACGCATGGGCCGAAGTGGTCCCTTTGGCCTGGGCGTTCTGCTCCAGGGCCAGGCGCAGTGTCGGCATGTTTGCCAAGGCATCGGCTTCGGGATCGAAGTCGCTGTCGCTGGCGGCCTCTTCGGTGAGCGCAGGGGGTAAGGGTTCGGCCTGCGCTGCAGGCTGCTGGATCGCGGCCTGCAGCACGGGCGCCACGGCCTCGGCCTGAGCCTGGATCAGCTGCGCGCCCGCCAGGGCATCGGTCACCTGCCCTGCGACCAGGTTGGCATCCAGCGAGTTCGAGTCGCCTGACTGCGCACTGTTGCCAGGCGTGGAAACCTGTCGATCATCGCCACCAGCCTGCTGGGTGCTGTCGCTCGGCGTGTTCTTGTCACTGGTTGGCGCGGCCTTGTTGCTGCTGGCTGGCAAATTCTTGCCATTGGCGGCAACCGACGGGGATTTGTCATTGCCGACTTTGCCGCCGGCGCTGAAGTCAGGCTTATCCTTGAATGCAGGTTGCGAGGCCTTGTCGTTGCGCACCGGCGTCGTGTCACGCTGCTGGCGCGCCATCAACTGATCGAAGCCGCCGCCCTGATTGCCTGCTGCCTGCGAGGTTTTGTCCGTCGCGGAACTGGTCGCCCGCGAGTTCGCATTGGCGAGGCCGGCTTGCAACAAGGGATTAGATGCGACAGGCATTGAAACTCTCCACGCCAGTGAACCGAAATAGTATCTGGGTGAAGACAGGCAAAACTCGCGCCAGTTTTGCCATCAGCCTGCAGAAACCCGCTCACGCTCGCTGCGGTAGAAGCGCTGGACCTCGACAAATTCCTGGTCAATCTGATTGATCAGGTCTTCGATGCCGTACAGAGGCTGTTGCCGCACACGTTCCTCAAGCTGTTGGCACAGACCTGCCAAGCCCACTGCGCCCATGTTGCTGCTGCTGCCCTTGAAGCTGTGGGCGGCCATACCCAGCTCGTGGGCATCCTTGGCCTCGTGCAACATGCTGAGTCGACACACGGAGTCTTCCAGGAAGGTTTCCAGCAACTGCAGGTAGCCATCTTCCATGACCTCCCGCAGGTCGCTCAGGACCTTGTGATCGATATGCTCGTCTGTCACTTGCTCACTCCTTGATCAAGCTTGATTATGCCTCAATCGCCGGGGCCGCTCACCAGCCGAACTCAACCCGCGCCCGCCGCCCCTGGTCGAGCCATTGAGCCCGGACGCCCAAGCGCTGTACCAGATGCAGCCCACGCCCACTCAAACCTTTTTCCGACGCCGGGCGTGCCAACACCTTCTCGATATCAAAACCCGTGCCACTGTCGCTGATTTCCACTGTGAGACGCCCACCTGCCGCCATCGGTTCCACTCTCAGCGCTATTCGCACGAAGCCCTCGGACAAAGCTGTCAGACGCCGGCCGCGCTCGCGGTAGTACTCGGCAAATCCCGCGGCATCCTGCTTGAGCCGCGAGTCCAGGCCCAAGACTCCGTGCTCCAGTGCGTTGGAGTAAAGCTCACCGAGCACACTGTGCAACACCGCACTGCTGGGGCGCAGACCGTGGATTTCCTGAAGAAACTGCAACAGATAGGGAACCGGATTGAACCGCTTCAGGCTGTCGGCATGCAGCACCAGCGACAACGACCAGTCCAGTGGGCTGGAACGACCGCTGTCGGAATACACCGGCGCCACGGGTGCCAGGCCACCTGGCTCAGCCATGCGGATATCGCACAAGCTGATATCGTCTCGCGGCACACCGCCAAAACGCTCCAGTGCCTGCATCACTTCATCGAACAGCTGCCCAGGGTCTCGGTTGGCCGCCAACACCTCACGCAAACGCTCCACGCCAAACAATCGATCCTTTGCATCGCCGGTATCGACCACGCCATCGGAGAGCAGGAACACTCGCTCCCCCGCCGTCAGCGGCAGTATGTCGGTGCGGTCGTCGAACTGCTCGGGCGCAAGGATACCCAGCGGCAAATGCCGCGATTGCAGCACCGACAGCACCTCGCCGGCGGCCGACAAGCGATAGCCATCGGGCATGCCGCCGTTCCACACCTCGACCGTGCCACGCTCGAAGCTCAGGTTCAGCAGCAGCGCGCAACAGAACATGTCCACCGGCAGGATGCGCTTGAGCTTGGCGTTCATCTCGCGCAGCGTCTCGACCAGGCCATAGCCCTTGGCGGTCATGCCATAGAACACCTCGGCCAGGGGCATCGCCCCAACAGCCGCCGGCAGGCCGTGTCCAGTGAAATCACCCAGCAGTACATGCATGTCGCCCGAAGGTGTGAACGCAGCCAGCAGCAGGTCGCCGTTGAACAATGCGTAGGGCGACTGCAGGTAGCGGATATTGCTGCTTCTCAGGCAACCGGAATGGGCGACCTTGTCGAACACGGCTTTGGCCACGCGCTGCTCGTTGAGCAGGTGATGGTGGTGACGGGCCAGTTCGTCGCGCTGCTCCAGCACCGTGGCCTGCAGCCGGCGCAGGCGATCCATCGCGCCGATCTTGGCGGCCAGAATCACCGCGCTGTAGGGTTTGGCCATGAAATCGTCGCCGCCGGCCTCCAGGCAACGCACCAGCCCCTGCTCCTCGTTCATCGAGGTGAGGAAGATGATCGGCACCAGCGCTTCACCGGCCATGGCCTTGATCCGTCGCGCCGCCTCGAAGCCATCCATCACCGGCATCAAGGCATCGAGCAGCACCAGGTCCGGCCGCTCTTCGGCGAACAGTGCCACGGCCTGCTCGCCATTTTCGGCAGTGACCACCTCGTGCCCCTGGCGCCGCACGATCTGCGCGAGCAGCAAGCGATCCGCCGCACCGTCCTCGGCGATCAGCACCCTCAATCCCTGTTCGGCGGGCATGGTCGGCTCAGCTGACGTCGAACAGTTTTTCGAAATTGGAAATGGCGAGAATCTTGCGCACGTCCGAACTGGTATTGATCACTTTGATATCCGAGCGCTCGCCACCGGCGTGATCGCGCAACAGCAGCAGCATGCCCAGCGCGGAGCTGTCCAGATACGTCGCGTCCTTGAGATCCACCACTACCGAATTCGGGGTCGGATCCAAGCGCTCGTAGGCGTCACGAAATTCCTGATGCTTGCCAAAATCGAAACGGCCCTTGACCTTGATCGTCAACTGCTTTTCGTCCGGTGAAAAATCAGATTCGACTGCCATGCGTGCGATTCCTTCGAAGATGGCTACGACTCAGGAAGGTTTAGCAGTCGCCCAGCCAGGCCGCAAGCGCAGCGGGTTGAAGCAACGTCGAGCTAGAAATGATTCTGCCGCGGCAACCGCTGCGATAGCTCGTCGAGCAACTTCTGCTCGCGCTTGTCTTCTGCCCGACGAGCCTCGTCCAGGTATCGCTGCACCAGCTTGCGCAGGCCCTCGACCCGGGCATAGGCCTGTTGCCAGGCATCACGGGCGTTCTTGAGGTTGTTCTGGTGCCAGGTCAGGCTCTGACGCTGCTGGGTCATGGCCGTTTCCAACTGCCCCAGAAAGCGCTGGTAGTTGACCAACCAGCTGCCGCCAACGCCCTGGCTGCCGCGGTTGATCCACTGCAACTGGTAGTCCTCGCGAAAACGCTCAAGCTCGGCGAGCTTGGCCTGGGCCTGGGCCACCAATTGCTGGAAATGGCCCATGCGCTGGACGGCCTTGCGCTCGGCCTCCTCGGCCATCTCCACCACCGGCGACAGGCGCGCGGCACGACTGGGCAGGGCCATGGCCTATCAGCCGCCCGCCGGCGGGGCGAACACCGCGCCCAACTGCTCGCCGCTCTCGGCCATGCCGACACTCTCGCCCAGCCCTTGGCGCAAGAACGCCACCAGCTTGGACTGCAAGGCAATGGCCAGGTCGGTTTCCGGATCGCCACCGGCCACGTAGGCACCGACGCTGATCAGGTCGCGACTCTGCGACAAACGCGACCACAACTGCTTGAATTTCTGCGCCTGGCGCAGATGGTCGGCATCCACCACCTGCGGCATCACCCGGCTGATCGAGGCCTCGATGTCGATCGCCGGATAATGCCCTTCCTCGGCCAGACGCCGGGACAGCACGAAGTGACCGTCCAGCACGCCACGCGCCGAGTCGGCGATCGGATCCTGCTGGTCATCACCCTCGGAAAGCACGGTATAGAACGCGGTGATCGAACCCCCGCCGGCCTCGCCATTGCCCGCGCGTTCGACCAGCTTGGGCAACTTGGCGAACACCGACGGCGGGTAGCCACGGGTGGCGGGCGGCTCGCCGATGGCCAGGGCGATTTCCCGCTGCGCCTGGGCAAAACGGGTCAGCGAATCCATCAACAGCAGGACATTCTTGCCCTTGTCGCGGAAATACTCGGCGATGCGCGTGCAATACATGGCTGCGCGCAGGCGCATCAGCGGCGCATCGTCGGCCGGTGAGGCGACCACCACCGAACGCTTGAGCCCTTCTTCGCCGAGGATGTGCTCGATGAACTCCTTCACCTCGCGGCCCCGCTCGCCGATCAGCCCGACGACGATGATGTCGGCCTTGGTGAAGCGGGTCATCATGCCCAGCAGCACCGACTTACCGACACCGGTACCGGCGAACAGGCCCAGGCGCTGGCCGCGACCGACGGTCAACAGGCCGTTGATGCTGCGGATGCCCACGTCGAGCGGCTGACTGATCGGATCGCGGTTGAGCGGGTTGATCACCGGACCATCCAGCGGCACCCAGTCCTCGGCCTTCATCCCGCCCTTGCCATCGAGGGCACGGCCAGCGCCATCGAGCACCCGCCCAAGCATGCTCATGCCCATCGGCAGGCGGCCGCTGTCATCCAGCGGCACCACCCGCGCCCCCGGGGCGATACCGGCGATACTGCCGACCGGCATGAGGAAGACCTTGCTGCCGGCAAAGCCCATCACCTCGGCCTCGACCTGCACCGGGTGGTAGCTGTCGTCGTTGATCACCATGCAGCGGCTGCCTACCGCCCCGCGCAAGCCTTCGGCTTCGAGGGTAAGGCCGACCATACGCAGCAGGCGCCCCTCGACCACCGGCTGCTCGGGCAGGCTCACCGCCTCGGCATAACCACTCAAGCGCTTGGCGAAACTGGTGCGATCAAGGCGCATCGGGCGCATCCAGCTCAATGGACAGATCCGGTGCCGCCGGATGCAGGGATTGATCGTGGGACTGCTCGAACAGTTGCGCCACGGCCTTCTCCATGCGGGTTTCCATGGTGGCATCGATGCGGCTGTGGGCCGTCTCGATGCGGCAACCACCCGGCAGCAAGGACTCGTCTTCGAGCAGCTTCCAGCTCTCCTCGTGACGCTCGCGCAAGGCCTTGGCCAGCTCGAAGTCCTGGGGATTGAGGTGGATGCGAATATTGTCGGCGCCCATTGGCAGCAACTTGAGGGCCTCACGCAGCACATGGGTGATCTGCCCGGAGTCGCTGCGCAGCTCGCGGCCGATCACCTGACGGGCGACATGGACGACCAGGTGCACGAGGGACTTCTCGATCTGGGTGTCCTGCTCGGCAATGGGCTCGAGCAGGTTCGCCATCAGTTGCTCCAGGCCTGCCAGCTTGGCCGTCAGTGCCTCCTCGGCTTCCTGGCGCACCTTGAGCTGCGTGCTGTGGAAACCCTCGCGCTCGCCAGTGGCGAAGCCTTCGTTGTAGGCCTCCTGACGGATCGCCTCGAGCTCTTCGAGGGTCAACGGCTGGACTTCCTCCAGCGGCACTTCCTCGACTTCCTCGACCACCTCGGGTTCAGGCTCAGGCTCGAACTCGGGTTGCGGATCGAAGCTGGGCAGTGCCCACACATCGACACCCTCGAGGTCGCGGGCGCGGATCAGGTCGCTGGGATGTTCTTTGGTGGACATGCTGTCATGTTCTCGAAACCATGTTCGGCCAACGCGATCCCCGTGGGAGCGGGCTTGCCCGCGAATGCGTCAGCAGGGGCAACGCGTTGCCTGGCCTGGCGCCTTCGCGGGCAAGCCCGCTCCCACAGGGTCAGCGCCAGTCAGCACGGTGCGCGAAATCGCTTAGATCATTTCCTCGGCACCCTTGCCACCGAGCACGATCTCGCCGGCCTCGGCCATGCGTCGAGCGATGGTGAGGATTTCCTTCTGCGCCGCCTCCACATCGCTGACCCGCACCGGCCCCTTGGCCTCCAGGTCGTCGCGCAGCAGTTCCGAAGCACGCTTGGACATGTTCTTGAAGATCTTGTCCTTGACCTTCTCGTCCGCGCCCTTGAGCGACACCACCAGCACGTCCGAGGACACCTCGCGCAGCAGCGCCTGGATACCACGGTCATCGACGTCGGCCAGGTTGTTGAAGACGAACATCAGGTCTTCGATCTGCTCCGACAGGTCGCTGTCGATATCGCGGATCGCATCCATCAGCTGGCCTTCCACGGAACTGTCGAGGAAGTTCATGATGTCGGCAGCGCGCTTGATGCCACCCAGGGTGGTGCGCGCGGCATTGGAGTTGCCCGAGAACTGTTTCTCGAGGATCTGGTTCAGTTCCTTGAGTGCCGCCGGTTGCACGGTGTTCAACGACGAAACGCGCAGGACGATGTCCAGGCGCACCTTGTGGTCAAAATTGCTCAACACTTCACCGGCCTGGTCGGGATCGAGGTAGGCGACCACGATGGCCTGGATCTGCGGGTGCTCATAGCGGATGACATCGGCCACGGCACGCGGCTCCATCCACTTCAGGCTGTCCAGGCCGCTGGTGTTGCCGCCGAGCAGGATGCGGTCGATCAGGCCGTTGGCCTTGTCCTCGCCGAGCGCCTGGTTGAGCATCTTGCGGATATAGCCGTCGGAGCCGACGCCCAGGCTGGTCTGGTCGCCGACGATCTCGACGAACTCGCTCATGACCTGCTCGACCTGCTCGCGGTGCACATTGCCCATCTGCGCCATGGCGACGCCGACCCGCTGCACTTCCTTGGGCCCCATGTGGCGCAGGACCTGGGCTGCATCGGTCTCGCCCAGAGACAGCAGGAGAATCGCCGCCTTGTCGACGCGGCTCAGCTTGGCGGTAACGGCTCGGTTGTCACTCATCGGCGTTGATCCACTCTTTCACGACCTGGGCGACACGGCCCGGGTCTTCGGCCACCAGGCCCTTGATTGCGTTCAGTTGCGCCTCGTAGCCTTCGCTCGGGCTTGGCAACAGGATACTGCTCGGGCCGCCGAGGCTGACGCGGTCGTTGCCGAGCTCGCCGTCCAGGCCGATCATGCCGCCCAGTTCCATGTCGCTGTCGGTGGCCGCACTCTTGCCGCCACCGGTGATGTTGTTGAGCACAGGGCGCAGCACGCCGAACACCAGCACCAGGATGAACACCACGCCCAGCACTTGCTTGATGATGTCCCAGAACCACGGCTGCGAGTAGAACGGAATGTCGGCGAGCACTTCACCGCGGTCGGCGGAGAACGGCACGTTCATCACGGTCACGCTGTCGCCACGGCTGGCGTCGAAGCCGACCGCATCCTGCACCAGGCGAGTGAAGCGCGACAGGTCCTCGGCGCCCCAGGGCGCGCGAGTGGTCTCGCCATTGGCATCGACCTTGACCTGGTCGTCCACCACCACGGCCACCGACAGGCGGGTCAGGCGACCTTGCTGCTGGCGGGTATGGCTGATGGAGCGGTCCAGCTCGAAGTTCTTGGTGCTCTGCTGACGCTTGTCGGACGGATATGGCGCGAGCATCGGCTGGCCGGTGGCAGGGTCCATGATCTGCTGGCCGTTGGCATCGACCAGCGGCTGGCCCGGCGCAATGGCACCGGCTGGCGTACCACCGCCAGCGGCGTTTTCCGGGGCGGCGGCACCCGCCGGCGGCTGATTGCTCAGCGCACCGGGCACACCCTGCGGGCCCTGGCTGCTGGCACGCTGCTCATTCACCGACTGCTCGCTGCGCAGGGCAGGTTGATCGGGGTTGAACTGTTCAGAGGTGGACTCGACTGCGTTGAAGTCGACGTCGGCGGACACCTCGGCCTTGTAGCGGTCGTTGCCCAGCACAGGCTGCAGGATATTGTGCACACGCTGGGTGAGCAGGCCTTCCATACGCCGGGTGTAATCGAACTGCTTGCCGGCCACGGTCAGCGAGGTGTCTTGCAACTGGTCGGAGAGCAGGTTGCCCTTCTGGTCGACCACGGTGACTTGCGACTTGTCCAGCTCCGGCACGCTGGTGGCAACCAGGTTGACGATCGCCATCACCTGACCGGCTTCCAGGTTGCGCCCCGGGAACATCTCGACCAGTACCGAAGCGCTCGGGCGGCGCTCGTCACGCACGAATACCGAGCTTTTCGGAATGGCCAGGTGCACCCGTGCAGCCTTGATGTTGTTCAGGCTGGAGATGGTCCGCGCCAATTCGCCTTCCAGGCCGCGACGGTAACGGGTCGCCTCCATGAACTGGCTGGTGCCCAGGCCCTGGTCCTTGTCGAGGATCTCGAACCCGATGTTGCCGTCGCTCGGCGCCACGCCGGCGGCGGCCAGTTTCATGCGGGCACGGGAGAGGTCATCGGCCTTGACCAGCAGTGCACCGGAATTCGGCTCGACGGTGTAGGGAATATCAGCGGCGGCCAGGGTTTCCATGACCTGCTTGGTGTCCATGCCGGCCAGGCTGCCATACAGCGGACGGTAATCCGGCTGCTGCGACCAGAGCACCACGGCAAAGCCGATAGCCACGCTGGCGGCCAGCCCGACCAGCAGGCCGACCTGACGCAGCATGGGCATCTGCGAGATGTTTTCCAGGAACGCCATGCCGAACAGCGGCGGCTTGGCCACGGGCGGGCCACTCTTGGCGGGGGCGTTATCGACGACTGCTTCGGCCATGACTCAATACGTCCTCAAACCGGCATCTGCATGATGTCCTGGTACGCCTGGACCAGCTTGTTGCGCACCTGGGTCAGGGCCTGGAACGACACACTGGCCTTCTGCGAGGCGATCATCACATCGGTGAGGTCGACGCCGCTCTTGCCGATCTCGAAGGCGTTGGCCAACTGGCTGGATGCCTGCTGGGTATCGCTGACCTTGTTGATGGCCTGGCCGAGCATGTCGGCGAAGCTGCTCTGGCCCGGGGCGAGCTCAGGCGCAGCGGCGACCTTGGGCAGCGACATGGCATCGGCCTGCATCGCGCGCATGTCCAACATCAGACGATTGAATTCAACACCTTGGCTCATGACCTTCTCTCTCCGGCGGCCGCATTTTTTTGACACTGATGCAGCGGGTAAAACGGTTAAAGCAACAAAGGTGCCAGCCTTCGCAAAGTCACTCCGCAGAGGCGCTCACCCGTACAGGCTGGCCTCGACATCCATCCCCGCATCGCGCATCTGCGCCAGCTTGTAGCGCAGCGTGCGCGGGCTGATGCCCAGACGCTCGGCGGCCTCCTTGCGACGCCCACGTTCGGCGCGCAAGGTATCGATGATCATCTGGAACTCATGACGACGCATATCGTCGCCCAGGCCACTGGACTCCGAGGACGATTCGAGCGATGATGGCTCAGTGATATCATCGCTCACTGGCGACAAGGGAATGGCGCCCGCCAGACAGAAATCCGCCGCCTCGATCACCCCACCTTGCTGCAGGATCAGCGCTCGCTGCAGCGCGTTGTCCAGCTCGCGCACGTTGCCAGGCCATGCGTGCGCTTGCAGGCATGCCCGCGCCTCGGCCGACAGACGAACCGGCGCATGCTTCATCTTGCCGACATGCTTGGCCAGTAGGCGCTCGGCCAGCGGCAGGATATCTGCGCTGCGCTCGCGCAGTGGGGGCCAGGCCAGCGGGAAGACCGAAAGACGGTAGTACAGGTCTTCGCGGAAGCGCCCCGCCGCCACCTCGCCCGCCAGGTCACGGTTGGTGGTGGCCAGCACGCGGATGTCCAGGGTGATCGGCTTGCGCCCGCCGACCCGCTCGACTTCCCGCTCCTGCAGCACGCGCAACAGCTTGGCCTGCAGGCCAAGTGGCATTTCGGAAATTTCGTCGAGCAACAGGGTGCCGCCTTCGGCCTGCTCGAACTTGCCCGCTTGGGCCGCGACAGCACCGGTGAACGCGCCTTTTTCGTGACCGAACAGTGTGGCTTCGAGCATGTTGTCCGGAATCGCCGCACAGTTGATCGCCACGAACGGCTGCGCTGCACGCCCCGACTGCTGGTGAATGTAGCGCGCCAGCACTTCCTTGCCGGTACCCGACTCGCCCGAGATCAGCACCGTGGAGTCACTGCGGGCAACACGGGCGGCCAGTTCGAGCAACTGCCTGCTGGCCGGCTCGCTAGCCACCGGCCCTTCTTCCTCGGCATCCAGGCGACCCGCCGCATGCCGCTCGACCAGGCTCAGCAGTGCCTTGGGCTCGAACGGCTTGACCAGATAGTCGGCAGCCCCTTGGCGCATCGCCTCCACGGCACGCTCGACCGCAGCATGAGCGGTCATCAGTAGCACCGGAAGTTGGGGATGATGGCGACGCAACCTGGCCAGCAACTGATGGCCGTCCATGCCCGGCATGTTCACATCGCTGACCACCAGGCCGTAGGCGTCCTCGGCCACGGCATCCAGCGCTTCCTCGGCGCTGCCCACGGCGCGGTAGTCGAAGCCGCCGATCTCCAGGGTATCGCCCAGCGCCTGACGCAGGACACGGTCATCCTCGACCAGCAACACCTTGACCATCACAACACCTCCGTCGATTGCCCGCCGATCAGCGGCAGCACCACCCGCACGCAGGTGCCGCGGCCGACCTTCGAACGCAACTCCAGGCTACCCTGATGCGCCTTGACCACCGCCTTGACCACCGCCAGGCCCAGGCCGGTGCCGGTGGCCTTGGTGGTCAGAAACGGCTCCCCCAGACGCGCCAGCAGTTGCGCGTCGATTCCGCTGCCAGCGTCACTGACGCACAGGTGCAGGCTCAGCCCGCGCCGGAACAGGTGAACCTTCAGGCGCGCAGGCTCAGGGCTTGCCTGCAGCGCGTTTTCGATCAGGTTGAGCAAGGCGCCGACCAAGGTGTCGCGATTGCACAGCAACTCGCCCAGGTGCGTGTCACACTGCCAGCGCACCGCATGCCCCTGCACATGCGACTGCGCAGCCTGCTGCAGCACCTGGAACAACGCCTTGGGGGTCAGCCGATCACTCAGCGGCAGCTCGCCGCGGGCGAACACCAGCATGTCGCGCACCTGATGCTCGAGCTCGTGCAAGCGCTCCTTGAGGCTGCCGGCAAAGCGCTGCCGGGTTGCCAGCGCCAGCTCCCCCTCATCGTCTGCCAGGTGGCTGGCATAGAGCAGCGCCGCCGACAGCGGCGTACGAATCTGGTGGGCCAGCGACGCGACCATGCGCCCCAACGACGACAGACGCTCGTGACGCGCCAGTTGCCCCTGCAGGCGACGGGTTTCAGTCAGGTCGTTGAGCAACACCAACTGGCCGGGCTCGGCATCCAGCGAACGGGTGGCAATGGACAGGCGTCGACCGTCACGCAGCGACACCTCATGGCCGTCATCTTCTCGCGGCGCGAAACTGCGGGCGATGACCTGGCGCCACAGCTCACCGACCAACGGCGCACCGAGCAACTCACAGGCGGCAGGGTTGGCTTCGCGCACATGGCCCTGGCCATCGATGACGATCACCCCGCCAGGCAGCAAATCCAGCAAATGCTGCAAACGGTTGGCCAGACGTTCCTTTTCACCAAGCTCGGCCATACGCTGCGCGCTGACCACTTCCAACTCGCCCTTGAGCTCGCTTACGCGCGCCTCGAGCATGTTGTACGACTCGCTGAGCTGGGAGGAAACCTGGTTGAACAGGGCGAACGCCTGCTCGAGCCCTTGTCGACTTTCCTGTTCGACCGGGGTGCGTCCCTGCTGCTCAGGGGCTCGGGAGATGTGGGCGGCCTGGGGCATCGTGCTCTCTCGCATGGCTGACCGTCATAAAAACGGTACTTTGCCTGCGGTGTAGCAATAGCCGTGCCGGGGATGGGGTTTCTGAACGAACGCCGGCCCCTTGCAGGCGCGACACGAGGTTGCACCTGCAAGGGGCCGGGCCTTCAGTCTTCGGCCTGGTCTTCGCCGCCCTGGCGGCTCATGCCGTACTTGCGCATCTTCTCCACAAGCGTGGTTCGACGGATGCGCAGGCGTTCGGCGGCACGAGCAACGATACCGTTGGCATCGTCCAGGGCTTGCTGGATCAGCCCCTGCTCAAGGCTGCCGAGGTAGTCCTTCAGGTCCAGGCCTTCCGGCGGCAGCATGGCGTGGCTGGAGAAGTTCGGCGCATGACCGTTGATCGCCACGCGCTCTTCGAGATCGCTGCGCAGGCTGTCGACCAACTGCTCGTCTTCGTCATCGACGTAGCGGAATTTCTTCGGCAGCTCGGCAACACCGATCACCCCGTACGGGTGCATGATCGCCATGCGCTCGACCAGGTTGGCCAGCTCACGGACGTTGCCCGGCCAGCCATGCCGGCACAGCGACATGATCGAGGCCGAGTTGAAACGGATAGAGCCGCGCTTCTCGTGCTCCATGCGCGAGATCAGCTCGTTCATCAGCAGCGGGATGTCCTCGACACGCTCGCGCAGCGGTGCCATTTCGATAGGGAAGACGTTCAGGCGATAGTACAGGTCTTCGCGGAAGGTCCCCTCCTCGATCATGCTCTCGAGGTTCTTGTGGGTCGCCGCGATAATGCGCACATCGATGCTCTGGGTCTTGTTGCTGCCAACCCGCTCGAAAGTGCGCTCCTGCAGTACACGCAACAGCTTGACCTGCATCGGCAACGGCATGTCGCCGATCTCGTCGAGGAACAGGGTGCCGCCGTTGGCCAGCTCGAAACGCCCCGCACGGCTGGTGATCGCCCCGGTGAAGGCGCCCTTCTCATGCCCGAACAGCTCGCTTTCGAGCAACTCGGCCGGAATCGCCCCGCAATTGACCGGCACGAACGGCGCTTCACGGCGCTTGGAGTGGTAGTGCAGGTTGCGCGCCACCACTTCCTTGCCCGTGCCGGACTCACCGAGGATCAGCACGCTGGCATCGGTGTCGGCCACCTGCTGCATCATCTGCCGCACATGCTGGATCGCACGACTGGTTCCAACCAGGCTGCGGAAAAGGTTGGGTTCGCGCTGACGACCGCGCTCGCGGGCCTGGTCGTACATTTCACGATAGACCTGGGCGCGGTGCAGCGAGTCGAGCAACTGGCTGTAGCTCGGCGGCATCTCCAGGTTGGACAGCACGCGCCGGCGCAAGTCTTCAGGGAACTCGGCGGAAGAAATTTCGCCCAGAAGCAGAACCGGAAGGAACTCATCCCACGCAGCCACTGTCTTAAGCAGGCCCAGGACACTTGCCGGAGCATTTACCGCCCCGATCAGCACACACAGGACTTCCCTGCTCGAAGACAACGCCTCTACCGACTGCTGCCAGTCCGCACTGGAGCAGGAAAGGTTCTCTTCGCCGAGAAAATTCAGGACCACCGCCAGATCGCGGCGGCGTTCGCTGTCGTCATCGATCAGGAGGATCTTGGTTTCACGCCACATTCAATACTAACTTCCCTAGTCATATCGGCGCCCGAGGGCGTGCTCGACATCATTCCGACTGAATGGTCAGTGTTCGGACGTCTGAAATTTCGAAAACAGCCACTAGTTAAGTCAAAAAACAGCACACAGTCAAATTTATGGCGCGCAGCTTCTTGCATTGCCCAGCGATCAGCTGAACAGATGGTATACCTTTGTCGCGTTTTTTGCCTGACGGATCTGCGCCATCTCGTCGACTATTGATTGACGTTCACCACTTGCAACTTCAATCAATTGGCGATAGACCGTCAGCAATTCATCCAGGCTGCTCCTGACCTGCGCATCGTTTTCCCGCGCTTCGGCCAGGATATCCTCGACGCACACGCGACATGCCAGGTCGAGCTTGCCCACCGCATCCCAGTCGCGTTCAGCGAACGCTGCCAGCAAGGCATCGCGGGTCTCTTCGATACGTGCAATCACTTCGCTCATGTGCGCCTCCTGAAATTACTCTGCCGGCACCTGTTCGCCGATGGCGTCCCAGCCTTCCTTGACCGTGATCAGCAGGCGCGCCACTTCGTCGATGATCGCCGGGTCGCTGTGGACGTTGGCTTCGATCAGGCGACGGCTCATGTACTGGTACAGGTTGTCGAGGTCGGTCAGGCTGTCGGCGTGATTCTCCAGATCCAGCCCTTCGCGCAGGCCACCAATGATGTCGATGGCCTTGCCGATCAGAATGCCCTTCTGGGCGACGTCCTTGCGCGCGATGGCGCCCTTGGCCTGGGCCATCCGGTCAAGACCGCCCTGCATCAGCATCTGCACCAGACGGTGCGGACTGGCTTCGGAAGTCTGTGCAGCACCGTTGACTTTCTGGTACTGCCGAAGGGCCAACATCGGGTTCATGGAACTACCTCATTGCAGCGAAAAGGTTGCGTATACCTGCTGTATCGCCAGCTCGTCAAAAAACTTTAGCCATGAAACACAAAGCCCGGGACACCTGCAAGGTGTCACCGGGCTTTTGTCGCCGCTTAGCGATCAGCCTTTCTTGGCCTGGGCATTCATCGCATCGAAGATCGAGACGATCTGCTCGCCCTGCTTCTTCATCAGGCCCAGGACGGTGTCGAGCGCTGCGTACTTCTTGGTCAGCGAGGTGGTCAGCAGCTCGGTACGGCGGTCCAGCGCAGCCTGCTGATCCTGCAGGTTCTTGGTCACCTTGTCGAGCGCCGTCTTGCGCGAATCCAGCGAACCGCCGGTCTTGACGTAGGGATCGAGGGCCTTGGTCATCCGGTCGAAAACGCCACCGTCGGCAGTGAACAGCCCCTGAATCTCCGAGCCAAGCTTCTTGTCGTTCAGTGCAGCGGTGAACTTGGTGCTGTTGAACTCAAGCGTGCCGTCTTTCTGGGTGTTGATACCCAGCTGGCTGAGGGTATTGAGCTGGGTGCCCGAACCGGCTTCGGCGATCACCTTGCCGATGTCGCTCAACAACGAGCGCGTGGTCGGATCGTTGGTCAACGGGCCCAGGCTGGTCACGTTACCGGAAGAGTCCTTGGTCGGTGTCGTCAGGGCGGTAACAGCCTTGCGCAGGGTGTTGTAAGCATCGACAAACGACTGAACCGATTTTTTCAGGCCATCGTTATCGAGCGTCACACTCACCTTGACCCCGGTCGTGGCAGTGGGCGAAGTGGTGCCGGTAAGCTCGAGGCTCAGGCCACTGACCGCGTTGTCGACGACGTTCTTGGAGCTGGTCAGTTTCAAACCGTCGACGGAGAACTCGGCATCCTGTGCCAGGGCGTCGATAAAGCCGCCCCCCGTACCCACCATCTTCTGCGTGCCATCGATGGTGAGCTCAGGGATACCGCCGACGGAAATGTCACTGCCCTTGCCGGTCGTGGTAGAGCCGAATACCAGCCGCGAACCGCCCGCCTCGTTGACGACGTTGGCGGTGATACCTTCCTTGCCCAGCTCCTTATTGATCTGGTCGCGCACGCTTTGCAGCGTGGAACCGGCAGCAACATTGACCTTGTAGGTCTTGCCGTTCTGGCTGATGGTCAGCTCACCCTCGCTAATCGCAGAGCTTCCCCCCCCGGCGAACTGCTGGCTGGCGACCTTGGAGCCAGTGGCCAGTTGGCTTACACGGATATCGTAGGTACCGGCAACTGCACTGTTGGTGGTCTTGATCTTGACCACGCTTTCGTTGGCGGAAGTACCGGCAAAGGCGTTGAAGGAAGGCGCATCCTTGTCGTTGAGCTTCTTCATGGCATCCTGGAACGCCGTCAGGGCGCTGCGCAGGGAACCAATGCCCGAGAGGATCGCCGAGTTATTGCTCGACTGCCGAGCAATCTGGTTGGACTTGGCGGAAGTATCTGCCTTCACCAATGCATCGACGATCTTGCTGATCTCGAGGCCGTAGCCCACGCCTGTGCTAGGAGTAATTGTCGCCATGTCCTGCCCCTCTCTTCAACGCGCCCGCCCTGCTCCTGCAAGGCCGGCATGATTCGTGTCGCGTAGTGCTCGCCGCCGGTCAGACCTTGGCGTTGAACAGTACACTTTTGACATCGCGCAGGCTTTCGGCGATCCGCAGGGCCTCCTCGGAGGGAATCTGACGGATCAGCTCGCCGGTTTCGCTGGCGATGACCTTGACGACAATCTTGCCGGATTCTTCATCCGTGGAAAACTCAAGATTACGTCGGGTTTCTTTCAGGAATTGCTCGATCTGCGACACGGCGTTCTTGACGTTGTCGGTGTCGTGCACCTTGACTGCGCCCTGCTTGTCGCCCTCAGCGGATGTTTCCAACGGCCGCGAGACCGGCTTGTCGGTAACCTGCTCGGCCGAGCGTGCGGCCGGATAAGACAGGTTCAGCTTGACGCTCATGTCCATGTCCACCACCTCGTAATGAAAAGGCGGGGGAGCGCCGCAAGTGCACTCCCCCGCCAGCAGCTATCAGGCAGATTAGCCCAGCAGCTTCAGAACTGCCGACGGCAGCTGGTTGGCCTGGGCCAGAACCGAGGTCGAAGCTTGCTGCAGGGTCTGCTGCTTGGTCAGCTGGGCAGTTTCGGCAGCGAAGTCGGTGTCCTGTACACGGCCACGAGCAGCTTCGGCGTTCTCGTTGATGTTCTGCAGGTTGTTGATGGTGCTGGTCAGACGGTTCTGGGCGGCACCCAGGTCAGCACGGTTGGTGTTGATTGCCTGCAGGGCCTCGTCGATGGCGCTGATGGCGGCGGTGAAGGTGGCTTCGGCGGCGGTGCTGTTGGCACCGGTGATGCTCTTGCCAGCCAGGGCGGTCAGCGCAGCGCCAGTACCGGTGGTTTTCATCGCGGCACTGAGAGTCACGGTGATCTGGTTGGCGGTGCCGGTGTTGGAGCCGACCTGGAAGGTCATGACGCCAGCAGTACCGTCCAGCAGGTTCTTGCCGTTCAGCTGGGTGGAGTCGGCGATACGGTCGATTTCCGACAGCATCGACTGGAACTCTTTGTCCAGCGCGTCACGGTCTTGCTCGCTGTTGGAGTCGTTTCGGGACTGGACGGCCAGTTCACGCATACGCTGCAGGATGTTGGTCTGCTCTTGCATCGCGCCTTCAGCGGTCTGGGCGATGGAGATACCGTCGTTGGCGTTCTTGATAGCCATGGTCTGACCGCGGATCTGCGAGGTCATGCGGGTAGCGATCTGCAGGCCGGCGGCGTCGTCTTTGGCGCTGTTGATTTTCAGGCCGGACGACAGACGGGTCATCGAGGTGCTCAGAGCGTCGGAAGCACGGCTCAGGTTTTTCTGAACGCCCAGAGAGGTGGTGTTGGTGTTAACGGTCAAAGCCATGACGAATTCCTCGTTGGATTGGGTACTGCGGCTTCCGGCCCTGGCGTTTGCCGGGTGTGTGGCCTAGAGAACCTTCGTAATGGTTATCGTCGTCGTGGCGGTTTGCTTTAGGGGGTTTTGCGAATTTTTTTAGTGGCACGCTGCCACCCCAATGAAATCAAGGGTTTGACGCCAGAAATACAGCGTCCGGCGGCGTGCGCAGAACGGCTGATAGACAGCAGAAATGCAAAAGCGCCGAACGGTCACCCGTTCGGCGCTTTTGCAGATACCGCGACAACGCTCAATCAGTGCGTTCGATGATCGCCGAGCCCCACGACAGGCCGACGCCAAAACCACTGAGGGCAACGCGCTTGTGGGTCGAACCCAGCACATGCTTCTCCAGCAGCAACGGAATGCTGGAAGAAACGGTGTTGCCGGTCTCGACCATGTCCTTGACGAACTTGCCCTTGTGCTCGCCCTCATCGAAGCGCGCCGACACCGCATCGACGATAGCTGCGCTGCCTTGATGCAGGCAATACAGGTCGATGTCGTCAGCCTTCAGCTGGCTGGCTTCGAGCAACTGGTTCAGGTGCGCTGGCACCTTGACCAGGGCGAAGTTGTAGACCTGACGACCGTTCATGAAGAACTTGCCATCGGTGGTGCGCAGGTGCTCAGCCCCGCCACCGTCACTGCCAAACAGCGACTTGCCCAGTTGCCAGGCGGCGTTCTCGCCCATCCAGGTCGCGGTGGCGGCATCGCCGAACAGCATGGTGGTGTTGCGGTCTTCTGGGTCGACGATCTTCGAATACGGATCGGCGGTGATCAGCAGGCCATTCTTCAAGCCCGCAGCTTCCATGAAGCCTTTCATCGCGTACAGGCCGTAGACATAGCCCGAGCACCCCAGCGAAACGTCGAACGCCGCGACATGGGTCGAAAGCCCCAGCTTGTGCTGGACGATCGCTGCGGTGTGCGGCAGCCCCTCGGCGTCGCCATTCTGGGTGACGACGATCACTGCATCGATGCTGGCAGGGTCGAGCGAAGGATTGGCGGCGAACAGATTGCGTGCAGCCTCGACGCACAGGTCGGAGGTTTCCTGCTCGCTGTCCTTGCGCGGCAAGAAGGTGGAACCGATCTTGCCGAAGATGAAATCCTGGTCCTTGCCGAATTTTGCGCCCTGGGCGTAGTTGTCTACCCCTTGAGTCGGCAGGTAACTGGCGATGCTTTTAATGCCAATCATGTGGCTTCCCGTTCAATAACAGCGAAGTAGCCCACGGCGTACGCAACGACGAAACGCCAGGAAACACGGGACGCCCCTGTTCCTGACCACGTTTATGGCTGCGCTACGGCGGCTCCTAGTTCGGACAATATACAGTGAAGATGCGCGAAGTGACTCTCAAGTCACGCGTTTTTTGTCGAATGGACACGACAGCGTCACATCCTCACTGCAGACCACCCCTTCAATCGGGTAACCAGGCCCGGCACCAGCTCTCCAGCCGCGCACCTTCGAGCAGCCACTGCCCACGCACAGCCGCCTGCAGCGCATCGCCCAGTGCCGCCGAAGCGTCACGGTCCGACAGGTGCAGACGGATCGCCTGCAGCCATTCGTCGGGCTGGTTACCCGCGCGCGACAGCGGCAAGGCATCGCCTGCGGCAAAGCCCGGCACTCGGCTGCAGATCACCGGATGAGCACAGGCCGCGTGCTGCAACACGCGCAGGTCACCGGAACAGGCGTTTTCCAGGGAATCGGCCATGGGCACCAGCGCCAGATCGAGGTTCAACGCCGCCAGGGCCTCGCCCAGATGCCCAGGCTCGACCGCTGGGTGCGACTCGCTGACGAACGGCCTCAAGCTACCGGCACACTCACCCAGCACCACCCACTCGACTTCACCCGACAAGGCCGGTACTACCTGCTCGAGCAACTCGTCGTCCTTGCCGGCGATCCAGCCAAGACGTGGCAAGGCCCCTGCCTGCCGCTCGCCCTTAAGGCGGCCCCAGCCGACCGGCAAGGCGTTCTCCAGCACCCGGATATCCTGGTGCAGCCCCTGCAGCCACTCGGCCAACGCAGGCGTCGGCACCAGCACGCGGTCAGCCTGCATCAACGCGGCCTGCAGGCGTTGCAGCAGATCCTCGCCGGACTCGAACTGCGCAGGTTCGGGATAACCGTCAAGCGTCACTACCTTCAGCGCTTGGGAGAATGCACTCAGCCGCCGCAAGGCCAGCAGCCCTGCATCATCCAACGGTCGCTGCAGGATCACGCTGGTCGGGGCAAAACGCTCCAGCTCCACCGGCGACAGCAGCCCCACGGTTGCCGCGCCGTCGAGCAACGCGTTTTCGCACAGCGCCCCCAACGGATGGACCAGACGCGACAATGCCCGGTCATCCTGCTCGGCAATGCAAGCCAATACCCGCGGCACCTTGCCCAGCAAGGGTCGCCAGCTCAGGTCATTGCTTTGCAGCATGAAGCCTTGCCCGTCACGCAGCGAGAAATTGCCGTTGTAGGCCGGGTCGTGCGCCAGACGCGGCAACCAGCGCGCATACAACGCATCGTGCTGCTCTTCGCTGGCCAGCACATCGCGTGGCGCATCCAGCAGCAGGCGCGCATGCGGCGTCCAGACATTCAGATAGCCCGCCTGGTGCAGCTTCAGGCACAGGTCGACATCGGCCCAGGGCGCCAGCAACTCGCTGGCATCGAAGCCGCCGGCCTCGAGGAACAGCGCGCGCCGCAGCATCAGGCACTCGCCACCGACCGCAGCGAAGTTCTGCTCCAGCGCCAGGCGCGCCATGTAGCCTGTCGACTGCGCAGGCAGACCGGCGAACGCCGCGCCCACCGAACCGTCGATCCCCAGCAGCAGGCCAGCCTGGCGTACCGTGCCGTCACCGGCCAGCAACTTGCCGCCGACTGCACCGACTTCAGGGCGCTGGGCGTGATTGAGCAGCGCCGGCAACCAGTGGCCATCGAGTACCGCGGCGCGGCCGTCGAGCCAGAGCAGATAATCACCCCGCGCCTCCTGCGCAGCCGCGTTGCACAACGCAGCCCATGGCTGGCCAGGCATATAGCGCAGCACCTGGAAACGCCCCTCACCGATCTGCCCGACCATGTCCAGCCATTCGAGCAACGCAGGGTCTTCGCTGCCCGCCTCGATCAGCAACACCTCGAACTGCTCATGGGCGGTGTGCGTCAACAGGGTTTCCAGGCAGCGCTGGAAATCGACCAGTTGCCCGCGCAACGGCACCATGATGCTGACCGAAGCGACATGCGCATGACCGTAGTCGATGCGATAACCGCCCGGCACGTCATCAAGGGCAAAGACCTGCGCCTGCTCATAGCCGCGCAGGCGCAGATGATGCGCGATGACCGCCTGCTCGTCGGCACAGGCCGCCAGCGGCCCACCCTTGCCGATCAATAGCGGCTCGGCGACATGCATGACACTGCCCAGCCCGCGTTCGAGCAGCAAGCCCAACTGAAGGCCGAGCTCGAAGGCTCGCCCGCAGTCGCCGGCGAACCCTGCTGCCAGCGCCTCGCGCCGATAGACCCAGTGTCGCGACAGGCTGCCCGGCAGTGCCAGCAGCAGGTCCAGGTTAAGGTCCGGGCGCAGCGCCAGCTCGACATCCCCTCCCTCGCGGCGCAGGCCTTCGTCGGCGTACACCGCCAGGCATTCCTCGGGCGCATCGAGCAAACGCACCGCCAGCGCCAGCAACCCGCTGGCGACGAAAGTCTCGCCAGCCTCGACCAGCAAGTACCAGTCACTTGCGCAATCGCTCAGCAGCGCATTGATCGTCGCCACCGGCTCACGTGGGTCGCACGCCTGCCATTGCACACCGACGCGCTGCGGGTCGCACTCGCCCAGCACATGCACCTGCACCTGCACCTGTCGATACAGGCCACGGTCAACACTCTCCAGGGTCCGCAACAGCGCCTGACGGTCGCCGTGATCGCGCACCAGCACGGCAAGCTTCGGCGCCTGCGGCCCGGACAGCTCCTGCTGCAGACGTTGCACTTGCTTGGGCAATGGATAGCGCTGACGCAACCAGTCGAGCATGCCGTGCCGGTTGCCCGAGGCTTCAGCCACGGCTGCGTCCTGGGTCTTGGCGATGAAGGTGTCCAGTTGCTGCCAGAACGATGCGGTGCGCTGCACATAGCGCTGCAGACCATCGCCAACGGTAGCCCGGGCCTGTTCGAGGGCGCGGGGCTGGTCGGCCATGGCAAAGCCGACGCAACCGAAGAAGCTGTTGTCGAGCACCTGCTGGTCAACGCCATGTCCCGGCATGAACAGCACAGGGCAACCACACAGCACTGCGATCACACAGGTCATCGACCATTCGTAGGTGTACAGCACCTCGGCATGGCGCAACACTTCGGCCAAGTCCGCCAGGCTCAGGGCATTGGCCACGCTGAGCAGGCGAATGCCGGCAGGCAACTGGTCGTAGTCGATCTGCTCCAGCGGGTGACGGTTCTGGTAGAGGCAGGCACCTTCGCGCACGCAATCGGCAGCGCCCGCAGCGAACAGCTCGATGTCGATGGTGGGCAGGCACAGCAGGTCGACGTTGACATCGCCACGGGCCTCGGCAAGGCGCTCGGCGTAGTAGAAGATCAGGTCGGTCGCCGCCGCGTTCATGCTCTTGCCGCTGATGAAACTCTCGAAGTTGAGCATGTAGCGCGCCACCACCGGACACTCCAGCGGGTTGCCGCTGACCACTTCGGGATAGACCGCGATCGGCACCTTGCCCTCGGCCAGGTGGCGACGGGCGATGGCCGGGTCGAACAACGGCGTCTTGAGATCGGGATTGACCACGTCGGTGCCGTAGATGTACGCCTCGCGCCCGTTGAGGTTGAGCATGTGGCAGAGGTAGTGCATCGAAACGATACCGGACGAGGTATCACGGTAGGCAGGTGCCAGCAGGTAGTAGGGATGCCCCGGCTTGGTGAACATCAGGCGCAGGCGCGTCAGCGCCTGTTCGAGCGAAAGAGCATCCAGCTGCGCAGCGGTCGACATTGGGGGGCGAACTCCAGGATCAGGGCAGGCCACTAACCATCGCGGTGGCAGCCTGTCAATAATTTGCCAGCGGGCATGAAAAAGCCGGGCTTAACCCGGCTTTTTTTGCAATTAGCGCGCCAGTCATCCCAGCTGTGCTAGCCACTGCGGTGCACCCGCGGCGCCCTGGGCGTCGAGTCGCGCACGCCCCTGGAACGCGCCAGGCCATTGCTCGGCCAGCGCCTGCACAGCCTGCCCGGCGGGCACCACCAGTTCGTTGCCCATCAGCCTGGCACGCGGCGTCCACACCACCATCAGGCCGTTGCTGCGTACCGCCAGGCACAGGGCCAGGTCTGCCGCACCTGTTGCCGGCAGGCCACCGCACTGCTCGAAGGTTTCGCGGCTGATCATCAGGCAGTCGCCGGACACCGCCGGGCAGTCGCGTACCGACAGCGGCCAGCGCGCCGCAGCGCTGCGTGCCGCCGAGGTGCCGGCCCAGGGTGCATTGACCTGTCCGCCGTCGAGCAGCTCGTAGCCTGCATGCAGCAGGATTTCGCCACGACCCCACAAGCTGGCCCCGACAATCCCCACCTCGGGGCGCTGGGCCTCGTTGAGCAGCGATTCGATCCAGGCCGGCGTAATCACATGGCAGCGCTCGGAGAGCAGCACCAGGTAATCGCCGCGCGCCTGCCCGGCGGCCAGCGCCAGCAGTTGCTCGCGCGAGGCATGGGCCTCACCGGCAATCAGCCGCACGCGCGTGCCGAAGGCCTGGGCAATCGCCGCCTGTCCTGCGCTGTCGTGCCCCGGCAAGGCCACCACCACTTCGAAGCGCGGGTAACGGGTGCGCTGGAAGATCCCGGTCAGCGATACCTGCAACTGTGCGGTATCGCCCTCGCCTGCCAGCAGGATGCTGACCAGCGGCGTGGCGGTATGACGGAAATCGACGGTCAGGCCTGCGCTGCCTTGGTCACTGATCTGGGCGCGGTAGCCCAGTTCGGTCAGGTGACGGTTGAGGACCTTGGCCGCTTCGTCTGTCAGAGCCTGCTCGGGCTGCTGGCCGATGACCAGGTAGTCATCCATGTGCGCCAGGCAGCCAACACCCTGCTGCTGGACCAGGCGCAGCAACAGGTCGTATTCCTGCGCATGACGGTAGGACTCGCTGTAGCCACCCAGATCGAGCACGGCCTGGCGACGTACCAGCCAGTGCCGCGACATCAGCCCCGGCTGGCTACGCAGCAGGTCCAGGTCGCTGCCCGGACGGATCACGTCGAGCAGGCGGCCATCGCTGTCACGCTGCACTTCGTCAGCAGCGATTGCCTGGCACCCCGGCGCCTGGGTCAACTCCACCGCCAGACGCAGCAGGCCACCGGCCAGCAGCACGTCGCCGGCATCGAGCAGCAGCAGCCACTCGCTGGAAAGCTGTTTCACCACCTGGTTCAGGTGGGTCGCCCAGTTGCCGTCGTTGACCTGGATGAAGTGCAGGGTGTCGCGCGCAGTGGTAATCGCCGGAGGCTTGCCGCCCTTGAGCACCACCAGCTTGAAGTTGCGCAGGCCGCTGGCCAGCAGGCTGTCGAAGGTGGCCTGCAGTGCCTGGTCGTCATTCTCCAGGTCCAGCACCACGAAGGCGATCTGCGCAGCCGGGTGGCGCGCCAGGTAGGCCTGCGCGCGGGCGCGGTCGGCCTCGGCCGGGGTCGCGGCGGCAATCGCGGCCAGCAACTTGCCGGACGGCGTCGTCTCGAGCAATGCGCGGGCATCGGGTGCCGGAACGCTGCCCAGGCGGATCAGCCAGTCCTGCATTTCGCGAACATGGTGGACGTCCTTGGCACCGGCCAACAGCGGCATCAGGCGCTGGCATACGTCCCGGTTGAACAGGCCCAGGCCCAGCGCGTGCAGGTAGCGCTGCTGCAGGCTGTCGTTGGTGTCGTTCGGATGTACTTGCAGCAAGTCGTGCTGGCGCACCCAGGCGCCTTCGAGCGCATGCAGGTGACGCTCGCCGGTCGGCCAGGCATGGCAGAGGAACTCGATTTCGCTCAGGCGCTGGAACAGCTTGCCGTTGTAGTACGGCAGCTCGACATACTGGCGCGGCTCGAAGGTCTGCTCAGGGTCGTCAATCACGCTGGCCCAGTCGGAGCTGAACAGCAGCGGCGTCTCGCCCTGATCGTAGCTGCTGCGCACGAAGCGGTTGAGCACCACGAAACCTTCTTCGCCGGCACACACACCCGCCGCCTCATCCCACTGGCGCAGGCTGCGTACGGTCTGGGTCAGGCGCTCCTCGCGGGCGGCTGCGCCCAGGTCGTTGTCCAGCAGTTCGCAGACCACATCGGTCTGCTCGAGGCTGCCGATCTCGCCTTGCAGCAGGATCGCGTAGCCCAGCGCCACACGCCAGCCCGCGGCATCCAGCTCTTGCGGCAGGCCTGCCAACGCGGTCTGCAGGGTAGCCACACGCAGTACGGCACGCCAGGCCTGCTGGCCGCTGTGGCCATAACGACGCAGGCGCGCCAGAGCGTCTTCTGCGGCCTGGGGCGCGACGAATGCACCGAGCTTGTGGTAGCTCAGCTTGCAGTTGCCCGCCGCATAGGCCAGGGCATGCCCCTGCACCCCCTTCACCTGCGGCTGTGCAAGCAGATGGGCGGCAGCCTTGCCCAGCGCATCGGCGAGCACGAAGTCGGCATCCAGCGCCAGGCAGACGAAAGGCGTGTTCACCTGCTCGAGCAGTGCACCGAGTTGGCCTGCCGGCTCCAGCGCCAGGCATGGAACGCCCTGGCTGGCGTAGTAGTGGAGTGCGCGGGCGCGGTGATCCGCCTGGTCATGCCCAAGCAGGACAACGGTCACTTCAGTGTGCGAGCCAGTTGCGGTATCGATCATAAGGCACCTGTTCAAGAGTTCGGTTCTGCGCAGGGCCTGCGCCCTGCGCCTGGATTTCAGTCAGCCAGCCAGGCGTTGGCCCAGTGCTGCAGATGGTGTTCGGTAAGGACATAGTCGCTCAGTACCGCCTCGCGCAACGCATCGCCCTGGCGGTAGCTGGCGGCCGGGTCGTCGAGGTGCATGCGAATCGCTTCCAGCCACTGCGCCGTGGTGTTGTCGGCCACCCGGGTGCACGGCAGGTAGCCGGCATAGGCCTTGGTGTCGGTGCAGATGACCGGGAAGCCGCAGGCGCCATACTCGAGTAGCCGCAGGTTGCTCTTGCAGTCGTTGAACAGGTTCTGCTCCAACGGTGCCAGGGCCAGATCAAGGTTGAGGCTGGCCAGCTTGCGCGGGTAGTCACCGAACGAAATGGCCGGGTGAAACTCCTTCACGTAAGGCAGCAGCATCTCGGGGCACATGCCGAAGAACACCCAGTCGACTTCGTCGGCCAGTGTGCGCACCACCTCCAGCAGCAACTCCAGGTCGCCTCGGTGACTGGTGCCGCCCGCCCAGCCTACACGTGGCCGCGCGCTGGTCTGACGCTCACTGCGAAGGCCCGTCCACAAGGAGGCGGCGAGCATGTTGGGGACCACGCGGATGTCGCTGTGCATGCTCGACAGGGCATCGGCCAGCGGTTCGGTAGAGACCACCACGCGATCGCACAAGCCGATGGCTTCGCTGACCAGCTCGCGCATGTTGCGCGGCAGGTTGCGAGCGTGATCGTTCTTCTTCGGCGGATCGATGATGTAGTCGTCCAGCTCGTAGATGCGCCGGGTGTTGGAGAAGCGCTTGAAGCGGGCGATATCGCGCAGGCTGGCCGGGGTGTAGCGGCACTGCAGGATCACCACATCAGGTTTTTCCCGCTCCAGCTCGATCAGGCTCGGTGCGCTGTAGTCGATGCGCCCCTGGATCCAGCCGGCCTTTTCCAGCTCGGCGAACGGTTGCGATACACGGTAGTGACCGATGGCCGAGGTGCTGCTGGGCAGCCCCATCACCGACGGCATGGCGCGTGCGATGAACGGATCCCAGCCACCGCGCAGGCCCGGCTCAAAGTTGAAGTTCGGCAGCTTCAGGCTGAGGTTGCGATTGTAGGCGGGATCGAAAGCAACCCATGCCAGCCAGCGCTCATACAGCCGCTCCTGATCGGCCAGCAGGCTTTGCGGTGCGGGCTGTTCCTGAGCGAGCACCGGCACCTGGGCGACCCGCGAGAACGGCGTCCACACCGACAGGTAGCCTGCTTCGCGCGCCCGCAGGCAGAAATCGGCATCGAACAGCGACACCTCGAATGCCGCAGTATCCAGCCCACCCAGCTCGGCGAACAGCGCGGCGCGCACCAGCAGGCAGTCAAGGCTCAGCGCGCTCCAGTTCTGTACCAGGCTCAGGCGGTTCATGTAGCCGTCGGCATTCACCGCGCAGCTCAGGAACGGCGTGCCGGCAGTGCCATTCATGCCCATCACCAGGCCGGCCGAGAGCACCGAGCCATTGTTGTCGAACAGCTTGGGGCCAACCAGGCCGACTTCCGGGCGCTGCCCCAGTTGCATCAATTCCTGCAGCCATCGGCCGTCGAACAGCACACAGGCAGCATCGAGCAGCAGCAGGTAGTCGCCACGCGCCTGACGGCTGGCTTCGTTGAAGCTCTGCGCCCGCCCGGTGGCATCCGCCTGGCACACGCGTAACTGGTCACTGCCCAGCCCCTGCAGGCCGCCCAGCCAATCGCGCACCTCGGAGGATGTCTCGCCGCTGGCCACCAGCAGTACTTCGAAATCGGCGTAGGCGGTATGGGCGAACAGCGATTCGACGCAGCGCATCAGCACCGCCAGCTCGCCTGCGGCGTGGATGAGGATCGAGACACTGGCGGCTTGCGGGTGCAGGTAGGTGACTCGCGTCATCATGCTGCCTTCGATACCCGTGACCTGCGCCTGTACGCCCAGACGCTCGAAGTGCGCTTGCAGCACGCGAGGGGCCTGCACATGCGCCTGCGCATCGTTGAGCCAGTCGGCATAGCGGTGGTGACACTGCACCAGCACTTCGGCGATATGCTCGACAACCTGCAGGCCGTGGACCTCGACCATGCGCCAGAGCAGGTCGTGGGGGGCGAGCGTGGCGAAGCTGGCGTCGAAGCCGCCCAGTTCGCGCAGCGCCTTGGCATCGAAGGCGAGCAGCCGACCGACATAGGGCAGGCTGCGCATCAGATCGAGGTTGAAGTCGGGTTTGAAGATCGGACACGACGGCGCCAGGTTGTCGTTGGCGCCTTCGTCGATGTACAGGCACAGGCTATCGCCGCGAAGGGCCACGCGCTCGGCCATGATCACCAGCGCATGAGGGTGCGCGCGATCACCGGCGCGCAGCAGCAACAGCCAGTCGATGTCCTGCGCGGTGGCCAGCCACTGGCCAAGCTCGACAAAGTGATCACCCTGGCTGTGCAGGTGACGGGCCTCGCCCTGTACCTGGGCAGCCAGCGCCGCCGGGCCCAGCACCAAGGTATGGCGGGCTGGATAGGACTGCCCCTGCAGGCTCTGCAAGGTGGTGCGCAAGACCTTCTCATCGCCCGCCTCGGCCAGCACCGCCACCGCGATACGCGGCTGGCGCGGCCACTGCTCGATGCGCTTGGGCAGCAGGCTGACCTGGCCCGCCGACAATTGGCGCGACTCCAACCATTCGGCATACAGCTCGTCGAAGCTGATGCTGTCGGTACCGATCTGCTGGCCGAGGTTGGCCATCTGCCCGGAGTAGAAACGGCGCAGGTCCATTTCCTCCCAGACCTGATCGGCTGCCCCGGTGTATTCGGCCAGCGGCAGCGTACGCACCCAACCATCGGCCGGCGCTGGCTCGCCGGTGGACTCGGCGAGCATCTGCAGCAGCCATTCGGATTCAGTCTTGGCAGCTTCGACCATGCTGCCCTGGTGGCTCAGGCGTCCGGCATGCACGCGCTCGAGGCTCAGCACCTGATCCAGGCTGCACAGGTGGCCACGGCGCAGCAGGCAGGCGTACAAGGCCAGGTCCAGGCGTGCGGCAAAGCCCTGCCCTTCCCCGACCAGCGCCGGCAGGTAGGCCTGCACCTCGTCACGGCGCAGCAGCGCATGGCTGATCCCACCGAACAGATTGGGCACGCCGTCGGCGACGCTTTCGAGCAGGTCGGTGCCATTGATCACGGCACTGTTCAGGGAAATGACGAAGTTCAGCGAACGCGCCGGCAGCAGCACATCGTCGGCAGCGCACAGCAGGCGCTGGCAGATGACCATGCTGACCTGGGAGTGATCGCTGAGTACTCTGGCCTGCTGGCTGATGCAGGTGCCGAACAGCACGTCGTCGTCGCAGAGAAACTTGATCAGCTCGCCCGAAGACTGCTCCAGGCAACGCTGCAGGTTGCGGGCAAACCCCAGGCGCTCGGGGTTGCGCACATGACGCAAGGGCACTGCGCAACCGGCACGCAGCTCGTCGCAGATCGCTGCGATCTGGTCACCGCGACTGTCGTCGCAGACCACGATCTCCAGGTTCGGGTAATCCTGGCCGATGGCGCTGGCCAGCGTGGCGCGAAAGAACTCGGGATTGAACGCGGGGATGGCGATGCTGACGAGGGGATGTGCGTTCACTAGGACTCACTCAAGCGATTGAACCGCGGGACCGGCTGCCACCCAGTCCGGCGCTGACCGGCGGGTGGCGAGGCAGGCTCGTGGGACGATCACCCCGCGATCACCCGCACCTGGGTTCAGATGTAGTTGACCAGCGACAGGCCGGCGATCTTGGCATAGGACTGCAGCGAGGCCTGGAGCATGTTGGTCTGCATTTGCAGGCGCAGCATCACCGTGGCCGGGTCGCTTTCGCGGATCGAGCTCTGGGTCTTGCTGTTTTCATTGCCCAGTGCTTCGTTGGTTTCGGCCTGGACATCCAGCGCCGCGCCGCGACCACCGATGGCGCTGATCGAGGAGCTCACCTGGTTGGTGGCGCTGGCGATGTTGCCGATTGCCGAGTCCAGCGAGGCGAGGAAGTTCTGGCGCGCCTTGGGATCATTGTCCATCGGCACGCTCAACGCGGTGCGCAGTTGGCCAATGGTGTTGAGCATGTTCTGATTCTGGTGGGTGTCGACCTTGATCGCGAACGAGTCACCAGCATTGGGTGCACCGGACAACTGGAAGCTCACGCCCGAGGCCGTGGCAGTGTTGCCCGCCAGGGTGCCGGTGGAGATCGGCCGGCTGTTGTCGGTGAGCGGCGCTGCATACAGCTCGAAGTCGGTAGCGCTGGTGAACTTGAGCACCGCGCCGCCACCTGGGAACGAGGCGTTGTACTGCGCCTGGTTGCTGATGGTGGCGTTGTTGACCTGGGTGCCGGAGGTGTTGCCTGGGCTACGCGAGCCAGCGATGGCATCGGGCTTGGAGCTCAGGTTGAAGGTGTGGCCGGCAATCGCGGTGTCCGGGTTGTCACCCGGCTGCAGGGTGATCTTCAGGCGCAGGTCGACACCGCGGAAGGAGATCGTGCCATTCTCGGCATTCGGGTTATAGGTCCCGCCCTGCGAGGCTTCCAGGGTCACGTCGTTGTTGCCCGAATCGAGGATGCGGTACTGGGTGCTGCTGAGGAACTCGATACGGTACGGCTCGCCACTGCGGAAGCGGTCGTTGAACGTCGCGCTGCCGGATACCTGGCCATTGGACAGGCTGACCCGACCATCGTCCACCGCCGGAGCGGTCAGGGTGGTCTGGCTGCGGCTGGTGTTGAGCGCCTGCTCGAAGGCGTCGAAACCGGTCTCGTTGGCCGCCAGGCTGAGCATGTCGCCCACCTGCAGTTTCAACTGGCCCTGGTCGCCCTGATAGCTGTAGGTGCCGTCGGCGTTGCGCACGTAGGGCGGGGTGTCGCCCTTGGAACCGGAGAACAGGTACTTGCCGTTCTCGTCCTTGCTGTTCATCAGCGAGAACAACTGCTCTTCCAGCGAGCCCAGCTCGTCGGCGTTGGCCTTGCGGTCGGCGTCGGTAAAACCGGCGTTGCCCGAGCTGATCGCCAGCTCGTTGACCCGCTGCAGCACCTTGCCGATGGCATCGAGGGTGCTTTCGGAGGTGCTCAGCGAGTTGCGCACATTGGTGATGTTGCTCTTGTACTGGTCGAGCATGTTCTGTTGCTGCTCGAGCTGCAGCAGGCGCGAGGCGCCCACCGGATCGTCGGCCGCAGTACGCACGCGGATGCCATCGCTGGATTCCTGCTGGGTTTTCACCACGTTGCTGAAGCCGCGCTGATAGTTGGCGCTGCTGGTGTTGTAGAACTGCGAAGTGGAAATGCGCACGGTCTACGGCTCCTTAAAGGCTGTTGATCAAGGTGGCGAAGGTTTCCTGGGCCGCCTTGATGATCTGCGACGACGCGGTGTAGTACTGCTGGAACTTGATGAGGTTGCCGGTCTCTTCGTCGATCGACACCCCGGAGACGGCGTTGCGGCCATCGAGCGCCGACTTCTGCAGGGCATTGGTGGCGTCGGAGTCCATGCTCGCCTGGCCAGCCTTGCCGCCGACGTTGGACACAAGCTTGGCGTAGGCATCGGTCAGGCTGATGCCCTTGCCGTCGGCGCCGACTTCCACGGTGGACTTGGTCTGCAGGTCGATCACCGACTTGGCGTTGCGGTTGTCGGAAGAGCCTGCACCGGTCAGCGAGACGGTGAAGCTGTCACCGTTCTTCGGTGCACCGGCCACTTCCATCTCGAAGGTGAACGAACGCTGGGTGGCGCCATCCATGATCGGGTTGCCGGCGCCATCGACCATCGGCACCGAGAGCTGCAGCTTGTTGCTCTGGCCGGGCACGATGGTGCCGGTGCCGATGGAGTTGCCCTTGGCGTCGTACAGGGTGTAGCCCTGCGGAGACGCGCTGTCGTCGCCGAACACCAGCTTGACCGGGGTCGAATATTTCAGGCCGGTCTGCAACTGAGTGCGATCGGTGGCGTTGTAGATGTCCAGCTTGGAGGTCAGGTTCGGCTGGGTGATCTGCCCGGTGCCCTTGTTGCCCGAGCCGCTCACTGCACCCAACGGCGCGGATAGCGCCAGGCGCTTGGGATCGGTGAGCACCGACTCGATACCGGCAGCGGCGTTGCGGGTCGGGGTGATCTTGAAGCTGTCGCCAGCGGCAACGGCGCCACCATTGAGCGAGAGGCTGAAGCCATCGATCACTTTCGGTGGGTTGTCGTTGAGGTCGAAGTTGCCCATGTCGGTGCCTTCGGGCAGCTTGCGCACGTTGTAGCCGGTGGCACTGGTGAAGGTCACCTGGTAGTCGCTGGTGCCGAGCTTACCGGTGTCCTTGATGGTCACATCGAGGTTGCCGGAGCCTGCACTGTTGCCCTGGCGGGCGATGCTGCGCTCGCTGATGGCCTTGGCGCTGTTGATGTCGCCGAACAGCAGCGCGCCGAATTCACCATTCTTGTCGACGCCCTGGCCGAGCTGGCTGTTGATCGCATCGGACACCACCAGTGCCACCCGGCCCAGCTCGTTGAGCGCAGGATCCAGGGTGTCCTTGCGGTAGCGCAGCAGGCCACCGAGCTCGCCACCGGTGGTGGTGTCGGTGATGTCCATCTTGGTGCTGCCGCGGTTGATCATCAGGCTCATGCGCGTCGGATCGTTGCGGTTTGGCGCGACCTCGAGGGTCTGGGTGGTCTTGCCCAGTACCAGTGCCTGGCCGTTGGGCAGGTAGATGTCGTAGTTGCCTTCGCGCTCCACCACCTGGCTGCCGATCAGCTTGTTCAGTTCGCGCACGGCGCCGTCGCGCTGGTCGAGCAGATCGTTCGGCTGGCCCTGGATCGCCGACACGCGCGCGATCTGGTCGTTGTACTGGGCGATGGTCGAGGTGAGCTGGTTCACCTGGTCGGCGATCGACGCCATGTTGGCGTTGATGTTGCTGTTCTGCTGGTTGAGCTGCGTCGACAGGCTGTTGAAACGCTTGGCCAGCGATTGCGCGCTGGTCAGCAGCAACTGGCGAGAGGCATCTTCGTTGGGCTTGGCCGCCGCGTCCTGCATGGCGGTGAAGAAGCCTTTCAGGGCAGCCGTGATACCGGTGTCAGCGCTCGACAGGGCAGTGTCGAGCGGATTGATCTGGTTCAGGTACGAGTTGGCATCGCTGGACAGCGAGGTGGTGGTGCGCAGTTGGTTCTCGAGGAACGAGTTGTACACTCGACGCACGTCGGCCAGCGTGGTGCCGCTGCCGATGAAGACGTTGCCGTTCTGCTGCGAGCCCTTGGTCTTCTGCACGTTCTGCTGGCGCGAGTAACTGTCCACATCGGCGTTGGCGATGTTGTTACCCAGGGTGTACATCCCCGACTGCGCGGCGCCCAGCCCCGACATGCCAATATTGATCAAGCTCGCCATGATTCGCTGCCCTTAAAGTTGCGTGGTGGTCCCGAGCATTGCGTAGCTCGTGTCCGACTTCATCTGTCTTGCGATCTGCGAGATCTTGCTGGCGTAGTTCGGGTCGGTGGCATACCCGGCCTTCTGCAGCTCTCGCACAAACTGCTCTGGGTTATCGGCAGACTTCACCGCATCTTGATAGCGCGCATTGTTCTGCAGCAGGCTGACCAAGTCGTGGAAGCTGTCCTGGTAGGAGTCGTAGGAACGGAACGCTGCCGTTTCCTTGACGAACTGACCGTTGCGGAACTCGCTGGTGATCGCCCTCGCCTCGCCGCCCTGCCAATTGCCGGTGGCCTTGATGCCGAACAGGTTGTGGCTGCTGCTGCCATCGGTGTTGCGCATGACCGATTTGCCCCATCCGGTTTCGAGGGCAGCCTGGGCGACCAGGTAACGCGGGTCGATACCGATGCGCTTGGCGGCCTGCTCGGCCATCGGCAGCATGGTGGCGACGAACTCGTCGCTGTCGGCGAAGGCTTTCTTCGGCGCCAGCGGCGGCTGGGCCACGGCGCGCCCGAGAATCTGCATGCCATGCCCCGGTGCGGCGAAGGCCTGGGCCGGCTCCCAGTCGCCGGTGGCCACGCCACCGGGCGGAATATCGCCACGACCCGGCAATGCCGAGGTGTTGGTCGCAGCCGGATTGCCGGCCGACGGCACGATGCCGGCGAGCAGACGGTCGGTGAGCTTGCCCGGCAGCGCCAGACGCCGCGCATTGAGCGCTGCAACGTCGTTGCGGGTAGACGCCGATTCGGCGGTCAGGGCCGGTGCGACCACTTTCGTGCCCCACAACGCCGGCGCATTGCCGTCGATACGCGGGAACGGGCTGGTGTTCGGGCGCACGGCCTTATTCTTGGACAACTGGCGCACCAGCACGTCCTGCAGGCCGATACCGCCGCCTTCGCGGGACATGCTCACGGCCAACTGCTGGTCGTACATGTCGCGGTACTGCTTGACCGTCTCGGTGTTCATCGGATCGTCGGCAGCCAGCACATCGCCGGCCTTGCGCGAGGCCTTGAGCATTTCGCCGATGAACAGCGACTCGAACTCCTGGGCCACCTTGCGGATGTTGGCATCGCTGTCGCGATCCCCGTGCTTGAGCGAGCTCAGGCGGTTGAGGTCGGTGTAGGCGCCGCTGTCGGCGGCACTTGAAACCAGGCTCTTCGGATTCATCGCCAGCGTCCTCAGATCACGATCAGGTCGGCCTGCAAGGCGCCGGCCTGTTTCAGGGCTTCGAGGATCGCCATCAGGTCGCCCGGTGCCGCGCCGACCTGGTTCACCGCACGGACGATTTCATCCAGCGTGGTGCCTGGGCCGAACTTGAACATCGGCTTGGCTTCCTGTTGCGCATTGATCCGCGAACGCGGCACCACGGCAGTCTGGCCATTGGAGAACGCCCCCGGCTGGCTGACGATCGGGTCTTCGGTGATGGTCACGGTCAGGCTGCCGTGGGTGACGGCGGCCGGCGATACCTTGACGTTCTGGCCAATGACGATGGTGCCGGTACGCGAGTTGATGATGACCTTGGCCACGGCCTGGCCAGGATCGATCTCCAGGTTCTCGAGGATCGACAGGTAGTCGACCCGCTGGCTCGGGTCCATGGGCGCGGTGACGCGCACCGAACCGCCGTCCAGCGCCTGGGCAACACCCGGGCCGAGCAGTTCGTTGACCTTGTCGACGATGCGCTTGGCGGTGGTGAAGTCCGGGCGATTGAGGTTCAGGGTCAGGCTGTTGCCCTGGTTGAAGCCGCTCGGCACCGCGCGCTCGACCGAAGCACCGCCAGGGATGCGACCGGCCGACGGCACGTTGACGGTGATCTTCGAGCCATCGCGACCTTCGGCATCGAAACCACCGACCACCAGGTTGCCCTGGGCAATGGCGTAGACGTTGCCGTCGATACCCTTGAGCGGGGTCATCAGCAGGCTGCCGCCGCGCAGGCTCTTGGAGTTGCCGATCGAGGACACGGTGATGTCGATCACCTGCCCCGGCTTGGCGAAGGCCGGCAGGTCGGCGTGCACCGACACCGCAGCGACGTTCTTCAACTGCACGTTGCCCGAACCTGGCGGCACCTTGATGCCGAACTGCGACAGCATGTTGTTGAAGGTCTGCAGGGTGAACGGGGTCTGGGTGGTCTGGTCACCCGTCCCGTTGAGCCCCACCACCAGGCCGTAGCCGATCAACTGGTTGGCGCGCACGCCGGAAATGCTGGCGATATCCTTCAGGCGCTCGGCGTGGGCGCCGAACGCGAAGGACAGGAGCAAGGTCGCGGCAATCAACTGCCTGGCGTTGAACATGGTCATCCGTACTCAGAAGGGCCAAAGCGGGCTCATGAAGAAGCGGTCCAGCCACCCGGGCTGGCTGGCATCGGCGAAGGAGCCGGTGCCCGAATAGGTGATGCGCGCGTCGGCCACGCGCGTGGACGGCACGGTGTTGTCGGTGGCGATGTCGTCGGCGCGGATCAGGCCGGCGATGCGTACCAGCTCTTCGCCGGTGTTGAGGGTCATCCACTTCTCGCCGCGCACGGCGATGATGCCGTTGGGCAGCACATCGGCCACGGTAACGGTGATGGAGCCGGTCAAGGTATTGCCCTGGCTGGCCTGGCTGGCACCTTTGGTGGCGCGCTCACCCTTGTACCCGGCGTTGAGCGACAGGTCGCCACCGCCGAACGGGTTGTTGGTGTTGGGCGTCGTCCCGAACAGCGAGGTCAGGCCGATATTGGCGTTGCTGTCCTTCTGGATCTGGGAACCGGCGTTCTTGCTCGCCGAGGTACGCTCGTTGAGGGTGATGGTGATGATGTCACCAACACGAAACGCCTTGCGATCGCCATACATGTTCTGCTCGAAACCGGCCTGGTAGATCGAACCGTTGTTGGCCGCCGACGGCAAAGGTGTACGCGGCAGTACAGGCGCGTAGTACGGGTCGTTGGGCTTTGCCGTCGGCGCAACGCAACCGGCCAGCAACACAGCCCCTCCCAGGGCGACGACGGACAACAGACGATTCATGACGCTTACCTCACGGTGTAACAGGCGCTGCAACAGCGGCCGGGTAGCTAGAGCCAGGACTTACAGTTGCTGGGTGACGAACGACAACATCTGGTCGGCGGTGGAGATGACCTTGGAGTTCATCTCGTAGGCGCGCTGGGTGGTGATCATGTTCACCAGCTCTTCGACGGTGCTGACGTTGGAGTTTTCCAGGGTCTGCTGCAGAGTGGTGCCGAAACCGTTCAGGCCCGGGGTGCCGACCTGCGGCGCACCGCTGGCGGCGGTCTCGAAGAACAGGTTGTTGCCGATCGCCTGCAGGCCGGCCGGGTTGATGAAGTCTGCGGTCTGGATGTTGCCGATGATCTGCGCAGCAGGGTTGCCGGTGGTGGTGATCGACACGGTGCCGTCCTGGCCGACGGTGAAGGTCTGGGCCTCCGGCGGCACGACGATGGCAGGCTCGAGGGCGAAACCATTGGCGGTCACGACCTGGCCATCGGAGTTCAGGTGAAAGGTGCCGTCACGGGTGTAGGAGACAGTGCCGTCTGGCTGCAGGACCTGGAAGAAACCACGACCGTTGACCGCGAGATCCAGCGGGTTTTCGGTGGTCTGCAGGCTGCCAGTCTGGAAGTTCTTCTGGGTGCCGACGATGCGCACACCGGTACCGACCTGCAGGCCCGAAGGCAGCTCGCTGTCCTGGGTCGACTGGGCACCAGGCTGACGCTTGGTCTGGTACAGCAGGTCCTGGAACTCGGCACGGTCGCGCTTGAAGCCGGTGGTCGAGACGTTGGCCAGGTTGTTGGAGATGACCGTCAGGTTGGTGTCCTGTGCGGACAGGCCGGTTTTAGCGACCCAGAGAGCCGGAAGCATTTAGTGTTCTCCTCGTGCGCCTGTTTTACGGCACCCGTTCAAAAGTGATTAGCTGATTTGCAAAACCCGAGCCATGGCTTCGTCGCCCTGCTCGGCGGTCTTCATCATCTTGACGTGCAGCTCGAACTGGCGGGACAGGGCCAGCACCGAAGTCATCTCTTCGACGGCATTGACGTTGCTGCCCTCGAGGAAGCCCGACACCACGCGGACATTGACGTCCGCATCGGCCGGCTGGCCGCTGTTGGTATGGATCAGGCCATCGAGGCCTTTGCTGATGCTCTTGATATCGGGGTTGACCAGCTTGATCCGATCGACCTCGGCCATGACGCGCGGGTCTTCACCCATGGCGCGGATGCTGATGGTGCCATCGTCACCGACCTCGACCTTCTGCTCTGGCGGAATGGCGATCGGGCCACCGTTGCCGATCACCGGCATGCCATTGCCGGCACGCAACACGCCGAGGGCGTCGATGTTCAGGCTGCCGGTGCGCACATAGGCTTCGCTGCCATCCGGGGCCTGCACGGCGATGAAACCGTTGCCGCTGACCGCCACGTCCAGCTCGCGACCGGTCTCGATCATCGGGCCTGCGGTAAAGTCGGTGGCAGGCCGCTCGCTCATGGCGAAGGCACGCGCCGGAAAGCTGTCGCCGAACACCGGCATCGAGCGCGCCTGCTCCAGGTCACGCTGAAAACCGGTGGTGGAAACGTTCGCCAGGTTGTTGGCGTGGGCCTTCTGTGCCACCGCGTTCTGGGCGGCGCCGGTCATGGCCACGTAAAGCATCTTGTCCACAGTCATCCTCCACTGCACTGGCGATCGATTGCCGCTCACCGTTGCTATGCAGGCTGTAAAGCAAGTTCCGAACCAACTTTTCCCGAGGCAAGAAAAAGCCCGTGGATACGGGCCTTTGGTGGTTTTCGTCGAGGGTGCAACGTCGGTTATCCGGCGCTGCTTTGCCGCTGGCGGCAAGGGGGTGCCAAAGTTCAGCAGTGGCGGTATTGCTAATCGCGACACCCACCATTGTTGTAAGGCCCGGCAAACCGCTTCCAGCCCTCCCCCGGCGACCACTGCGAACACACCAGTCGCCCATCCACCTGGCTTTCCCAGCGCCACCACGGCGCAGTACCGGCCTGAGCCTGGAGCAGGCATGCCGCCGCCAACAGCGCGACAGTCAGTTTCCTCATGATCCCTCCTGCAAAAACGACGAACCCCTTCACGGGAAAGGGGTTCGTCCAGACACGCTCAGCCAGCGACCATCAGGTCATCTGGATGATGGTCTGCATGATGGTGCTTTCGGTGGAGATGGTCTTGGCGTTGGCCTGGTAGTTGCTCTGCGCCTTGATCAGCTCGACCAGCTCCTGGGTCAGGTTGACGTTGGACGCTTCCAGCGAGTTGGACTCGACCGAGCCCAGGGTGCCGGTCTTCGGCGCGTCGATGCCTGGAATACCCGAGGAGAAGGTCTCTTTCCAACGCGTACCGCCGATCTGCTGCAGGCCCTGGTCGTTGGCGAAGCTGGCAATCGCAACCTGGCCGATGGCGCGAGACTGCTGGTTGCTGAAGCTTGCGAACATCACCCCGGTCGAGTCGATCGACAGGCTCGACAGGATGCCGGTGGCATAGCCGTCCTGATTCTGCGACATGCGCGCGGTCTCGGTGTTGTACGAGGTGGTGCTGTTCATGGCCAGGCGCATGCCGTCGGCATTGCCATCCGAACCGTTGGCCGCCCAGTTGCCTGCGGCATCCTTCGCGGCCGGGATCCAGCCCTTGAGGCTGAAGGTGTTGTTGGTCACGCTCCAGTTGGCCGCCGGCACCGTGGTGTTGTCGGTGGTCATGGCCTTGATGCTGCCGTCGGAGTTGAAAGTCATGGTGCCGGTCAGCGGCGTGGTGCTACTCGGGTTGAGCGGGTTGCGACCATCGACCAGGGTGTACATGGTCCACTCGTTGGTGCCGGTCTTGCGGTAGAACTGCTCCATGGTGTGCTCGTTACCCTGGCTGTCGTACACCTTGGTCGGGAAGGACTTGGTGTAGGTCGACTGGTCGGCCGGGTCGAACGGCTTGTTCGGCACCATCACCGGTGGGGTCGCGCCGTCGGACACCTCCAGCGGGATGGTGTCGGCGGAGGAGTTCAGGTTGATGCCCTGGTCGATCAGGGTAGTGGCCTTGGGGGCCAGCGCCGAGGTATCGATCTTCAGGTTGGTGAGGATGCCCTTCTGGATCTTGCCGGTGCTGTCGGCGGCATAACCTTGCAGGTTCAGGCCGTCGGAGGTCACCACGTTGTTGTCCTTGTCGGTGCGGAAGGCACCGGCACGGGTGTAGGTCAGCGAGCCGTTGTCGGACAGGACGAAGTAGCCCTGGCCCTGGATCCCCATGTCCAGCACGTTGCCAGTGTTGTTCACGTCACCCTGGGTGAACTGCTGCGACACGGCCGCCAGGCGCACACCGTTACCGACCTGGTTCTGGCCCACGCCCAGGCGGTTGGCGCCGGCGTAGACGTCGGCGAACTCGGCACGCGACGACTTGAAACCGGTGGTATTGACGTTGGCGATGTTGTTGCCGGTAACGTCGAGTTGCTTGTTGGCTGCGTAGAGACCGCTAAGGCCGATATTGAAAGACATGCATTGCTCCTTCTGCCGAACAGGCCGGCCTTAGATTCCGATGGTTTGTACTTTGGAGATGCCGACCTTGCCGATACCGGCCAGGTTGAGCATCATCTCGCCGCCAGTGCCACCCACGGTGACACTGGTGACGGTGGCTGGCAGCAGCGTGTACATCTCCTGAGCCTTGCCATCGACGGTGGTCGTCGCGGTAAAGGTGTAGTTGCCTGCAGCGACCTTCTCGCCCTTGTCGTTGGTGCCATCCCAGATGAAGTCGGCAGTGCCCTTCTTCTGTTCGCCCAACTGGATGGTCTTGACGACGTTGCCATCCTTGTCCTTGATCGTGACCTTGCCGCTCTCGATGTTCTGCGGCACCACGACCTGACCATTGAAGCTCTTGGTCGGATCGACCAACGCCTTGTCGTTCTGCACGATCACCGAGCGGCCGACCAGCGACGACGCCTGCAGTGCCTGGGACGAACCCAGCGAACCGGTAATGGCGTTGACCGACTCGTTGAGGGTCTGGATACCCTCCAGGCTGCTGAACTGCGCAAGCTGGGCAACGAACTCACCGTTGTCCTGCGGATCGAGCGGGTTCTGGTGCTGCATCTGGGTGACCAGCAACTGCAAGAAGGCATCCTTGCCGAGCGCGTTCTTGTCGGTCGGCTCGCTGGCTGGCTTCTTGGTGCCGTTGCTCACACCGGAATTGGCGAGCACATCATTAACATTGACTGCCATGCGTTGCGCTCCTCAATCACTGACCCAGGGTCAGCACCTTCTGCATCATGGTCTTGGCGGTGTTCATCAGCTCGGCGTTGGTCTGGAACGCACGGCTGGCGGAGATCATGTCAGCCATCTCCTCGACCACGTTGACGTTCGGGTAGTAGACGTAGCCGTCCTTGTTCGCCGCCGGATGATTGGGCTCGTAGCGGGCTTCCAGGTTGCTCTGGTCCTCGATGATCCCCTTGACCTGCACACCCTGGCCGGCCTGGCCCTGGTCGTCGAACAGCGACTGACCGGCGCCGTTCTGGGCCTGTTCGAAGGTGGTGGCGAACACCGGGTGGCGAGCGCGGTAGGTCTGGTCGATGCTCGAGGAGACGGTCTCGGCGTTGGCGATGTTCGAGGCGACGGTGTTAAGGCGCGTGTTCTGCGCGCTCATGCCGCTACCGGCGATGTTGAAGACACTGGCAAGGGACATGGTCACTCTCCACGCAGGGCCGATACCAGCCCTTTGAATTTACTGTTGAGCAAGGTGAAGCTGGCCTGGAAGTCGATCGCGTTCTGCGCATAGTTCGACTGCTCGATCTGTGCATCCACGGTGTTCTGGTCGATCGACGGCTGCACCGGCGTGCGGTACTTGAGACTGTCGTCGCCCATGGCCAGGCCTTCGGCCTCGATGTGGTGGCCGTTGGTGCGGGTCAGCGAAATACGCCCATTGCTTTGTTTGTCTGCCTCGGCGGCAAGCACCGAGGAGAAGTCCATGTCACGCGCCTTGTAGTTGGGCGTGTCGGCGTTGGCGATGTTGTTGGCCAGCACCTCGGCGCGCTGGGCGCGGAAACCCAGTGCCTTTTCATGGATGCCGAGGGCCTTGTCGAAGCTGATGCTCATGTCGGGGAACCTTCGAAGGTTGACCAGCGTTGCGTTGGCCAAGCTATAGCAAGGCCTGTGCCAACAGCCGCAGCCCCAGCAATACCGGGCATCATCTGCATCCGCGAGCAACGGCAATGCCAGAAAAGCGGCAAAGTGCTTCCGCTTGATGGCGAGTGAGCGGCAATTGCCGAGCGGCAAAAGCGGCAATCCAAAAAATTGACGTCAACAGGACAGTGTTATTTTGCCATCACTGCGAGTAGCATTCGCGACCGCGCAGAGATGTGGCATGAGGCCACTGGTTACGGTTTCAGGCACAGCATGGATGCGCACTGTCCCTATTGCCTTCCAAGGAAGAAACCGTGTCCCCGCTGACCTACCGCAAGACCCTGCTTGCCCTGGCAATTGCCACCAGCGCCCTGCCCGCCCATGGCCAGACCATCCAACTGACCGATGCCGGCTTCACCTCCAGCCACCAGAGCTACGCGAACGGCCTCGAGTTCGGCGGCAGCTTCACCAATATTTCCCGCAGCGCGATCGTGCTCGACGACGCCAACGTACAGGGCGACCTGACCTTCAACAGCCCGATCAACGACAACGACCGCACCACCGTGGACATGGTCAATCGCAGCGACGCCCTCACCGTGCGCAACAGTCATGTGACCGGCGACCTGATGAACCAGGCCTTCGTCAGGAGCACCAGCCTCGATGGCAACGCGCTGAAAATCAGCAATACCACGGTTGATGGCAACCTGATCAACCAAGGCACGCTCCAGGCCGGCACCGGTATCGGCATCATCAACCGGCGGGAGGCCTACGGCATCAACCTGGCCAGCGCCAACGGACAGTCGACCTTGATCAAGGGCGACCTGATCAACGCCCAGAACGCCAAGGTCCGCGCCTATGGCTACAACGCGATCACCCTCAACCTGGCCGGCGCCACCGTGCAGGGCAAGATCGTCAATCGCGGCGCCATCGAAAGCAGCGGCCCCAATGCCATCAGCGTCAACGCCACGTCGCGCGGCGGCGCCACCGGCATGCCAACCCGCCTGGACAGCATCGAAAACTACGGCAATATCGTCGCCAGCGACACGAACAGCCAGGCCATCGCGCTCGATGGCGCAACCCTGACCAGTAGCCTGGGGCGACACATCGACAACCGTGGCTCGATCTACGCCTTGAGCGGCACCGGCATTCGCATCGGCGATGTCGCATTCGACGCCCCCGGCCAGCAACCCTGGTATCGCGACCACGGCGACCTGAACATCTTCAACAGCGGCATCATCATGGCCCAGGTCGCCATCGACGCCAGCCACAGCAATCGGCCGGTCGAGCTCATCCTGCGCGAGGGCAGCCAGATCACCGGCATGCTCGACGGGCTGAGCAACATCGAGGTCGAAGGTAACAGCGAGTTCCAGGCCCACTACCTGCCCCACAGCACCCCGGACATCCGCCTCAAGCCCGGTGGCTGGATCGAAGTCGGCAACCTGGGTGACGACACCCGCGCAACCCTGTCACTGACCGCTGCCCGCACCGCGATCGACGGCAACCTGTCGATCGCCGGCAACTCGGCGCTGGGCCTGGAATTGTCCAGCGAAACCGACCCGAGCGTGGCGGTACTCAAGGTCAGCGGCACCAGCAAGTTCGAACAAGGCTCGCGCATCGCCCTGCACGCCGACGAAGAGGACTTCCAGCCGTCCGGATCGCGCTACCTGCTGGTCGAGGCCGGCCAGGTACAGCTGGTGGACACCGCCGGCCACAACCTTGACCCCAACGGCATCCAGGTCACCAGTACCTCGGCACTGCTGCGCGTGCAGAGCAGCGCGGTGGAAGACAACAAAGTCTACGCACAGGTTACGACCAAACCGGTGGAAGAAGTCACCGAGATCGTCAAGGAAAGCGGCGGCAACGACAATGCCCAGGGTGCCATCGGCAACGCGATCGGTAACGGCCTGCTGGCTCAGTTGCCCAAAGGCGACCCGTTGCTGGCCTACGCCGCCAACGCCGACCAGGCCCAGGTCGCCAGACTGGCTCGCCAGCTGACCCCGGAGGTCAACGGCGGCGCGCGCCAGGCAGCCACCGGAGCCCAGCGCATGATCGGCAACGCCATCAGCAGTCGCGCCAGCAACCTGCGTGGCGCCTCGTCGGGGGAAGGCTTCAGCCAGGCCGGCGTATGGGTTCAATCGCTGTACAGCGACGCCACCCAGAGCACCCGTGACGGCGTGGCAGGTTACAACGCCTACAGTCGCGGCATTGCCGTCGGTGCCGATGGCAAGCTCAACGACCAGCTCACCCTGGGCCTGGCGTCCAGCTTCCTGGACACTGACGTCAACGGCAGCAGTGGCAACAAGACGTCGGTCGAGAGCCATGCCTTCACCCTGTACAGCGCCTATACGCTGGGCAACTACTTCGTCGACGCCAGCCTGACCTATGGCCGGGGCGACAACCAAGGCAAGCGTGAGATCGCCGACACCCGGGCCAAGGCCGACTACGACAGCAACCAGTTGGCCGCGAACCTGGTGGGTGGCTACACCTGGCACATCAACCCGCAATTGCTGGTCGAACCACGCGTGGCCGCACGCTACAGCCGTGTCGACATCGATGGCTACCGCGAGAAAGGCTCGTCCGCCGCACTCAAGGTCGAAGATGAGCGCTACGAAGCCCTCGAGCTGGGTGCAGGTGTGCGAGTGGCGGGCAGCTATGCCGTTGGTGTCGGGACCCTGGAGCCGCAATTCAAGCTGATGGGCTACCACGACTTCGCCGCCGACCAGACCAACAGCACCTCGACCTTCCTGCTCGGCAACACGCCATTCGTGACCCGCGGCGCAAGTGCGGTGCGCAACAGCTACGAAGCAGGTGTCGGTGCCGACTACAAGCTGGGTGCAGTGACCCTCGGGGTCAATTATGACTACGTGGGCAAGTCGGGCTTCAATGCCGACGTATTCTCGGCGAAGGTGCGATACGACTTCTGATCGCGATCTCGATCGATCCTGACCTTGCCGCCTGAACACGCTGGCAAGGTCCGGTGTTCGCAGGCGCGAAAACGAAAAGGCCGGTATCTCTCGATACCGGCCTTTGCATTCACTTGGCCTGATAGATGATCCCTGGACTGCACTGAACCATCTGGTAATGATCCGGCAAGCCATTGAGCGCCTCCGAAGCCCCCAGGAACAGATATCCCCCTGGCTTGAGCGTTGCATGGATACGCATGAGGATGTCTTTCTTCACCTGCGCGGAGAAGTAGATCAACACATTGCGGCAGAACACGATGTCGAACTTGCCCAACGCCGCATAGCTGTCGAGCAGGTTGAACGAGCGGAACTCCACCCGACTGCGAATTGCCGGCTTAACCGCCCACCGCCCCGGCCCTTTCGGGTCGAAGTAGCGCTGCAGGCGCTCCTGCGACAAGCCGCGGGCAATCGCCAGGCTATCGTACTCACCCGTCTTGCAGTTATTGAGCATGGCACCGGAAAGATCGGTGGCGACGATCTGCGCCCCCATCTTCAACTGGCCCAGGTTGCTGCGCTCGAACTCATCGATAGCCATCGAGATCGAATACGGCTCCTGCCCCGACGAGCAGGCCGCCGACCACATGCGCAGGCGCTGGCCAGGGTTGGCGCGGATGAACTCGGGAATCACCTTGTTCTTCAGCACTTCGAACGGATAGGTGTCGCGAAACCACAAGGTCTCGTTGGTGGTCATGGCGTCGACCACCTGCTCGCGCAGGCCACTGCGGGGCTGGGTCTGGATGCGCTGGACCAGCTCACCCAGGCTCTTGATGCCCTGCTGCTCCATCAGCTTGTTGAGACGGCTGGACACCAGATACTGCTTATTTTCGCCCAGCAGGATGCCACAGGCTTTCTCCAGGAAGACCCGGAACTGTTCGAAATCCAAATTACCCGTAGACAATGCTGCCGCCTCTTTTCAATCACTTGCGCCGGGGCTCGCCCCGGCCGTTTCAATGCGTTGCCTTGATCCGATCGACCACGCGCTGGGCCAGGTCGTCCGGCTTGAACTTGGCCAGGAAGTCGTCAGCGCCGACCTTCTTGACCATCGCCTGGTTGAACACGCCCGACAGCGAAGTATGCAGGACGATGTGCAATTTTTGCATGCGCGGATCGTTACGAATCTCGGCGGTGAGGGTATAGCCGTCCATTTCCGGCATTTCAATGTCGGAGATCATCATCAGGAACTCTTCTTCCGGCCGCTTGCCCTCATCCACCAGCTTGCGCAGGTAGTCCAGCGCCTGGCGGCCGTCGTTGAGCGCCACCACCTCCACGCCCACGGTCTGCAGGCAACGGCTGACCTGCTTGCGCGCCACCGACGAATCGTCGACGGTCAGCACCCGCAGCAACACGGCCTTGTCCTGCACCTCGGCATCGACCACGCCGGCGGAAACCGACTCCGAGGACGGTGCCACTTCCGCGAGCACCTTCTCGACGTCGACGATCTCGACCATGCGGTTGTCTACCCGGGTGACCGCCGTCAGGTAGTGATCGCGCCCAGTACCCTTGGGTGGTGGATGGATCTCTTCCCAGTTCATGTTGACGATGCGCTCGACCGAGTGCACCAGGAAACCCTGGGTCTTGGTGTTGTACTCGGTAATGATCACGAAACTGTTACGGGTCTCTTCTTTCAGGCCCGGTAGCCCCGTCGCCATCGACAGGTCGAGGATGGGGATGGTTGCCCCACGAATGTTCGCTACACCGCGCACCACCGGATGGGACTTGGGCAACAGGGTCAGCTCCGGGCACTGCAGCACCTCACGGACCTTGAACACATTGATGCCATAGAGTTGATCGCCATTGAGACGGAACAACAGCAGCTCGAGGCGATTCTGTCCAACCAGTTGCGTGCGCTGGTTGACCGAATCCATAACGCCAGCCATGCCAGACTCCTTCTATTTTTCTGCTCGCTTGCCAACAAGTCGGCACGGGCTTTGCTTTTTTGAGCGTATGTACACGAAAACGACATTTTTCCGACGACTGACGCGCCTGCTGGCCATCCCCCTGGCCATTGCATGCCTGCTCGCATCCGGCGCTCGCACGCTGGCGGATTCGTTTACCTTGCCTGAACAGCTTATCGGTGTCACCCAAGGGTTTCTTGAATTCACCGTCGAAGACTACATGACGCGCACCCAGACCGTGGGACGTTATGACATCCAGGTCAACAATCTCGACCCACGCCTGCGCATGCCGGTGTGCAGCCAGCAACTGGACGCCTCGCTGGAAAGCCCGGCACAGCCGCTTGGGCGGGTGACGGTGCGGGTACGTTGCGACGGAACCTCGCCCTGGACGGTATTCGTGCCGGCACAGGTGAAACTGTTCCGCGACGTGGTGGTCATGACCCGCCCACTCAAGCGCGAAAGCGTGATCACTGAAGGTGACGTGGCCCTGCGCGAGCGTGACGTCAGCACCCTGGGCCAGGGCTTTCTGAGCGAACTCGACCAGGCCGTGGGCATGAAACTGCTGCGCCCGACCATCCTCGACCAGGTCCTGACGTTGCAGCAACTGGAACAAGCGGACGTGATTCGCAAGGGCGATCACGTGGTGATCACCGCCCGCAGTGGCGGCCTGAGCGTACGAATGCCAGGCGAAGCCCTGAGCAAAGGCGGCCTGACCGAACAGATCCGCGTGCGTAATCTCAACTCCCAGCGCGTGGTCAAGGCCACGGTGGTCGGGCCGGGCCAGGTCGAAGTGGCGATGTAGGAAGGATGTAAAAGGCACCGGCGGTTCATCGCCGACGAAATAATGCAGGACCCCGGGACTGGCGGCGAGGAACCGCTTTTCCTAAACTGTGTCAGAAATCGGGATATGCGGGTTTGCTGACGGACGGCAGAACATTTGTGCCTAAAGTTTGTTTCGGGTTGGCCGAAACAAAGGCAAGCGTCCTATTCACCCAGAGGTTTCTGATCATGGTCATCGACTTCAGTCGTTTGAATAACTCTCCGTCCATCACGGGCGGCGTTCGCGGCAATGCCGCATCGGGCAACACCGAAAAAACCGGTGGTGCCAGCGATGCAGGCAAGCCTGCCAGCATCAGCGGAGAGGCGGTACACCTCAGTCAAGAGGCCCAGCAGTTGCAGAAGATCAGCGACAAGCTGCGCGATCAACCGGCAGTCGACAGCGCCCGCGTGGCCCAGTTGAAGCAGGCGATCGCCGACGGCAGCTACCAGGTCGATGCCGGCCGGATCGCCAGCAAACTGCTTGATTTCGAAGCTCAGCGCTAACCTTACGGTGCGCTGACTTCCAGGACGCCAGAGCCAAGAGCCAGCCATGCACGACACCACACTGCTGCAACTGATCGAAGACGACATCGCGCCGACCCAGGAACTGCTCGACCTCCTCCAGAAGGAAACGGTCGCCCTGCACGGTCGGGACATGCAGGTGCTGGAGACCATCCTCGCCCGCAAGCAATCGCTGATCGTCTTGCTCGAGCAGCAGGGCATGCGGCGCAATCACCTGCTCAACGGGCTCGGCCTCAGCGCCGACCGGGCGGGTGTGCAGGCCGTTGCTGCGCAATCGCCAAACGGCGAGATCATCCTGCAGCAACTCGATGTGCTGACCCAGTTGATGGATACCTGCCAGAAGGTCAACGAGACCAATGGCCGGGTTATCCAGGTGCAGCAGCACGCCACGGCCAACCAGATCAGAATCCTCAACGGCGGCGACTCCCCGTCGCTGTACGACAGCCGTGGTACCACCTCCCCCATGGACAAGCCCCGGGCGATCAGCCAGGTGTGATTATTCCTATTCAAGGCACGGAACATACTGGCAAAATGCCGTTACTTGCGTGTGTCGTTTTTGCCTGGAGATTGATTACCCGTGTTCAATGAGTCCGATGCTCCTCAGCCACCAAAAGTGCTGACCACTCCTCTGGAGATTTCGGCGAACCTGCGCCAGCTGATGGAAAGCCACGATCCGCTGATCATCAGCTTCCATGAACGCAGCCAGCGCTTCCAGAGTTACGTGGTACAGGTGGACCGGGACGCCAACGTTCTGGCACTGGACGAAATGATCCCGCGTGACGGCGAGAAGTTCATCGAGAACGGCGAACCCTTCCGCGTCGAAGGTTTCCACGATGGCGTACGCATTGCCTGGGAGTGCAACACTGCGCTGGCCATCGGCGAAGTCGACGGCCACCGCTGCTACCGCGGCACTCTGCCCACCGAAATGACCTACCATCAGCGTCGCAACGCCTTCCGCGCTGCGCTGAAACTGTCGCAACTGGTCGACATTATCCTCGACGGCACCCACCTCAAGGGCAACGGCGCGCTGCGCGGCAAGCTGCTGGACGTGTCCGCCACGGGCTGCAAGCTGCGCTTCGATGGCAATGTCGAAGAGCGCCTGCAACTGGGCCAGGTGTATGAGCGCTTCAAGGCCGCAAACCCGCTGGGCCTGAGCGACGTGATGGTGGAGCTGCGTCACCTGCACTTCGAAGAGCGCATCAATACCACCTTCGCCGGCGTGCGTTTCCACAACCTCAACGGCCAGAGCCAGCGCAAGATCGAGAGTTTCGTGTACCAGCTGCAGCGTGAAGCGCGGCGGTTCGATAAAGACGACTACTGATCGCCCCTTGAAAGACATCGACGCCACCCCTCGGGTGGCGTTTTCGATTCAGGCGGTCGGTACATTCGCTGAAAATTTTCCTCATGCTCCTTACGCCTTGAACCCACTACGGTGACGGCTATCGCCCCAACAACCCGGGCGCTCAACAGGAGCATCGCCATGATTCACCGCAACTTCACAGCCGAGCTGCATTGCAGGCATGGCCAGGTCGGGACCTCCCGCTGGCTGTCACCGTCCAAGCCGGACGGTGAAACAGAACGGGAGGGATGGCTGCTGACCGAAGCGGCCTATCAACACCCGCTCAGTACCTTCGTGCCACTCACGTTTCATTTCGAGTACCTGAAAGAAAAACAGACCGCCACCCGATCTCATTATCGGATCAGTTGCCTGAATAACTTTACAGTCAGCAGCTTCGAATATGCCGGCGCCAGAATGGAACAGAACTATAAGGGATGGCTCGGCCTGTATGGCACCGGCTTGTTGGGCAAAGCGATCGACAGCATCACCAGGCCCCTGCTCGGCCCTGGCGAAAGCTTGTGGAAGATCGAAACGCTCACAAATTGGGATGGCAATCCGAACAGCGCGCCGAACATTCCGTTCTACCTGCGTGACGCCCTGGGGCACAGGGTTTCCCAAGTGAAGATCTGGGATGGCGCCTACCTCAATGCCGGAGAGTTGAACGGCGAGATTCTCGAGTTTCGACTGCAAAACATTCAGGACGCCTGAGCCATCAAAAAATGAACGATCCCGACCAGGAAGCCTGGCTCCTGGTCGGGCATCACTCAATTCGCCTTGTCGGTTTCCGGCTCGACCTGACTGCCCTGGACCTGCCCTGGCTCATCTTCGGTATCCTCCGCCGCCACCGGCGCCTGCATCACGTCCTGCACGGTCTGCTCATCGACCCGTGGATCGAGCGCCGCAGACAACGGCGAACCTGCCGCAGGCATCGCCACGTGGCCCAGCGGTGCATCCTGAACCTGGTGCAGCCCGGTGACCGCCTTCGGTCGAATACGCCACACCAGCACCAGGGCAAAGAAGGTGAAGAAGGCATAGAGCATCTGTGCGCCCAACGCCTTCATCAGCACGCCCGCCACCAGCGGACCGATGCTCGCACCCACGCCATAGGTGACCAGCAGCATCGCCGTCAACGATACCCGCCGCTCACTTTCCACATGGTCATTGGAGAACGCCACGGCCAATGGATAGAGGCAGAACTGCAGCAACGAAACGATGAAGCCAGCCGCGAACAGCAACTCCAGCGGCACACTGGGCAGCAGCGCCAACGGCAGCGACACCACCGCCAGGCCGATCGACACGCTGCGGATCAGCACCGCTCGATCATAGCGATCCGACAGCCAGCCCAGGGGCCACTGCACTAACAGCCCGGCGAAAATACAACAGCCCATGAACAGACCGACCTGCTCGGTGCTCAGCCCCTGGCGCGCCGCATACAGGGGGGCCAGACCATAGAAGGAACCGACGATCAGTCCCGCGCCAAGCACGGTACTCAGCGACTGCGGCACCCGCTTGATGAAGAATTTCGGCTCCATCGGCGCCGGCCGCAGCGGTGCCGGGTGAATGCGCCGAGTCATCGCCACCGGCACCAGGCACAGGGCAAAGCACATGGCGACCAGCATCAGCAGCTCAGGCCCCAGTGCCGGATGCACCACCAGGATCAACTGACCCAGCACCAACCCAAGATAGGACGCGATCATGTAGCCGCTGAATACCGCACCGCGCTGCTTGGCGTCGGCCTGCTCGTTGAGCCAGCTCTCGATGACCATGTACTGGCACATCATGCCCAGGCCGACGATCATGCGCAGGCCGATCCAGGCCGGTACGTAATCGGTCAGCCCATGCCCCAGCACCGCCGCACCGACGATACCGGCGCAGGTGGCATACGCACGAATGTGCCCGACCCGAGCGATCAATCGGTGACCGACCTTGCCGCCCACGGCCAGACCGAAATAGTTGGCTGCCATCAGCGCACCGACCCACAGGCTGTCGACATGGTCGGCAGCCAGGCGCAACGCCAGGTAGGTACTCAACAGGCCTGAGCCGATCAGCATCATCAGGGCGGCGAAGTACAACGAGCGAAATGACTTCCAGATCTGGCGCATGCGTCCCCGCGGGCTCCTTGGGCAGGTGTGGTGCTGCTGGCAAGCATAAGGGCAATTTCCCGGACGCGGGCCCCTGGCAATGAAAAAAAGCCAGGAGCGGCGCGCCGGGCAAAGCTTCTGTCGCGATCAGGCCTGCGCGGCCAGCACCCTACGCTCCCACGGCGTGATCTCATCGAAGAAATCCGTCAATTCCAGGGTCTTGGTGGCGACGTATCCTTCGATGAACTCCTCGCCAAACAGTTCCCGCGCCAACGTGCTGCGACGCAGGCGCTCGATGCCCGCGTGCAGCGTGCACGGCAGGCTCAGGTGCTCGGGCACCACGAACTCGCCCTGGATCGCCGCAGTGGGCTGCAGCTTGCGCTCGATGCCATGCAGCCCGGCCGCAAGGCTTGCGGCAATCGCCAGGTAGGGGTTGGTGTCGGCGCCCGGCAGACGATTTTCCACACGCCGCGCTACCGGTGAACTGGCCGGGATGCGCAGGCCAGCCGCGCGATTGTCCTCTGACCAGCAAGCATTGTTCGGCGAGGCGTAAGGGTGGCACAGACGCTGGTAGGAGTTGACGTTGGGCGCGAACAGCGCGGTGAAGTCGGCCATGCACGCCTGCAAGCCGCCGATGAAGTGATGGAAGGTGTCGGTTGCCCTGCCCTGCTCGTCACTGAACACGTTACGACCGGTGCCGATCTCCACCAGGCTCTGGTGGATGTGCATCGAACTGCCGGGGGTATGCGCCAGCGGCTTGGCCATGCACACCACGGTCAAGCCGTGTTTGAGTGCAACTTCCTTGAGCAGATGCTTGAACAGGAAGGTCTGGTCGGCCAGCAGCAGCGGATCACCGTGCAACAGGTTGATCTCGAACTGGCTGACGCCCATCTCGTGCATGAACGTGTCGCGTGGCAAGCCCAGTGCTGCCATGCACCGGTAGACCTCGCTGAAGAAAGGCCGCAGGCCATTGTTGGAACTGACGCTGAAGGCCGAGTGGCCCAGCTCGCGGCGCCCGTCCCTGCCCAGCGGTGGCTGGAACGGTTGGCCCGGATCACTGTTCGGGGCGAAGACGAAGAACTCCAGTTCGGTGGCCACCACCGGCGCAAGCCCCAGCGCCGCATAACGAGCGATCACCGCCTTGAGCAGACCACGGGTGGAGAGCCCCGAGGGCGTGCCATCGAGCTCGACCGCATCGCAGATCGCCAAGGCCCGTGGGCTGTCGCTCCACGGCAGGACATGAGTTTGCGCAGGATCAGCGACCAGTGCCAGGTCGCCGTCATCACTGCCATAGAACCTTGCCGGCGGATAGCCGCCCATGATGCATTGCAGCAGCACCCCACGCGCCATCTGCAGGCGCCGGCCTTCGAGGAAGCCCTCGGCGGTCATCACCTTGCCGCGTGGGACGCCATTGAGGTCAGGGGTGACGCATTCGATTTCGTCGATGCCGGTCAGGCGCTCGGTCGTCATGACGCTGGTCCTTGTTGTTGTAGGCATGCCGCAAAGGGCGACAGCCACAACATAGGCCGGGGGTGTTTAAAATATCAAGCACCCTGTCGGGCGGTGGCGACACGATAGGGCCTGAACTGACAACTACTCGCGCAAGGTCATGCCATTGGCCGGTAACGGCAACGCGGTCTTGTAGCGCACCTGCTTCAGCGCAAAGCTGGAGCGGATATTCGCCACCCCCGGCAGCCGCGTCAGGTAATCGAGAAATCGCTCCAGCGCCTGGATGCTCGGCAACAGCACGCGCAGCAGGTAATCCGGATCGCCTGTCATCAGGTAGCACTCCATCACCTCGGGCCGCTCGGCGATCTCCTCCTCGAAGCGATGCAACGACTGCTCCACCTGCTTCTCCAGGCTGACATGGATGAACACGTTGACATCCAGGCCCAGCGCTTCGGGCGACAGCAAGGTCACTTGCTGGCGGATCACCCCTAGTTCCTCCATCGCCTTGACCCGGTTGAAACAGGGGGTCGGCGAGAGGTTCACCGAACGCGCAAGCTCCGCGTTGGTGATCCGGGCGTTCTCCTGGAGGCTGTTGAGAATACCGATATCCGTACGATCAAGTTTACGCATGAGGCAAATTCACCTGATTCTTGTGTTTATTCAGAATGTTTATCTGCGCCGCGCGATAAAGGCAATGAACTTGAGAGAAAAATTCTCCGGCCCAGCCTCTAAGATGTAAATGACGCTGACCTACCAGTCACAAGCCGGTAGTCAGCGGCGGCCGCTTCAGAGCTCACAAAAACAACATTCGAGCGAGCGTAAAAAGCATGAACGAGTACGCCCCCCTGCGTTTGCATGTGCCCGAGCCCACAGGCCGGCCAGGCTGCCAGACCGATTTCTCCTACCTGCGTCTGAACGACGCCGGTCAAGTCCGTAAGCCACCTATCGACGTAGAGCCCGCCGACACTGCGGACCTCTCCTATAGCCTCGTGCGTGTGCTCGACGAGCACGGCAATGCTGTCGGCCCCTGGGCCGAGGGCATCGACCCGCAGGTGCTGCGCCAAGGCATGCGCGCAATGCTCAAGACGCGCATCTTCGACAGCCGCATGGTGGTCGCCCAACGCCAGAAGAAGATGTCCTTCTACATGCAGAGCCTGGGCGAGGAAGCCATTGGCAGTGGTCAGGCATTGGCCCTGAACCGCACCGACATGTGCTTCCCCACCTACCGCCAGCAGAGCATCCTGATGGCCCGCGACGTGTCGCTGGTGGAGATGATCTGCCAGCTGCTGTCCAACACCCGCGACCCGCTCAAGGGCCGTCAGCTGCCGATCATGTACTCGGTGCGCGAGGCGGGCTTCTTCACCATCAGCGGCAACCTGGCGACCCAGTTCGTGCAGGCGGTCGGCTGGGCCATGGCGTCGGCGATCAAGGGTGATACCAAGATCGCCTCGGCCTGGATCGGTGACGGTGCCACTGCCGAATCCGACTTCCACACTGCCCTGACCTTTGCCCACGTCTACCGCGCCCCGGTGATCCTCAACGTGGTCAACAACCAGTGGGCAATTTCCACCTTCCAGGCCATCGCCGGTGGTGAGTCGACCACCTTTGCCGGCCGTGGCGTGGGCTGCGGCATCGCCTCGCTGCGGGTCGACGGCAACGACTTCGTCGCCGTGTACGCCGCTTCGCGCTGGGCCGCCGAACGTGCCCGCCGTGGCCTGGGCCCGACACTGATCGAATGGGTCACCTACCGTGCCGGCCCGCACTCCACCTCGGACGATCCGTCCAAATACCGCCCGGCCGACGACTGGAGCCACTTCCCGCTGGGCGACCCGATCCTTCGTCTCAAGCAGCACCTGATCAAGGCCGGCCACTGGTCCGAAGAAGAGCACCAGGCCGTCAGTGCCGAGCTCGAGGCCGAGGTGATCAAGGCACAGAAGGATGCCGAACAGTTCGGCACCCTCGCCAATGGCCATATCCCCAGCGCCGCCTCGATGTTCGAGGACGTGTACAAGGAAATGCCCGATCACCTGCGCCGTCAACGCCAGGAACTGGGGGTTTGAGATGAACGATCACAACAACAGCATCAACCCGGAAACCGCCATGGCCACCACTACCATGACCATGATCCAGGCCCTGCGCTCGGCCATGGATGTCATGCTCGAGCGCGACGACGACGTGGTGATCTACGGCCAGGACGTCGGCTACTTCGGCGGCGTGTTCCGCTGCACCGAAGGCCTGCAGACCAAGTACGGCAAGTCGCGGGTGTTCGATGCACCGATCTCCGAGAGCGGCATCGTCGGCACCGCCGTGGGCATGGGTGCCTACGGCCTGCGCCCGGTGGTGGAAATCCAGTTCGCCGACTACTTCTACCCCGCCTCCGACCAGATCGTCTCGGAGATGGCTCGCCTGCGGTATCGTTCGGCCGGCGAATTCATCTCGCCGCTGACCCTGCGCATGCCCTGCGGCGGCGGCATCTACGGCGGCCAGACCCACAGCCAGAGCCCCGAAGCGATGTTCACCCAGGTCTGTGGCCTGCGCACGGTGATGCCATCCAACCCCTATGACGCCAAGGGCCTGCTGATCGCGTCGATCGAATGCGACGACCCAGTGATCTTCCTCGAGCCCAAGCGCTTGTACAACGGCCCGTTCGACGGCCACCACGACCGCCCGGTAACACCCTGGTCGAAGCACCCGCACAGTGCCGTGCCCGACGGCTACTACAAGGTGCCGCTGGACAAGGCGGCGATCACCCGCCCCGGCAACGATGTCACCGTGCTGACCTACGGCACCACGGTCTACGTGGCCCAAGTGGCCGCCGAGGAGAGCGGCGTCGACGCCGAGGTCATCGACCTGCGCAGCCTCTGGCCGCTGGATCTGGAAACCATCGTCGCCTCGGTGAAGAAGACCGGGCGTTGCGTGGTGGTCCACGAGGCCACTCGTACGTGCGGCTTCGGCGCCGAGCTGGTGTCGCTGGTCCAGGAGCATTGCTTCCATCACCTCGAAGCGCCGATCGAGCGCGTCACCGGCTGGGACACCCCCTACCCCCACGCACAGGAATGGGCTTACTTCCCAGGTCCTTCGCGGGTAGGTGCGGCATTGAAACGGGTCATGGAGGTCTGAATGGGCACGCACGTCATCAAGATGCCGGATATCGGTGAAGGCATCGCGCAGGTCGAACTGGTGGAATGGTTCGTCAAGGTCGGCGATGTGATCGCAGAAGACCAGGTGGTGGCCGATGTCATGACCGACAAGGCCACGGTAGAAATTCCCTCGCCGGTCAGCGGCAAGGTCTTGGCCCTGGGAGGCCAGCCCGGCGAGGTCATGGCGGTCGGCAGCGAGCTGATCCGTATCGAAGTCGAAGGCAGCGGCAACCACGTCGACGCGCCGCAGGCCAAGCCGGCCGAGCCGCACGTCGCGCCGGCCCCTGCGCCAGCCCAGACAAGGAGCGAGCCGCAGCCCGAAAGCCGTCCGCAGCCGGCCACAAGCCACGCCGTCGCGCCCATCGTCCCGCGCGAGGCGCATGACAAACCACTGGCCTCACCCGCCGTGCGCAAGCGTGCGCTGGATGCCGGTATCGAGTTGCGTTACGTGCATGGCAGCGGCCCGGCCGGGCGCATCCTGCACGAAGACCTCGACGCCTTCATCAGCAAGCCGCAGACCGCCCTCGGCCAGGCGCCAGCCGGCTACGGCAAGCGCACCGACAGCGAGCAGGTGCCGGTGATCGGCCTGCGCCGCAAGATCGCCCAGCGCATGCAGGATGCCAAGCGCCGCGTCGCGCACTTCAGCTATGTCGAGGAAATCGACGTCACCCAGCTCGAAGCCCTGCGCCAACAGCTCAACGCCAAGCATGGCGAGAGCCGTGGCAAGCTCACGCTGCTGCCGTTCCTGGTACGCGCCATGGTCGTCGCCCTGCGCGATTTCCCGCAGATCAACGCCACCTACGACGACGAGGCCCAGGTCATCACCCGCCACGGCGCCGTACATGTGGGCATCGCCACCCAAGGTGACAACGGCCTGATGGTGCCGGTACTGCGCCATGCCGAAGCCGGCAGCCTGTGGAGCAACGCCAGCGAGATCGCCCGCGTGGCCCATGCCGCGCGCAACAACAAGGCCAGCCGCGAAGAGCTGTCCGGCTCGACCATCACCCTGACCAGCCTCGGTGCCCTGGGCGGTATCGTCAGCACGCCGGTGGTCAACACCCCGGAGGTGGCGATCGTCGGCGTCAACCGCATGGTCGAGCGCCCGGTGGTGATCGATGGCCAGATCGTGGTGCGCAAGATGATGAACCTGTCCAGTTCGTTCGACCATCGCGTGGTCGACGGAATGGACGCCGCCCTGTTCATTCAGGCCGTGCGCGGCCTGCTGGAACAGCCCGCCTGCCTGTTCGTGGAGTGAGCATGCAACAGATTCTTGATACCACCCTGCTGATTGTCGGTGGTGGCCCCGGCGGCTACGTGGCCGCCATCCGCGCCGGGCAACTGGGCATTCCCACCGTGCTGGTCGAAGGGCAGGCGCTGGGTGGCACCTGCCTGAACATCGGCTGCATCCCATCCAAGGCGCTGATCCACGTGGCCGAGCAGTTCCACCAGACCCGCCGCTACGCCGAAGGTTCGGCGCTGGGCATCAGCGTCTCGGCACCGCACCTGGACATCACGCGCAGCGTCGAATGGAAGGACGGCATCGTCGACCGCCTCACCAGCGGTGTGGCTGCCCTGCTGAAGAAACATGGCGTGAAGGTGCTCCATGGCTGGGCGAAGATCCTCGACGGCAAGAACGTCGAGGTCGACGGCCAGCGCATCCAGTGCGAACACCTGTTGCTGGCGACCGGCTCGAGCAGCGTCGAGCTGCCGATGCTGCCGCTGGGCGGGCCGGTGATCTCCTCTACCGAGGCCCTGGCACCGAAAAGCCTGCCGCAACACCTGGTGGTGGTCGGCGGCGGCTATATCGGCCTGGAGCTGGGCATCGCCTACCGCAAGCTCGGTGCGCGCGTGAGCGTGGTAGAAGCGCGTGATCGCATCCTGCCCACTTACGACGCCGAGCTGACCGCACCGGTGGCCGAGTCGCTGAAAAAGCTCGGCATCGCACTGCACCTGGGACACAGCGTGGAAGGCTACGAACAGGGCTGCCTGCTGGCGCGCGACGGCGCAGGCGAACAGTTGCGCCTGGAGGCCGATCAGGTACTGGTCGCCGTTGGCCGTCGGCCACGCACCCAGGGCTTCGGCCTGGAGAGCCTGGCACTGAAGATGAACGGTGCGGCGATCGCCATCGACGAGCGCTGCCAGACCAGCATGCGCAACGTCTGGGCGATCGGTGACGTGGCCGGCGAACCGATGCTCGCACACCGGGCCATGGCCCAGGGCGAGATGGTCGCCGAACTTGTCGCTGGCAAGACTCGGCGCTTCGAGCCCACTGCGATTGCCGCAGTCTGCTTCACCGATCCGGAAGTCGTGGTGGCCGGCAAGACCCCGGACCAAGCCGCCGCGCTGGGCCTGGACTGCATCGTTGCGCAGTTCCCCTTCGCCGCCAATGGCCGGGCGATGAGCCTTGAGTCGAAAAGCGGTTTCGTGCGTGTCGTCGCGCGTCGCGACAACCACCTGATCCTTGGCTGGCAAGCAGTCGGCGTAGCGGTTTCCGAACTCTCCACTGCCTTTGCCCAATCCCTGGAAATGGGCGCGCGGCTGGAAGACGTGGCCGGCACCATCCATGCCCATCCGACCCTGGGCGAGGCCGTGCAGGAGGCTGCATTGCGGGCATTGGGGCACGCACTGCATATCTGAACAGCACTGAAGCGGCGAAAGCCGACTTGACCCGTCGCACCTTGGGTGCGGTGGGTCTTTTTTTTCCTGCGGCAAGGCACGGGTGTTGCCACCAGCCTGTTTGCCGATAGCGGCAAGCCACTTCCTCCTGCGGGCAATCCGCTGCCCTGGCGCTCAGCGCAATCCAGCTACAGCCCTCGCCGCTTCTGGCTTCGGTAGTCTGGCACAGGTTTTGCCGCTAGCTCTGCGCGTTTTACCATCCAAGGAGGAAACACATGATGATCAGCCTCAATGGGCTGGGCTGGCAGACTGCGGTGCAACAACCGCACCGGTTCAACCATGACACTGTCCAGGCCGATATCCTGCCGCAGCGTCAGGCCCTGTCCACCAGCAACACGACAGCCCAACAGAACAGCCAAGGCAACACCTCGCAGCAGAACGCCGAAGACGCCCGCCAGGAAGCCTTCGCCAAGCTCAAGGTCGCCCTGCAGAACCCCGATATCGCCGCGCGCCAGCAAGCCAGTGCATCTAAGCAGCCGGCCAGCAACGCCCTGCAGGAGTTCCGCGACTACATGTCCAAGTCGCCGGAGGAAAAGATCAAGGAGAAAATCCTGCAGGAGCTTGGCATGACCGAGGAAGACTACAACGCCCTGCCTCCGGAGAAGAAACAGAAGATCGACGAACAGATCGCCCAGCGCATGAAGGAAGACGTCGAACTCAAGACCCAGGCCAAGCTGCAGCAGCAGGCTGAACGTGCAGCCGCCAACACGGCCGACATGGCACAGGCCAGCGAGACCAGCAAGCAGCAGGAAGACAAGGAAAAGGCACTGTCGGTCTGAACGACATGATCACGGTGGCCGGTGTAATACCGGTCGTCGTGCGTCGTCGCGAATCTCTGCGATTCGTACAGCGCTGGAAAGAAGTGGTAGGCGGAATCGCGAAGGATGTGTCCCCTGCTGGAATCGAACCAGCATCTAGCCCTTAGGAGGGGTTAGGCTGTGAAAGTCACTGAAGGACACAAAAACAGCTGTGCCATCAAATAATCGTGCTAAGCCCTTGAGACTCCTGATTTTGGCCCTAAAAGGAGTAGTAGAGACACAGCACTGGCACTCGGCTAACGGACGATGAATGATTGCCAGCATTAATAATAACATAAAAACTATAACCATTAAATCTCAATAGAACCTCAATAGAACCTCAAAGCTTTTAGCTTAGACGCTGGCAATATCAATCAAATCGACGCGACAGACGATTGCTTTCACGTACAATTCTTTTATAGAGGTCATACTCAGCGTCAGTAAAAGAGCTTTCGCAAGTAGCATCTTCATATCTAGAGCGATTTGCTCTCTGAATCGCATTGATCAAATCGTTTTCGGCATACTGCCTATTACTTAAAACAAGATCTGAAATCTTCTTTAACGGGAAGCTACCAAACTCAACTTCCACGCCAGAAGAAATCTTCTTGTCAAATAATGCTCGAAAAGCCATTTTCAAACACGTCTTCTTTCGCTTATACCACCAAAGCTCACCCCAGGCATTCCTAATTCTTTGACTTACATATGGCGCACCACGTCCGACCGCTACTGTTACGTGGCAATCAATCAGAAGCACTCTAGCCGGTCTATAAACATGCTCATGCCTGAGCATCTCTCGGCTTCGTATCTCCTTATTGCGAGATGCCACTAGCAACAGCAGCTTGCTTGATAACAAGCACGCCAGTATTACCACAGAAAAAAGGACAGCCAAAGGCAGCCAATTTTTTTGATCCGGTGGGACAAAGGCATTTAAAGCTGGTATCCAGCACACCATTGCTAACGTGATTGCCACCCCACTCACCAACCACACAGGAATATTTTTAATAACATCTACCATCTTCATTGACGCCTCAACAGAATCTGTCACATACAACCTCGACCAGTTAAACATAGGCAAAGACATTTCTACCTGAAAGAAGAACCATAAGCATATATCGTCCTCCTAGCCTACCGACCCGCCCCCTGCGCTAAGGGCCAACACAACTATCGCATTCCGACTGTCACACAACAGTGCAGCCACCTCTAAAGTGCCTGCACTGCCCACCTAGCCGGGAAACATCAACAGTTGTAAGGCTCAGATATCTCGTGAATTAAGCTCAACCCTTTTATCGGCAAATACTGCAAATAGGAAAACTTGTCTATCTGTGCCCCGGAGCCTCCCCTTGAATCAAAAAATCCACGATTCATAAATCTTCGGTAAAACATCTTTTGCCCTGTCTTATCCAGGTATTTTTCTAAATCAATCTTACGTACGTATAAGGCATTATTTCTATAGCCACCTGAAGAAAACGCAATAAGCTCCCCAGCCTTATCCAGCCATCCTCGATGCTGATCCCAACGAAGCTCAAGTGCTTTCACCAAATCCTGACAGGGCACATACAGTGAGTCCTGCTCACTTTCAGACGTACATTCATATTCCCACTCTCCCCCTCTTCTGAGAGCTACTACGGAGCGCGCAAGACCATCACAATGAGTCGTGGTTGTTCCCTCCTCCACCAACTGATCAAAGGCGGCCCCGTGAGGGTACTCTGCCAGATAGCTCCTATAACAGCTTGCGGAATCTGAGAACGCGGAGTCTCGACGTTTGGCTAAACTGGAGCCCGACATCTCTTTCCTAGCGAACGCAGAGGTGTAGAACACGTCGAAACCAAGGTAAGGGTTAATCCAAGCCTCCTCCTCTTCGGTCCGATCATTCGCACTCATACTGAACGATAAGGCAACCCACTCGCCTCCATTTGCATCGTTGCGTACTAATGAAGACTCATGACTGGGAAAGTCATCCAGTCTAACCCATTTTTTGATATCACTTGTGCGAGATGGAAATACATATTCTACACGCCGCAGATTGCAATTAGGGTATGAAGGTTCAGGAATCACATCACGCATATCAGTGAGGTCACGCTTACGAACATCAACTGACCAGTAAAAGTCGGCCCCAGGCACAAATCCGTCATAAGATGAAACAGGCGGAACATGATCCGCCAAGACACCCAGGAGCCTGTTGAGTGAGATCCAGTAGTATTTCTTCCCCAACCTTTCTGCGTACTTCTCACGACCTCGCCCAGATCCAAACTGGCTATTGATGGCCAGATCATAGTCCAGACCAAGATCAGCGTGACCCGGATATCCGATCCGGAGTGTTTCAGCCATAATCCAACAAGCGATATTCTCCTGAGTTATTCCCGCTCCTTTCAGATTGAAGGCTGACACCTTGCCTTGAACCTGATATCGCCAGAAGTCCGGGCCGATTTGTGATCCCCATAGCTCCATATCCGATGGCAGGTGCTTAAGATCGAGTAGAGGCTGCACATCAACCAACGTAGGCCAGTTGACGACGCGGGTACATTTTCTGGGGTAGTTCGAGATCCGATCTCGGAGATTTTGATCGATACCATGAGTGGACAAGATGCCAGCAAGCATTCGTATCGAGTCGCGAACGATTACATTCGGACGATCATATCCCCGCGATACCAGCACGGATAGCGCCGGCAGGAATGCAGGCCTATCGTCTTGGGCAATAAGACACGCACTATAGATAGCCTCGGCAACGCTCTCTAGGATGTAGTCATCGTCCGAACGTGCAAACCACTCTGCTACCTCTGCGGCCAGGGTAGGATCAGCGACCATGATACGCACGAGCCCCTTTGATGCCCTATCTCGTACCCGGCGGTCAGCGCAGGAGGTCAGCCAGCCAAGGACTACCATAGCCAAACGCCGGCTCTCCCTGGGCCACCGGACGATATCGGCTTTCAAAGATGCATCCAGTAGGGCGCGAACTGCCCCTCTGCTGTCATAGGATCTGAAAGCGGCAGTGGATAGATAAGCGTCTCGATTTACCAACTGCTGGCCAGCTAGGAACCCGTCCAGCCAGTACTCGGCATTGAGGCGGTGATCAGGTACCAGGCTGACTTTGATAAACACTTCATACAAGTCCTCCCATAAGCCGGGGATGCCCAGGGCTCCGAGAATTTCAGCCTCGATGTCCTTATTTTCGAAGCTCTGCCGTGAGCGCCAAGCCAGGCCGGAGACGAACAACTGATATGCGTTCTCCTGATCCAACCCGAGGACAGGGTCAACGATCTCGATGCTGGTTCTCTCGGGGAGGACCGCTGCGAGCACTTCTAGCAGCCCCCTGTCACTTTGCGGCAAAGAACGTAAGCATGAGCCTAATGCTTTTGCATCTAGCTTGCCCAATTCGTCGCTGAAGCGGTCAATCAACGCCACGGCTCGTAGAACGTCGCCGTAGCGTTCATATCCAAGTCTGATAGTCCAGTTGTCGTTGGCCTCCTCAGTAAGGATCACCAATCCTTCGCGCTGAAGCTCTCGGATGAAAGTCTCAGCACTGATTTCCGGTCCCAATACATCTCGAAGCCCTGCTGCACACGACTCCCACTCTCTGTCAGATACAGACGTACTCGTAAGCAGTTCCGCCAGACTGATCATCGCCTGGCGCACCAAGTTTTTCGGCGTCGCAAAACCTAACCGATTCCTCACGACAGCATTAGTGTGTTTAAGATGCCGTTCCAAGAGAGATGAGAATCCTGGCAATGAAACGTCCAGAGTCTCACACCCCTCTTCCTTCAGAGTTTTGCATGCAAGATGCAAGAATAGTGGGTTACTCAACTCCTCAGAAAATAGAGGTGTGATCTCGGCATTCAACCCATAAAAAGCTGCAAAGGCTTGCAGTGCCTCAACACCTTGACCATTAAAACCTCGGTGCTCGAATGCATAACCCGGAAATCTAGAATCTGTGACTAAGTCCTGGTAAGTATCTCTGGTGGACACGCAAACTTTAAGCCCTTGGAATGGCTTGCATTGATGTAACAGCTCAGGCAGCTTCGATATCCAACGTGCATCAGAGCGACTTTCATTCAGAGCGTCAATGAAAATTACGAACGGCAACCCACTGTGCTCAGCGCATGCGCTCATACACTGGAGAAGTCCTTCCCGACCAATCTGGCTACCCAATCCAAGCTTGCTGCGAATAATCTCCCAAGGCTCGGCGCTTCCAAAATCATCCCCAAACATTACCAACGACAACCCACCTGCCGCAAAACGACGGAATGCAGCGCTCACGATTGCATGAGTCTTACCTACGCCAGCTGGCCCGATCAGCAGAAGTGAGCGGCTCCCTGTTGCGTTGAAACTCGGGGAGACCAACAGTTGCTCAAGAGAAACGGCAAGCTCATATAGGTTGCGTGCTGCATCCATCGCGCCAGCCGGGAAAGTACACAGGTATTCAGCGCTAAACTGCCGAAAGCTGGGCGTGTCCTTATCTGGACCATATTTATTATTGAATGCGAACTCCTGCTTTTCTTTTGCAGCATTCAAAATCGGTTGCAAACTTGCGATGGTTGACAAGGAGTGCTGTAGAGCTGGCTCAGGATTCGAAGCTCTTCGAACAACATCTATGGATTGCTGCAAGCTCTCAAGAAGCGCCTCAGCGTCAACCCTTTCAGTCGCCTCGACCAAGTTGAAGATCTCATCCGTGCGACGACGCAGTGATCTCAGCTCACTAGCAATTGGAGAAAGGGTCGAGTCCCGCCAAACTGCGAAATTGACAGTTTGGCCGAAAAAATCCAATACGTTGTGTGCATCGGTGACCACATCCAGGTCACCCGAATACCGAGGCCCCGCAAATTCGCGCGATTGCTCAAGACATTGGTGGATATGGCTAGGCGTCAGGATGCTCTCGTCGAACCAGTAGCGCCGGATCCCACCGTGCGTATCGATGCGCTGGAGCTGCTCTCGCATAACCGAACTGCTACACAAAACAATGTTGAGACTTTTACCTTCGGCTTTCGCTTGAACCTCGGCTCCAACCTTCCACTCCTCAAATCGCTCAACCTCACCCTTCCCTCGGGTTCCGGCTGCGACCCTACCGGTTAGATCAAATGGAATGTAGATCCAGTACTCAATCAGCTCTGGGTGATTTGAACGGGCCGATTCCAGCGATTTAGATATCTGCAACAGCTCCTTTGAGCCCAAGTTGAAAAAGTACTTGGCTTGTACACCCAGGACCTCTCCACTAGGCGTCCGGAAAAACGCCTCAACTCCACCGTCACCCCCGTCCCCTCTCAAGCTGTAGAAGCTTGAGTATTCGGGCACCTTGCAGTGATGCTGAAACAACTGGACAGCCAAGGCTTCAAAGCTGTCATTTTTGCTTTTGGGGGAGCTGCGGATAGCGGAAAAATCGATCGTTGGCATGGGTAAGGACACTCATCGAAAATTGGATCCGAAGGTATCTTACCGATCGTGTCCCGGGAAGTGGTGTACTCATCATGGCTCTGGCCATTGAGTTCGCCGTTTAGTTGATCACGGCCGACAGCTTGGCCTGTGGATTATCGCTGACGGCCTCAAAGGCCTCCAACTGCATGTAACGCCGTTGCAGGCACCACTCGTCGTTCTGCTCCAGCAGCATCGCGCCTACCAGTCGTGTGATCGCCGGATCGTTGGGAAAGATACCCACGACATCGGTGCGGCGCTTGATCTCGGCGTTGAGCCGTTCCAGTGGATTGGTGCTGTGCAGCTGCTGGCGATGCGCTTTTGGAAACCCCATGTGTGCCAGCACTTCATCCTCGCAGCCGTCCATGAGCGTCGCGATCTTGGGGTACTTTTCGCGCAACTGATCGGCGACCAGGCGCCACTGCTGATGACATTCGGCACGGCTGTCCTGGGCGAAAACCGTGCGCAGAAGCGCCGCCACCATGGTGCGCTGGCCCTTGCCGACATGGGCCATGGCGTTACGCATGAAATGCACGCGGCAGCGCTGCCAGGTCGCGTTGAAGACCTTGGAAACAGCCGCCTTGAGCCCTTCGTGGGCATCGGAGATGACCAACTTCACTCCACGTAAGCCACGTCGCATCAGGCTTCGCAGGAAGTCCGTCCAGAACGGCTCGGCTTCTGACGGGCCAACCCGCATGCCCAGGACTTCACGGCCACCGTCGGTGTTCACGGCCACAGCGATTATTACAGCGATCGAGACGATGCGCCCGGCCTCCCGCACTTTGACGTAGGTGGCATCTATCCAGAGATAGGGCCAGTCGCCTTCAAGCGGTCGGTCAAGGAAGGCGTGAACGCGCTCATCGATCTCACCAGCCAGCCGTGACACTTGGCTTTTGGAGATACCGGTCATGCCCATGGCCTTGACCAGCTCGTCCACCGAACGCGTTGAAACGCCTTGGATGTAGGCTTCCTGGATCACCGCCGCCATGGCCTTCTCGGCGGTACGTCGAGGTTCAAGAAAACCAGGAAAGTAGCTGCCTTGGCGCAGCTTCGGGATCTTCAGGTCAACGTCACCGGCGCGGGTTTGCCAGAGGCGATCCCGGTAGCCATTGCGGCTGTTTGTCCGGTCTGGGCTTTTGACATCGAAGCCGGCGCCGCACAGGCCTTCGACATCGAACTCCATCATGCGCTGGGCAACGAACTGGATCATTTGCTTGAGCAGATCAGCGTCTGCCCCTTTCTCAACCAACTCGGTCAATGCGATAGTGGGCTTGGTCATCGTGGTTTCTCTGGTGAAGGTTAAGTCCGCAAACTCAACGTTAGCCAAGAACCACGATGACCATCCTCTTTCGCCCGCAGGGCGCCTTCGGCTGGTTCAGTTACACCACTTCCTGGGACACGATCTGAGCATTTCGTAACCGCCCGGAAATCACAACGGGGCTAGTAGCTGAGGCTCGAAGCTCCAAGACGCCTGATTGATTTCTAGTTTGTATATCTGACGACCAGGTTGGAAAATCTCAGGAAAATCGGGCTCGCCCATGAAACTGCTACGGGCCCCGAGGTAGACCTCACGAATTGGCACCTTGTGGTGGTAAAGGTACAACCCTTCGGCATTCGCATTCAGTGTGGCGACATGATAGCCAGGCTCGGTGTTGGTCCCAGCCATTTCATGCGACCCTAGAGGTCGTGTAAGCATGTAATTGGACCGAAGCGGATCTTCTTGGTCTTCCTCCACCGTTCGCGCCCAATCAATCACCTTTTTGACAATGCGGACCTCTTCTTCGTACACCCAACTCGCATGCTTGGTCAGGAACAAGCGTCTGGCTAATGCACGATCAGCGGCAACTGGCTCGAACCCCATGGCGTGCTGGTACACCCCGTTAAGTGCCTCCATGCTCTCAGGGTTCAAAGCGAATGGCGTCTTTGTACTGGTGTACAAGACATCTCCAGAGTCAACGGTGATCAGGTTGTAGTCGGGAGAGTTAAGAAATGGCCCGGACACATCGTATCCAATCACCAAGCCCTGATGCTGATCTGCATAATGAGCCCACATGAGGGGGTTCAACGCGCTACGCGTCATGCAGAGAATAGCGACCTGATCCTTGAGCTGATCAATTCTTGCCTTGAGCGTTTCCTGCTTGCCTTCCGGGCCAACGCTGTTTGACAGGGCTGTTAGCTCGAAAGGATCGTTGAAATACTCGGGCTTGCGGAAGCCCAGGTGCTGGCTCCTGAGGGCAGCCTTACCACCAGCGCAGCTGTAGTACTTGTAAAGGATAGTCACGCGAAGCTCCTGTCTCGGCGAATCGCGAAATCTTAACGGCTCTGCCTGCTGTCGTCTCGCTGAGAGCCACTTGGCGCAGCCCCCCCTACTGAACGATCTTGCGGTCATAGAATCCTGACACATCGCGTTGAGAGGGCTTCCTCACTAGAGAGGAGGAATTGTGCTGAAGACAGCATAGGAGGCGCCTGAGGCGCCCAGCCGAACTGGTCGTTTTTTAACCAGAAAAGAAGTAGTTACCATAGTAGTAACTAAGTGATGGCGTCCCCGGCGGGAGTCGAACCCACATCAAGGCCTTAGGAGGGCCCCGTTCTATCCATTAAACTACAGGGACGTTGCGCTTTAGCCCAGGTTTCATAAGGGTTCACACCCTCTGAGCGACGCAGATACTACCGCTCGTCGCTCCCCATTGCCAGCCCAAAACAAATAGCTTGCGCATGCCCTTAGGAGGGGCTTGTTCTATCCGTTGAACTAAGGGGACATCACGGCGCGCATTCTACGCAAATTCAGTGGCTTGGAGAAGCCACCCGAAACGGCGCAGGCGGTCAGCGGCGAGCATGGTAACCAGCGCTCGACCGTTTGTCATGCCCGAGGCTGGCATTTCGATGTAGTCCCTTTCTGTGATTTTCCGCCACATCCACGCTTCACGGCGATTCAATTGCATATTAATGGCATCGTCAGGGAATTTTTTGCGTAGGCGCGGTCAAAACGTGAACGTCGGGCGCTTCGGCCTGATGGGGAACGCTTGCGTCATGTTGCATAGCCACTATGCTCAAGGATAGGGAAATCTTGCGAGTTTGATGATTTTCCCCAGGCCTTTGCCAAGTTTTACAAGATTTTGACAGCAAAGGCCTGACAGAGGGTCGAGATGGGAAAGAGTAAAACTTTTCAAACCAGTACTCATTTCTGATAATTGGTACTGGCAGAAAGCCTTTACCCGGATCACTATTTGTCACAGAATTGACGCCAAGGAAACGGCGACCATGAGGCAAGATGAGCATCCAAAATCACATCACGGTTGAACATTTTGTCGTCGCGACGGTCGTACCGACTACCGTGCGGCCAATTTGAGAACCGCTTCCCCTGAACCAGAACAACCGGTCAATTTATATGCGCCCAATGAAACAGGCTATCTACTCCAGCCGCACCGCTGACAAATTCGTCGTCCGCCTGCCTGACGGGATGCGTGAGCGCATTGCCGAGGTAGCGCGCAACCATCACCGCAGCATGAACTCCGAAATCATCGCCCGCTTGGAGCAAAGCCTCATCCAGGAAGGTGCACTGGGCGACGAGTTGAGCATGCGCCTGGACAGCCCTGAACTGTCCCTGCACGAACGCGAGTTGCTGCAACGCTTCCGTCAACTCACCCACCGCCAGCAGAACGCGCTGGTCGCCCTCATCGCTCACGATGTGGAAATGGCAGCCGACGCCTCCTGAGGTTTCCAACGCCCACGAAAAAAGCCAGCGCAAGCTGGCTTTTTTCGTTTGAGCCGAATCAGCCCTTCCTGGCGCTGCACACTGCCCATCAGAGCAGGAACAGTGTCGCCAGGCCGAGGAAGATGAAGAAGCCGCCGCTGTCGGTTACGGCGGTAATCATCACGCTCGACCCCATCGCAGGGTCGCGCCCGAGGCGTGCCAGGGTCATGGGGATCAACACCCCCATCAACGCCGCCAACAGCAGGTTCAAGGTCATGGCTGCGGTCATCACAACACCCAACGACCAGCTGCCGTAGAGCAGGAACGCGACCATCCCGATCACCCCACCCCAGATCAAGCCATTGAGCAAGGATACCGCCAGCTCCTTGCGCATCAGGCGACGCGTATTGCCTGGCGAGACCTGGTCCAACGCCATGGCGCGCACGATCATGGTGATGGTCTGGTTACCCGAGTTGCCACCAATACCGGCCACGATGGGCATCAATGCCGCCAACGCCACCAGCTTCTCGATCGAACCTTCGAACAGGCCGATCACCCGCGAGGCGACGAAGGCGGTGATCAGGTTGATCGCCAGCCAAGCCCAACGGTTGCGCAGCGAGCGCCAGACCGAGGCGAAGATATCTTCTTCTTCGCGCAGACCGGCCATGTTGAGCACTTCGCTCTCGCTCTCCTCACGAATCAGGTCGACCATCTCGTCAATGGTCAGACGACCAATGAGCCGATCGCTCTTGTCGACCACTGGTGCGGAAACCAGGTCGTAACGCTCGAAAGCCTGGGCAGCATCGTAGGCATCTTCCTCGGGCTTGAAGCTGACAGGGTCGGTCGCCATGACCTCCGCCACCTTCTTGTCCGGGTCGTTGACCAGCAGACGCTTGATCGGCAGCACACCCTTCAGAATGCCGTCGTAATCGACCACGAACAGCTTGTCGGTGTGCCCCGGCAGCTCCTTGAGCCGACGCAGGTAACGCAGTACCACTTCCAGGCTGACGTCTTCGCGGATGGTGACCATCTCGAAGTCCATCAGTGCACCGACCTGCTCCTCGTCGTAGCTCAGGGCAGAACGCACGCGTTCGCGCTGCTGGGCATCGAGGCTTTCCATCAGCTCGTGGACGACGTCACGCGGCAGCTCAGGCGCCAGGTCAGCCAGTTCGTCCGCGTCCATTTCCTTGGCCGCAGCCAGCAGCTCGTGATCGTCCATGTCGGCGATCAACGTCTGACGCACGGCGTCGGAGACTTCGAGGAGGATGTCGCCGTCGCGATCCGAGCGCACCAGTTGCCAGACCGTCAGGCGATCTTCCAGGGGCAAGGCTTCGAGGATGTAGGCGATGTCGGCGGGGTGCAGATCATCGAGCTTGCGCTGCAGCTCGACCAGGTTCTGGCGGTGGACGAGGTTTTCCACCAGGTCGTTGTGCTGACCTTCCTGACGATGAGTCAGGTCTTCAACGACGCGCTGGCGCTGCAGCAGTTCGATCACCTGGGCGAGGCGATCCTGCAGGCTCTCTTGGACTTTCTTTACTTCGACTTCGGTCATAGGCGAACTCCACTCCCAGCAGCGGAGCACGCCGGGAGAATCAATCGGTCAGATCTGGCTTGATAACGCGTATTAAGGGGTAACTACTGGGTAAGTCCATGGTGGTATTCCACAAGCCCCGGCGGGGCTGACGGGCGCAATCATACACTGCTCAAGCTGTCAGATCGCTTAAATTTTTGGCCGGAACAATCGTTTGCGCGATAAAGCTGTGACAACGCTCGAAGCCAACAGTGCGACGGCAGGCAGCAGCGAAAAAGCACATCGATGTGCAGTGGTGTTCATACGGAGTCTAGCCGTGTGGCATTGACAAATCCGTGAAACGGCAGAAAAGAAAAAGCCCGCTACAGGAGCGGGCTTTTTGGTGTGGCGGACTCAGGAGGATTCGAACCTCCGACCGCTCGGTTCGTAGCCGAGTACTCTATCCAGCTGAGCTATGAGTCCGTGGTTGGTAGTTTTAGACCAGATTACCACTGGTTTTTGAAGCTGCCTTGACAAGCAAAACCACTTCAGAAAGTGGCGGACTCAGGAGGATTCGAACCTCCGACCGCTCGGTTCGTAGCCGAGTACTCTATCCAGCTGAGCTATGAGTC
>NZ_JABWRM010000038.1:0-2336 GCF_014268955.1 Pseudomonas sp. RW3S2 | reverse complement strand
TCGGCCGCCACCCCCACCAGCACATCCGGGCCCACGCCTGCCGCCTGCAGGCGGTGCGCCCACTGGTTGGCCAGGGCATCGAGCTGGCGGTAGCTGAGCTGACGCTCGCCAAACACCAGCGCCGTGGCATCTGGCGTAGCCTCGACCTGACGCTGGATCAGCCCCTGGACGCTGTGCTCCAGCGGGTACTCGACCGCCGTGGCGTTCCAGCGCACCAGGGTGTCGCGCACTTCGTCGGCAGCGATCAACGGCAGGTCGTCCAGCGTGCAGTCGAGGTTGGCGACCATCGCCTGCAGCAGGTTCTGCCAATGCCGAGCCAGGCGCTGCGCGGTAGCCGGCTCGAACAGGTCCAGGGCATAGGTGAACTGCGCATCCAGCGCATCGCCCTGCTCCAGAATGTTCAGGGTCAGGTCGAACTGGGCGGTATGGCCCTCGCCCTTGAGGTTTTCGATACGCAGGCCGGACGCCTGGGCGCCGTCACCACCAGCGCCCAGCGCCGCGCCACCCTGGTGATTGAACATCACCTGGAACAGCGGGCTGTGGCTGAGGGTGCGTTGCGGGCGCAGCGCTTCGACCAACTGTTCGAACGGCAAGTCCTGGTGCGCCTGCGCGCCCAGGGCATCGGCCTTGACCTGCTGGAGAAACGCCCGCACGGTCGTCTGCCCCGAGATCTCGACGCGCTGCACCAAGGTGTTGACGAAGAAGCCGACCAGCCGCTCGGTCTCCATGCGGTTGCGGTTGGCCACCGGCACGCCGATGCGCAGGTCACGCTGGCCACTGTAGCGGTACAGCAAGACCTGATACGACGCCAGCAACAGCATGAACAGAGTGACGCCCTGCGCCTGCGCGACGCTGCGCAGGTCGCGGCACAACTGCGCCTCGAGCTTCACCTCCAGGCTGGCACCGCGCAAGCTCTGCTCCGCCGGGCGTGGATGGTCGAACGGCAGCTCGAGCACCGGATGCTCGCTGCCCAGCCGTTCGGTCCAGTAGGCCAGTTGACGCTCCTGCTCACCGGCCTCCATCCACTGGCGCTGCCACAAGGCGTAATCGGCGTACTGCACCGGCAGCGCCGGCAGTTGCACGGTCCGCCCTTCGCAAGCGGCGGCGTACAGCTGGACCAGCTCGTCGATCATCACCTGCATCGACCAGCCATCGGTCACGATGTGATGCTGGGTGAGCACCAGCACATGCTCCTGCTCGCCGAGCCGCAGCAGCTTGACCCGCAACAGCGGGCCGGCCTGCAGGTCGAAACGGCGCTGGATCTCCTCCTCGACACACGCCTGTAACTGCGCCTGGCGTCGTTGCGGCGCATCGTCGAGGGCCAAGGTCTGCTGCTCGATCCCGGCCCAGTTCGGCGCATCGATCACCTGCAGCACCTGCTCGCCATCCTCGACGAAGCGGGTGCGCAAGGTTTCGTGGCGGGCCACCAGCGCGGCAAAGCTGGCATCGAGCGCCGCGATATCCAGGGCGCCCTGCAACTTCAGGGCGGCACTGATGTGATAGGCACTGCTCTCGGGGCTCATCTGCCAGAGGAACCACTGCCGCTCCTGGGCATAGGACAGCAGTTGCAGTTCCTCGGGCTGACGCTTGAACACCGGCGCGACGCTGAACAGATTGATGTTCTTGTGCTTGAGCATCACCGCCAAGGCCTTGCGTTCCTTCGGCGACAGCTCGCCCACCCTTTCAATCAACGCTTTCACACCGGTTCCCCTTCACTCAGAAATTAGCTTCTCAAGCTCATCTCCTGTTAAACGTTCCAGGGCCTCCAAGGATTTAGCCAGTTCATCCATCAAAGGATCGTTGCTCGCATCCAGCGCCTCCACCGACGCGCTGAACTCGCCCAGGTGCCGCGCGTTGAAGAGAGTCTTGAGCGGGACCTCGATGCCCAGGTGCTCGCGAATCCGCACGATCACCTGGGTCGCCAGCAGCGAATGTCCGCCCAGGGCGAAGAAGTCATCCTCCAGCCCCACCTGCGGCACCTGCAGCACGTCCTTCCAGATCTGCGCCAGTTGCTGCTCCCGCTCGCTGCGCGGTGCCACGTAGCGGGCCTGGGCCAGCTCCGGAGACGGCAGCGCACGACGTTCCAGCTTGCCGTTGGGGCTCAGTGGCAACTGCTCGAGCAGCAGCAGGTGCACCGGCACCATGTAGTCCGGCAGCACCGCACCCAGGCGCTCGCGCAGGGTAGCGCGCAAGGCCTCGGCCGCCGCGTCGTCCGCCACCGGTGTACTCGGCACCAGGTAACCCGCCAGTTGCAAGCCGCCGGCACCCGGCACCGCCAGCACCACGGCCTCGCGCACTTCGTCCTGCTCCATCAGCCGTGCTTCGATCTCGCCCAG
>NZ_JABWRM010000037.1:0-2797 GCF_014268955.1 Pseudomonas sp. RW3S2 | reverse complement strand
GCAACTGGCCTTCGAGCAACTGAGCAGCGGCAAGCCTCTGGCCCTGCCGGGCAAGACCAGCTCGCAGCGCGACTGGGTCGAGCAACTGCGCCAGCACGCCAGCACGAATGCACTGGAACAACTGGAGTACTGGCAGGCCCAGAGCCGCGAACTGAGCGCCGAATTGCACTGGGACCGAGCCGAAGGTGGCCAGCGCAATCGCGACGGCAGCACGCTCTATTCGCGACTGGACAAGCAGCAGACCCGCCGCTTGCTGCAGGATGCCCCGGCAGCCTATCGCACCCAGGTCAACGACCTGCTGCTGACCGCCCTGGCCCAGGTCGTCTGCGCCTGGACCGGCCAGGCCCATGCGCTGGTGCAGCTGGAAGGCCATGGCCGCGAAGACCTGTTCGAGCACCTCGACCTGACCCGCAGCGTCGGCTGGTTCACCAGTGTGTTCCCACTGCGCCTGACCCCGGCGGCAGGCCTGGGCGACTCGCTCAAGCAGATCAAGGAGCAATTGCGCGCGGTCCCTGACAAAGGCCTGGGCTTTGGCGTGCTGTCGCAGCTCGCCGCGCCGCAGGTGCGCGAGCGATTGGCCGGCCTGCCGACGCCGTCGATCACCTTCAACTACCTGGGCCAGTTCGATGCCAGTTTCGCCAGCGGCGAGGCGGCGTTCTGGCTGCCCTGTGACGAGGCCCGTGGTGCCGAGCAACACCCCGACGCGCCCCTGGCCAACGCGCTGAGCGTCAACGGCCAGGTGTTCGATGGCGAATTGAGCCTGGGCTGGACCTTCAGCGATGCGCGCTTCGACAGCCACACCATCCAGGCCCTGGCCGATGCCTATACCCAGGCGTTGCTGGCCTTGATCGAGCACTGCTGCCAACCCCAGTCAGGCGGTCTGACCCCTTCGGACGTGCCACTGGCCCGCTTGTCCCAGGCCCAGCTGGACGCCTTGCCACTGGCGGCCGCCAGTGTCCAGGACCTCTATCCGTTGTCGCCGATGCAACAGGGCATGCTGTTCCACAGCCTCTACGAGCAGGCCAGCGGTGACTACGTCAACCAGATGCGTGTGGACATCGACGGGCTGGACCCGCTGCGCTTCCGCGATGCCTGGCAGGCTACGCTGCTCAACCATGACATCCTGCGTACCGGTTTCCTCTGGCAAGGTGGGCTGAGCCAGCCGCTGCAGGTGGTGGCACGCCAGGTCGAAGTACCGTTCGCGCTGCACGACTGGCAGGGCCGCGCCGACCAGGCTGGCGCACTGGACGCACTGGCATTGGCCGAGCGTGCCCAGGGCTTCGACCTGGAGCAGGCGCCGCTGCTGCGCGTACAACTGATCGCCACGGCGCCGGGCCGTCATCACCTGTTGTTGACCCACCATCACATCCTGATGGATGGCTGGAGCCATTCGCAGCTGCTCGGCGAAGTCCTGGCGCGCTACGCCGGTGAGACGGTGGCCGCGCCTGTCGGACGCTACCGCGACTACATCGCCTGGCTGCAGGTGCAGGACGCCGAGGCGTGCGAGGCGTTCTGGCGCCAGCAACTGGCGGAGCTCGACGAGCCGACCCACCTGGCCCGTGCCATCCGCCAGGAGCCCCGAGCGGGCGGCGCCGCCCATGGCGACTACCGCATCGCCGTGGACGAGGCCGTCACTGCGCGCCTGGCGAACTTTGCCCGTGAGCAGAAAGTCACCCTCAACACCTTGGTGCAGGCGGCCTGGCTGTTGCTGCTGCAGCGCTACACCGGCCAGGCGAGCGTGTGCTTCGGCGCGACGGTAGCCGGACGCCCGGCGGAGTTGCCGGGCATGGAGCAGCAGATGGGGCTGTTCATCAACACCTTGCCGGTGGTCGCCACGCCGACTCCGCAACAGACCGTGGCCGACTGGCTGCAGGCCGTACAGGCGCGCAACCTGGCGCTGCGCGAGTTCGAGCATGCGCCGTTGTACGAGATCCAGCGCCTGGCAGGGCAGGGCGGTGGCGCCCTGTTCGACACGCTGCTGGTGTTCGAGAATTTCCCGGTCTCTGAAGTGCTGGAGCAGGCCGCGCCCGAGGCGCTGCGCTTCGACGCGGTGAGCAACCACGAGCAGACCAGCTACCCGCTGACCCTGGCGGTCAACCAGGGGACGAGCCTGCTGCTGCACTACAGCTACGACGGCGACAGCTTCGAGGCGGCGACCATCGAGCGCCTGGCCGCGCACCTGGGCCTGCTGCTGGAAGGCCTGGCCGTGTCGGCCACACGGGCCTTGGGCGAGGTGTCGATGCTCGACGCCCATGAGCGTTCCTTGCCGTTGGAGGTGTGGAATGCCACGGCGGTCGAGTACCCGCTGGAGCACAGCGTCCAGGCGCTGATCCAGCGCCAGGTCGAGGCCACGCCAGATGCCACGGCGCTGGTGTTTGGCGAGCGTCAGCTCAGCTACCGCCAGCTCGACGCCCTGGCCAACCAGTGGGCGCACCGCCTGCAGGCGGCAGGCGTGGGCCCGGATGTGCTGGTGGGGGTGGCGGCCGAGCGCAGCGCGGAAATGGTCGTGGCGCTGCTGGCGGTGATCAAGGCCGGTGGCGCCTATGTGCCGCTGGACCCGGAATACCCCCGCGAGCGCCTGGCCTACATGATCGAGGACAGCGGTATCGAACTGCTGCTGACCCAGTCGCACCTGCGCGAGCAGTTGCCGCTGCCGCAGGGCCTGGAGTGCCTGCTGCTCGACCAGCCACTGAGCGGCTATGCCGAGCAGGCGCCGATCATCGAGGTCACTGGCGAGAACCTGGCCTACGTGATCTACACCTCCGGCTCCACCGGCAAGCCCAAGGGCGCGGGCAAC
>NZ_JABWRM010000036.1:0-3466 GCF_014268955.1 Pseudomonas sp. RW3S2 | reverse complement strand
CGGGGCCATAGCTCAGCTGGGAGAGCGCCTGCCTTGCACGCAGGAGGTCAGCGGTTCGATCCCGCTTGGCTCCACCACTTTCTGCGGTACCTTGATCAAACTCAGAAATGAGCATTCGCATCGAATGTTGATTTCTGGCTTTTGTCAGATCGTTCTTTAAAAATTCGGATATGTGATAGAAATAGACTGAATGCCAGTTTCACTGCTGGTAGTTCAGGCTAAGGTAAAATTTGTGAGTTCTCACGAATTTTCGGCGAATGTCGTCTTCACAGTATAACCAGATTGCTTGGGGTTATATGGTCAAGTGAAGAAGCGCATACGGTGGATGCCTTGGCAGTCAGAGGCGATGAAAGACGTGGTAGCCTGCGATAAGCTTTGGGGAGTCGGCAAACAGACTGTGATCCAGAGATCTCTGAATGGGGGAACCCACTCAGCATAAGCTGAGTATCTTGTACTGAATACATAGGTGCAAGAGGCGAACCAGGGGAACTGAAACATCTAAGTACCCTGAGGAAAAGAAATCAACCGAGATTCCCTTAGTAGTGGCGAGCGAACGGGGACCAGCCCTTAAGTTGATTTGAGATTAGTGGAACGCTCTGGAAAGTGCGGCCATAGTGGGTGATAGCCCCGTACACGAAAGTCTCTTTTCAATGAAATCGAGTAGGACGGAGCACGAGAAACTTTGTCTGAACATGGGGGGACCATCCTCCAAGGCTAAATACTACTGACTGACCGATAGTGAACCAGTACCGTGAGGGAAAGGCGAAAAGAACCCCGGAGAGGGGAGTGAAATAGAACCTGAAACCGTATGCGTACAAGCAGTGGGAGCCTACTTTGTTAGGTGACTGCGTACCTTTTGTATAATGGGTCAGCGACTTATATTCAGTGGCGAGCTTAACCGAATAGGGGAGGCGTAGCGAAAGCGAGTCTTAATAGGGCGCTTTAGTCGCTGGGTATAGACCCGAAACCGGGCGATCTATCCATGGGCAGGTTGAAGGTTAGGTAACACTGACTGGAGGACCGAACCGACTACCGTTGAAAAGTTAGCGGATGACCTGTGGATCGGAGTGAAAGGCTAATCAAGCTCGGAGATAGCTGGTTCTCCTCGAAAGCTATTTAGGTAGCGCCTCATGTATCACTGCTGGGGGTAGAGCACTGTTTCGGCTAGGGGGTCATCCCGACTTACCAAACCGATGCAAACTCCGAATACCAGCAAGTGCCGAGCATGGGAGACACACGGCGGGTGCTAACGTCCGTCGTGAAAAGGGAAACAACCCAGACCGTCAGCTAAGGTCCCAAAGTCATGGTTAAGTGGGAAACGATGTGGGAAGGCTTAGACAGCTAGGAGGTTGGCTTAGAAGCAGCCACCCTTTAAAGAAAGCGTAATAGCTCACTAGTCGAGTCGGCCTGCGCGGAAGATGTAACGGGGCTCAAACCATGCACCGAAGCTACGGGTATCACCTCTGGTGATGCGGTAGAGGAGCGTTCTGTAAGCCTGTGAAGGTGAGTTGAGAAGCTTGCTGGAGGTATCAGAAGTGCGAATGCTGACATGAGTAACGACAATGCGAGTGAAAAACTCGCACGCCGAAAGACCAAGGTTTCCTGCGCAACGTTAATCGACGCAGGGTTAGTCGGTCCCTAAGGCGAGGCTGAAAAGCGTAGTCGATGGAAAACAGGTTAATATTCCTGTACTTCCAGTTATTGCGATGGAGGGACGGAGAAGGTTAGGCCAGCCTGGCGTTGGTTGTCCAGGTTTAAGGTGGTAGGCTGAAATCTTAGGCAAATCCGGGATTTCAAGGCCGAGAGCTGATGACGAGCGCTCTTTAGAGTGCGAAGTGGTTGATACCATGCTTCCAAGAAAAGCTCCTAAGCTTCAGATAACTGGGAACCGTACCCCAAACCGACACAGGTGGTTAGGTAGAGAATACCAAGGCGCTTGAGAGAACTCGGGTGAAGGAACTAGGCAAAATGGCACCGTAACTTCGGGAGAAGGTGCGCCGGCGAGGGTGAAGGACTTGCTCCGTAAGCTCATGCCGGTCGAAGATACCAGGCCGCTGCGACTGTTTATTAAAAACACAGCACTCTGCAAACACGAAAGTGGACGTATAGGGTGTGACGCCTGCCCGGTGCCGGAAGGTTAATTGATGGGGTTAGCGCAAGCGAAGCTCTTGATCGAAGCCCCGGTAAACGGCGGCCGTAACTATAACGGTCCTAAGGTAGCGAAATTCCTTGTCGGGTAAGTTCCGACCTGCACGAATGGCGTAACGATGGCGGCGCTGTCTCCACCCGAGACTCAGTGAAATTGAAATCGCTGTGAAGATGCAGTGTATCCGCGGCTAGACGGAAAGACCCCGTGAACCTTTACTATAGCTTTGCACTGGACTTTGAGCTTGCTTGTGTAGGATAGGTGGGAGGCTTTGAAGTGGGGACGCCAGTTCTCATGGAGCCATCCTTGAAATACCACCCTGGCAACCTTGAGGTTCTAACTCAGGTCCGTGATCCGGATCGAGGACAGTGTATGGTGGGTAGTTTGACTGGGGCGGTCTCCTCCCAAAGAGTAACGGAGGAGTACGAAGGTGCGCTCAGACCGGTCGGAAATCGGTCGTAGAGTATAAAGGCAAAAGCGCGCTTGACTGCGAGACACACACGTCGAGCAGGTACGAAAGTAGGTCTTAGTGATCCGGTGGTTCTGTATGGAAGGGCCATCGCTCAACGGATAAAAGGTACTCCGGGGATAACAGGCTGATACCGCCCAAGAGTTCATATCGACGGCGGTGTTTGGCACCTCGATGTCGGCTCATCACATCCTGGGGCTGAAGCCGGTCCCAAGGGTATGGCTGTTCGCCATTTAAAGTGGTACGCGAGCTGGGTTTAGAACGTCGTGAGACAGTTCGGTCCCTATCTGCCGTGGACGTTTGAGATTTGAGAGGGGCTGCTCCTAGTACGAGAGGACCGGAGTGGACGAACCTCTGGTGTTCCGGTTGTCACGCCAGTGGCATTGCCGGGTAGCTATGTTCGGAAGAGATAACCGCTGAAAGCATCTAAGCGGGAAACTTGCCTCAAGATGAGATCTCACTGGGATCTTGAATCCCCTGAAGGGCCGTCGAAGACTACGACGTTGATAGGTTGGGTGTGTAAGCGCTGTGAGGCGTTGAGCTAACCAATACTAATTGCCCGTGAGGCTTGACCATATAACACCCAAGCAATTTGCTGTGCAGATTGCGGTGGTGAAGACGACACGAACCGAAAGTTCGAAGCGACTCACAAAGATCACATATCCGAATTGGCTGGCGTGTCTGCAAAGACGCACTGGCAACCGAATTTCTTGACGACCATAGAGCATTGGAACCACCTGATCCCATCCCGAACTCAGCAGTGAAACGATGCATCGCCGATGGTAGTGTGGGGTTTCCCCATGTGAGAGTAGGTCATCGTCAAGATTCATTTCGCAAAACCCCTATCTGCG
>NZ_JABWRM010000035.1:0-10619 GCF_014268955.1 Pseudomonas sp. RW3S2 | reverse complement strand
CGGATAGTCCGGGTCCAGCGGCACGTAGGCGCCACCGGCCTTGAGCACTGCCAGCAGCGCCACCAGCATCGACATGCCGCGCGGCAAGGCCACACCGACCCGCACTTCGGAGCCGACACCCAGGCTCACCAGGTGGCGGGCCAGGCGGTTGGCGCGAGCGTTGAGGGTGGCGTAGTCCAGTTGCTCATCGCCCCAGATCGCCGCCAACGCCTGCGGCGTGCGACGTACCTGGGCTTCGATCAGGCGGTGGATGCACTGGCTGCGATCGAAGTCCAGGCCGTTGGCGTTCCACTGCCGTTCGATGCGGGTCCGTTCACGGCCCTCCAGCAAGGTCAACTGGTGCAACGGTGCCTGAGCGTCGGTACAGAACTGCTCCAGCAGGTGCAGCAAGTGACGCGCCACGCCTTCGACGGCGCTGTCGCGCAATTGCGTGCGGTCGTAGTTGAAGTGCAGGGTCAGCTCACGCCCGGCGGCCACCGCCAGGGTCAGCGGGTAGTTGCTTTGCTCGTGAGCACGCACCGCGCTGAAACGCAGGCTCTGATCGCCACCCTGCTCCAGGGCCTCGGCGATGGGGTAGTTCTCGAACACCAGCAAGGTGTCGAACAGGCCCTGGCTACCCTGCTCGGCCCACCGCTGGATTTCGAACAACGGTGTGTGCTCGTGCTCGCGCAGAGCCAGGTTGACGTCCTGGACCGTCTGCAACCACTGCGCCAGCGACCCCTGCGGATCGGGCGCGGCGATCACCGGCAGGGTGTTGATGAACAGGCCGATCTGCTGCTCGATGCCCTTGAGCTCAGCCGGGCGACCCGCCACGGTGGCGCCGAAGCACACGCTGCGCTGCCCGGTATAGCGCTGCAACAGCAACAGCCAGGCGGCCTGCACCAGCGTGTTGACCGTCACTTTGTGCTGGCGCGCCAGCGCGCCGAGGCGCTCCATGGCCTGGGCATCGAGGCCAGCATGATGATCGGCATATCCGCCCTGCCCGCCAGGCTGCGGCGCCGGCAAGGCACGCGACAGCCAGGTCGGGGCCTGCAGACCGCTCAATTGCTGGCGCCAGAAGGCCTCGCGGGCCTGCGCCGGCTGGCGCTGCAGCCAGCCGATGTAGTCGCGGTAATGCCCGGACGGCGCTGCGATGGCCTGCCCGGCATAGCGCTGCAGCACCTCGCCCAGCAGTTGGGCGGTGCTCCAGCCGTCCATCAGGATGTGATGGCTGGTGAAGATCAGGTGATGGCTGTTGGCACCGTTGCCCACCAGCAACAGGCGCAGCAACGGCGCCTGCTCCAGGTCGAACCCTTGCTCACGGGCTTCGCGTGCCAAGGCATCGAGCCGTGCGTTGTCCGGCACCTGGCCGTCCCAGCGCACCTCGCTGAACGGCACCTGCACCTGGCGCTGCACCACCTGCAGCGGCCGGGTCAGCTCGCCCTGCCAGCGCAGCCCCGTACGCAGGATCGCGTGGGCCTCGACGGTGGCCTGCCAAGCGGCCTGGAAGCGCGCCACATCCAGGCCCTGCACATCGGCGCGCATCTGGTTGATGTAGTCACCGCCCGCCTGGTCGTAGAGCGAGTGGAACAACATGCCGTGCTGCATCGGCGACAGCGGGTAGATGTCCTCGACCGTGCTGGCGTCCAGTTGCAGCGCATCCAGGCCGGCCTGGTCCAGCTCGGCCAACGGCACATCGGACGGGGTCAGCCCGGCGTGGCCAGCCTCGGTGCAGTGCTCGACCAGGGCGCTGAGTGCCTCGCGGTAGGCATCGGCCAGGCCTTGCACAGTGGCGACTTCGAGCATCTGCGGGCTGAAGGTCCAGCTCAGGCTCAACTGGCCGTCATACACCTGGCCATTGAGGGTCAGCCAGTTGCCCAGTTGTGCAGTGTCGCCCTGCTCGCGGCCACGGGCCTCGCCACTGGGGCGCAGCAATGCCTGTTGCGGGTCGAAGCTGGCGTCGAACTGGCCAAGGTAGTTGAAGGTGATACGCGGCTGCGCCAGCGCCTGCAGCGCCGCACGATCATCGGCGCTGCCAAGGTAGCGCAGCACGCCGAAGCCCAGGCCCTTGTCGGGCACCGCGCGCAGTTGCTCCTTGACGCGCTTGATCGCGCCGCCCAGGTCGGCGCAATGGTCCAGACGCACCGGGAACAGGCTGGTGAACCAGCCAACGGTACGGGTCAGGTCGATGTCGTCGAACAGCTCCTCGCGGCCATGGCCTTCAAGCTGGACCAAGGCACTGTCGCTACCGCACCAGGGCGCCACGACCCGTGCCAGGGCGGTCAGCAGTAGGTCGTTGACCTGGGTGCGATAGGCCGCCGGTGCCTCTTGCAGCAGGCGCCGGGTGGTCTCGGCATCCAGCCGGGTGTGCACGGTGTGGGCCAGGGCGTTGGCCAGCGAGCCTTGCGGGTCGTTCACCGGCAGGTCGCGCGGTGCGCCGGCCAGTGCCGTCTGCCAATAGGCCATCTGCCCGCGCATCTCGCCCTCGGTCGCAGCCGCCAGGCGCTCGGCCCAGGCCTTGAGCGAGCTGGTCTTGGCCGGCAGGACGCACGGCTGGCCGGCGTCCAGTTGCGTCAGCGCCTGTTGCAGGTCATCGAACAGGATGCGCCAGGAAATACCGTCGACCACCAGGTGATGAATGACCAGCAACAGGCGCTGGCTGCCATCGGCGAGCTGCGCCAGTACCGCGCGCAGCAGCGAACCGTCTTCCAGCGCCAGGCTGCCCTGCGCGCGGTTGGCCAGGGCCTCCAGCGCAGTGTCGTCCTCGACTTCGGCCTGCCACAGCAAGGCCGACTGCTGGTAGAGCGCCTGCATCGCCTCTGGGGATCGGAAGTGTGCGCCCTGGGCGCCGAACGACAGGCGCAGGGCATCGTGGTGGTTCACCAGTTGGCTCAGGGCTGCGGCCAGCGTCTCGACCTGCAGGGCGCGCGCGGGCTTGAGCCAGACCGACTGGTTCCAGCGCGCAGGCTCTGTGGGCAACGCGGCGAAGAACGCCTGTTGGGCCGGCAGCAGCGGCAGGCTGCCGTGCACCGGACCCTGGTCGATGACCAGCCCCTGGCCACCCACCTCGGCGACCTGGGCCAGGGCGCGGATGGTCTGGTGCTGGAACAGTTGTTTGGGGGTGAAGCGAATACCCGCCTGGCGGGCACGGCTGACCAGCTGGATGGAGACGATCGAGTCGCCGCCCAGCTCGAAGAAGTTGTCGGTCACGCCCAACGCCGGGCACTTGAGCACGTCCTGCCACAGCGCGTGCAGGCGCAGCTCCAGGTCGTTGGCCGGTGCGACCTGCTCGCTGCCCGCGTTGGCTTCAGGCAACGGCAGCGCCTTGCGGTCGAGCTTGCCGTTGCTGGTCAGCGGGAACGCGTCCAGCAGCAACAGGTGGTTGGGCACCATGTAGGCAGGCAGCTGCCCTTGCAGCGCCTCGCGCAGGGCGCCAGCCAGCTGCTCGTCCTGGCCCGGCTCGGGCACCACGTAGGCCAGCAACTGCTGCTCACGCGCCAGCACCAGCGCCTGGCGGACACCCGGCAGCGCGACCAGGCGCGCCTCGATCTCGCCGAGCTCGATGCGCAGGCCGCGGATCTTCACCTGATGGTCGATGCGCCCGAGGTAGTCGATCACCCCGTCGTCAGCCTGGCGCACCAGGTCGCCACTGCGGTACAGGCGCGCGCCGGGTCGGCTGGAGAACGGATCGGGCACGAAACGCTCGGCGGTCAGCGCCGGGCGCTGGTGGTAACCGCGTGCCAGGCCTTCGCCACCGATGCACAGCTCGCCGGCAGCACCCGCCGGACACACCTGCAACGCCTCGCCCAGCACATAGGCGCTGGCATTGTCGATCGGCGTGCCCAGCGGCACTACCGCCCCTGCCAGCACGGCCGGGACTTCGCACGCGGTGCTGTCGATGGTCGCCTCGGTCGGGCCATAGAGGTTGATCAGGCGCCCTTGCCAGCGCTCGCGCAGCTGTGCGCACAACTGCGCACTCAGGGCCTCGCCGCCGCACAGCACGGTGCGCAGGCTGGCCAGTTGCTCGGGACGTGCCTGGGGCAGCATCGCCTGCAACAGCGACGGCGCCGATTGCAGCACGGTGATGCCGTGCGCCTGAACCTGCTCCCACAGTTGCGCCAGCGACTCATCCTGCCCCGGCGCCGCCAGTACCAGGCGCGCGCCGCAGATCAGCGGCAACCAGAACTCCCACACCGACGCATCGAAGCTGATCGCGGTCTTCTGCAACACGCGGTCCTCGGCCGTCAGCGGCAAGCACTCGCGCATCCACGCCATGTGGTTGCCAAGGCCGGCATGGCGCACCGCCACGCCCTTGGGCTGGCCGGTGGAGCCGGAGGTGTAGATCAGGTAGGCCAGGTGCTCACCGTCCACCGCGACCTGCGGGGCGATGAAATCGGCGTCCTCCACAGCGGTCGCCGACTCGAGCGCCAGCACGTCCAGCCCCTGCGGCAACGGCAGTTGCGCCAGCAGGGCCGGCTGGGCGAGCAGCAGGCCGATGCCGCTGTCGTCGAACATGTAGGCCAGACGCTCGGCAGGATAGGCCGGGTCGAACGGCACATAGGCCGCACCGGCCTTGAGCACGGCCAGCAGCCCCACCACCAGTTCCAGGCTGCGCTCGGCAGCGATGCCCACGCGCACCTCGGGGCCGACGCCACGGGCGATCAGTTCACGGGCCAGGCGATTGGCCCGCGCGTCGAGCTCGGCATAACTGTACTGCTGCCCGGCGCAGACCACGGCCACGGCCTGGGGCGTGCGCTCGGCCTGGGCCTGCACTTGCAGGTGCACCGGGCGGGCATCGGCATGCACCACCTGCGACCCCTGGGCACGCAGGCGCACCTGCTCGGTTTCGGCGGCGCTCATCAGCGCCAGTTCGGCGCAACGCTGGTCAGGCTCGGCGACGATGGCCGCGAGCAGCGTTTGCCAGTGGGCGACCAGACGCTGCACGGTGCCGCGCTCGAACAGGTCGGTGGCGTAGGTGAAGGCGGCGATCAGCGCGTCGTCGGACTCATGGGTTTCCAGGGTCAGGTCGAACTGCGCGGTGGGGTTGTCCCAGGCCACCCCTTCGACGCGCAGGTCACTGCCCGGCGCGGCCTGGGCCTGGCCGCGCGCCGGGGCACTGCGCTGGTGGTTGAACATGACCTGGAACAGCGGCGCATGGCTGAGGCTGCGTTGCGGTTGCAGGGCTTCGACCAGTTGCTCGAACGGCAGATCCTGATGCTCCTGGGCGCGCAACGCGGTGTGCTTGACCTGCTCGAGGAAGGCGCGGAACGGTTGCTGCCCGTCGATCTCGGCGCGCAGCACCTGGGTGTTGACGAAGAAGCCGAGCAACCCCTCGGTTTCCGGGCGGTTGCGGTTGGCCACCGGCACCCCGACACGGATATCGTGCTGGCCGCTGTAGCGGTGCAGGAACAGTTGGAAGCTTGCCAGCAACAGCATGAACAGGGTCGCGCCCTGCCCCTGGGCCAGGCTGCGTAATTGACGGCTGAGGTCGGCATCGAGGCTCACCTCCAGGCGCTCGCCACGCAGGCTCTGCACCGCCGGGCGCGGACGGTCGCCCGGCAGCGCCAGCAACGGCTGCTCGCCGCCCAGTTGCTCACGCCAGTAGTGCAACTGGCGCTCGCGCTCGCCGGCTTCCATCCAGTGCCGCTGCCAGATCGCATAGTCGGCGTACTGGATCGGCAGCGCCGCTGCCGCTGGGGCCTGGCCCTGGCTGAATGCACCGTAGGCCCGCACCAGCTCGCCGATCATGATCTGGATCGAGGCGCCGTCGGCGATGATGTGGTGCTGGACGATGGCCAGCACATGGTCGTGCTCACCCACCTTCAGCAGGCTGGCACGCACCAGCGCGCCGTCGAACAGGTCGAACACCTGCTGGGTCAGGGCTTCGACCCGGGCCTTGATGCGGGCATCCAGCGCCGCATCGCCCGGGGTGCCGGCAACCAGTTGCTCGTGCGCCAGGGGTAGTCCTGCGGGCGGCAGGATACGCTGGCTGAGGCGCCCGTCCTGCTCGGCAAAGCGGGTGCGCAGGCTTTCATGGCGCTGCTCGAGCCAATCGAGGCTGCGCTGCAGGGCGTCGATGTCCAGGTGGCCGCGCAGACGCAGCACGGTCGCCAGGTTATAGGCGGTGCTGCCAGGGTCCATCTGCCAGAGGAACCATTGGCGCTCCTGGGCGTAGGACACCGGCAGCGTCTCGAAGGCCGACTGCACCTGCGGGATCGGCAGGTTGGCCGGGGACACCCCCTCCGCCAGCATCTTCTCCAGGTACAGGCGGCGCTTTTCAAGCGGCAGGGTAATGAAGCGCTGCGCAATTCTCAGGGCTGCTTGGGTTTCCATCAAACTTCCTCCATTTCGTCAAGCAGCCATTCGAGCTTGCTCAATTTCGATTCATCCACCACCTGCCCACCTGCCTGGCCCAGCGCCTCGGCGAACTGCTCCAGCACCGGGGCCTGGAACACCAACTGCGGCGACAGCTTCAGGCCCAGCGCCAGTTGCAGGCGCGAGACCACGCTGACGGCCAGCAGCGAATGCCCGCCCAACTCGAAGAAGTGGTCGTGCACACCGACCTGCTCCAGTTGCAGCACCTGCTGCCAGACCTCGGCGACCTGGCGCTCCAGATCCGTGCGTGGCGCCTGGTAGGCCTGGCGTGCAGCGCTGGCGTCGACGGCGGGCAGGGCCTTGCGGTCGAGCTTGCCGTTGGGGGTCAACGGCATGCGTTCAAGCACCTGGATATGCGCCGGCACCATGTAGGCCGGCAGCCGCTCGGCCAGGCTCTGGCGCAGCGCCTCGCGCAGACCGTCGCTGCCCGCCTCGCCTACCTCCAGAGGCACCACATAGCCCACCAGTTGTGCGCCGCCCGCGCCGTCGCGGGCAATCACCACGGCCTCGCGGACCTGCGGATGGTCCTGCATCAGGGCCTGGATCTCGCCCAGCTCGATGCGGAAGCCGCGGATCTTCACCTGATGATCCAGGCGTGCGAGGTACTCCAGGGTGCCATCGGCCAGGTGGCGCACCAGGTCACCCGTGCGGTACAGCCGCGAGCCGTCGTCGGCGAACGGATGCGGTACGAAGCGCTCGGCACTCAGTGCCGCACGGCCGTGGTAGCCGCGGGCCAGGCCTTCGCCGCCGATCAGCAGCTCACCGGCCACGCCCGGCGCCACCGGTTGCAGGTCGGGACCGACGACGAACAGCGTGGTGTTGCCGATGGCTTCGCCCAGCAGCGGTGCCGGCTGTGCGGCGTCCAGGCGCCTGCGTGCCGACCAGATGGTGGTCTCGGTGGGGCCGTACAGGTTCCACACTTCGCCCCCCAGGGCGAGCATGCGCAGGCTCAGTTCCGGCGCCAGCGCCTCACCGCCACAGAGCATGCGGCAACCGTGCAGCAGCTCGGCCTGTGGGTTGTCGAGCAGCATGCGCCAGGTCGACGGCGTGGCCTGCACCACGTTCACGGCCTGCTCGCGCACCACCTCCAGCAGTTGCTCGGGATCGCGTGCAGCCTGGCGATCCACCAGCACCACACGTGCGCCGCGCACCAACGGCAGGAAGATTTCCAGACCGAAGATATCGAACGAGAAGGTGGTCAGCGACAGCACCCGGTCGTGGGCCTGCAACCCTGGCGCTGCCGCCATGCTGTCGAGGAAGTTGCCAAGCCCCCGGTGCGGGACCATCACGCCCTTGGGCCGCCCGGTGGAACCGGAGGTGTAGATCACATAGGCCAGGTGGTCGTCAGCCACCGCCACCTGCGGGTCATGCGTCGCCAGTGCGTCCAGCGCATCCGACTCCGCTGCCAGCAGCATCTGCTGTACGCCCTGAGGCAGGGTGCGCCGTTCGGCCAGGTGGGGCTGGGTCAGCAGCAGGCCGATGCCGCTGTCCTGGATCATGTAGTCCAGGCGCTCTTCGGGGAAGTCCGGGTCCAGTGGCACATAGGCGCCGCCGGCCTTGAGCACGGCCAGCAGTGCGACCAGCATTTCCAGGCCACGGTCCAGGCACAGCCCCACCAGGCGGTCTGGCCCCACACCTTGGGCAATCAGGCCATGGGCCAGACGATTGGCGCGCAGGTTGAGCTCGGCGTAGGAGATCGATTGCGCGCCATGGACGGCGGCGATGGCCTGTGGTTGCGCCTGGGCCTGGGCCTCGAACTGACGGTGCACCGGCAGCCAGCTCAGGTCGTGGCCGACCTGCCCGCTCCAATCGTGCAGCACCTGGCGGCGCAGGGCCGCAGGCAGGCTGTCGACCTCGCCCAGCGGGCGTTCGGCATCTTCGACCAGGGCGTCGAGGATCTGCGCCAGTTGCGCCGCCAGCCCGGCGATCTGTGCCGGGGTGAAGCACTGCGGGTCGAAGCTGTATTGCAGGCTCAGTTGCGCGCCAGCGTTGACCAGCAGGGTCAAGGGGTAGTTGGTCTGTTCGAGGTTGTCGATCGCCCCGAAGCGCAGGCCATCCGGCGCACGCGCCTGCAGCACGTCCGACACCGGGTAGTTCTCGAACACCAGCAGGCTGTCGAACAGGGCTTCACCACCCTGCCCGACCCAGCGCTGGATGTCGAACAGCGGCGTGTATTCATGCTCGCGCAGGCTCAGATTCTGCGCCTGAAGGCCCTGCAGCAGGCTGGCGACACTGTTTTGGGCGTGCAGGGTCAGCGCGACCGGCAAGGTGTTGATGAACAGACCGACCTGCTGCTCGACCCCGGCCAGCTCCGACGGGCGCCCCGCCACCGTGGCACCGAAGCACACGGTCTGCTGCCCTTGGTGGCGCTGCAACAGTAGCGCCCAGGCCGCTTGCAGCACGGTATTGAGGGTGACTTTCTGCTCGCGGGCAAACGCCGCCAGGCGCGCACTGCGCTGGGCATCGAACACCTGGTCGTGCTGGGCGTGGGCCTGCTCATCGCTGGCCGGCGTGGCGCCACGGAACACTTGGGCCAACAGGGTCGGCTCGTCCAGTTCGGCCAGTTGCGCGCGCCAGAAGTCCTGGTTGCCCTGCTGATCCTGGCGAGCCAGCCAGTCGATGTAGTCGCGGTAGCGTCCGCGTGGCGCGTCCGGTGCCTGGCCGTTGTAGTGCTGGAGCACTTCGGACAGCACCTGCGCGTGGCTCCAGCCATCCATCAGGATGTGGTGATAGGTGTAGATGAAGTGGTGACGGCCTTGGCCAAGGTCCACCAGCAGCAGGCGCAACAGCGGTGCACTGGCCAGTTCGAAGCCCTGCTGGCGCTGGGCATCGGCCAGGGCCTGCAGGGCCGGGGCTGGCGCGTCCAGGTCACGCAGGTCATGGACGCTGAATGGCACCTCGACCTGCTGGCGAACCACCTGCAGCGGCTGGGCCAGATCGCCTTCCCAGACGAAGGCGGTGCGCAGGATATCGTGGGCCTGCACCGTGGCCTGCCAGGCCGCCTGGAAGCGCTGCGGGTCGAGGCCATCGATGTCGACACGCATCTGGTTGATGTAGTCGCCGCTGGCCTGCTCGTAGAGGCTGTGGAACAGCATGCCCTGCTGCATCGGCGACAGGGGGTAGAGGTCCTGGATCGCCTGCGCTGCCACCGGCAGGGCATCGAGCTGGGCCTGATCGAGACCGGCCAGGGGGAAGTCCGACGGTGTCACGCCGGCGACACCGGCCGTGCAGCAATGGCCGACCAACGCCACCAGCTCACGCTGGTAGTCCTCGGCCAGGCGCTGCAGCGTGGCGACATCGAAGCGCTCGCGGCTGAAGGTCCAGCTGATCTGCAGGCGGCCATCGAACACCTGGCCGTTGAGGTTGAGCCAGTTGTCCAGCGGCGCCTCGGGTGAATGTTCGGCGCCACGGTTTTCCCCGGCGGGCAGCCAGGCGGGCGACTCGTCGGCAAAGCTGGCATCGAGCTGACCGAGGTAGTTGAAGGTGATGCGTGGGGTCGGCAGCGCACCCAGGGTGTCGCGCACCGAGGCGTCGCCCAGGTGACGCAGCACACCGAAGCCCAGGCCGTTATCGGGGATCGCGCGAAGTTGCTCCTTGATCTGCTTGAGCGAGTCGCCCAGGCCTGCCGCCGGGGTCAGGCGCACCGGGAACACGCTGGTGAACCAGCCGACGCTGCGGGTCAGGTCGAGGTGTTCGAACAGGTCTTCGCGGCCATGGCCTTCCAGTTGTACCAGAGCATGGTCGTAGCCGGTCCAGCGGCAGATCACACGGGCCAGGGCCGTCAGCAACAGGTCGTTGATACGGGTGCGGTAGGCGGCGGGCGCCTGCTGCAGCAGTTGCCGGGTCTGCTCGGCATCCAGTGTGCTGTGCACCGTCACGCCGTCACAGTTGCGATTGGTGGCTTCCGGGCGCTGGCACGGCAGGCTGTCGTGGGCGCCTTCGAGGGTTGTACGCCAGAAGTCCAGCGACTGCTGCAAGCGCGGGCTTTGCGCAGCGCGTTGCAGTTCGCCGGCCCAGTCGCGTTGCGAGCTGGTCTTGCCCGGCAGGGCCAGGGGCTTGCCGCTGCTCAGTTGCTCGAAGGCCAGTTGCAGGTCTTCGAACAGGATACGCCACGATACGCCGTCCACCGCCAGGTGATGGATCACCAGCAGCAGGCGCTGGCTGCCATCCGGCAGATCGGCCAGCACAGCGCGCAGCAGCGGGCCATCGCCCAGCGACAGGCTGCGCTGGGCCGATTCGGCCAGGGCTTCCAGTTCGTCGGCAGT